>CAZKNL010000097.1:0-1606 GCA_964554155.1 uncultured Pseudomonadales bacterium | reverse complement strand
GTACTCACCACTGGCTTACTTTCAGAAATAATAAACGGTTGGCAGTTCGCCACATCCAATACAGCCATTGAGCCTTGGCTAGATCCGAGCAAGTACTTGTTGTCAGCAGAGATGATTTCACTGCTCTGTGGGATGCGTGTGTCATTACTACTATTGTTGTACATATAGTGAAAATCTGCCTTGGAACAGTCTCGCTCAACTTTACCATCTTGGGTAAGCAGCTGAGGTCCGAGGTTAGGATACACTGAGGATAAATAAAACTGGTTTTGCTTAGTCAATAGCACAGTCGCTTTGGGCCAAGCTGCACTCCCAAGGAAGTTTTGCCAATCACTCACTTTGGTTGATTGAGCCTTCGCAATAGAAAAATGATAAAGCGCAGGTTTCTTTGCTTCATAGTCAGCATTCGACAAATATAACAACTCTTCGTTACTCACAAAACCGAGCGTAGTTACATGTGAACCAACGGTTTTGGTTTCACGCGTTGTAGTATTAACCACCATCAAGTCACCACTCAGGGTATAGTACGTAAGGTACGCACCATTGGGTGAGAGAATTGGAGCGCTGGCAACAGTAGTTCCTGCCACTGTGCGAATAGAAACTGCCTGTTCTGCTAAGGAGATAGGGCGAGAGCCATCAATAGCTGCTGAGTAAATCGTGCCATTTTTAATATAAACAATACCATTAGAACCCGGCAAAAAGACAATTGGACTGACGCCGCTACTGCCTTCTTTTTTAACACTGTAAATTGCTTTTCTGCGACTGGTGTCATAAATGAATGACTCTGCACCATCGTTCACCCAAAATGAGATATAGCGATTATCGTCAGACCATTGCGGATAACGAACAGTGGTATTAACCTGGGCGATCAATGGCAAACTCCGTCGAGTGTTCATATCCCAAAAAATCAAACTACTATACGGATAACCAGACGAGTTCAGTCCACCACTCGGAAACTTGTAGGTTGCTGCCAGTTTCGAGCCATCAGGGCTAGGAACAAGACTGAGTACTTCGCTACCAACTTCAAACATTCGTTCTTCTGTGTGGCCGTCAGTTCTAAAAATGGTGGTTCCAACATTATAAAGTATTGATTTACTTAATCGTTGGTCCAAAGGAAAAACTTTAGCCGTGATCGAGGGTGTGGGGACAGACGTCGTGGGAGTGATCGAAACGCGACCACTCTTGGAAACCACTGTGCCAAGAACAATGAGCAACCCTCCAACTACAACTGGCCAAAAAAATGGCTGTTTTACAAATGACTTTGAGATAGCAAGTGGGCCAAACTGGTAAGTATCTTCCATACAAAATAGTGTATGTCATTGTGGGTGACAATGTAAAGTGATGCTAAACAAAACTACTGTATGAGTGTCTCTCTCAATTTCATGATTGGTTGTTCGACTGTTTTTGAAAGCAAAAATGAAAGAAGGTATGTGACTACAAGTGCGATCCCTGATAGAAGAGCACTCAATAGCAGATTTGTTACTGGTATTTTCTGAATAAAAAAGAGAAATATTTCATAATGTGTTAGGTATACTGCATAGCTCGTTACAGACAAAAACGTAATTATTTTTGCTGCAGAATTTTTACTAGATAAATATATTAGCTTTTT
>CAZKNL010000096.1:0-1783 GCA_964554155.1 uncultured Pseudomonadales bacterium | reverse complement strand
TTTCTGTTTTAAAGAAAAAATTTAGCGGTCTCTACCGCCTCTTCCACCACTGCGGAAGTTGTCGCGTCGGCCGCCGCCACCGAAACCACCTCGGTCACTACTGCGTCCACCACGATCACTACCTCCACGAGGTTGCCAGTCACTTTTTGGCTTTGGTGGTTGTGCGATGTTGACTGCGATTTGGCGACCATCAACTTCTCGTTGGTGTAAACCAGCGATAGCTGCTTGGGCCTCCTCTGCGGTAGACATGGTTACGAAACCAAATCCTTTGGAGCGACCAGAAAATTTATCAGTTAAAACAAATGCCTCTTCAACAGTGCCGAACTCACTAAAGAGTTGTTGGAGGTCTTCACTAGTAATATTCCAACTTAAGTTACCCACGAAAAGTTTTCTTGGGTTACTTCCTGCCTGTTGATCACCTTGCCCGTTTTGAGGGGCGGATGATTGAGGTGCATCAGTCATAACTTGATCTTGAGATTGATCTGACATTAAAAAATACTCACCTCTTTTCTAAAGAGTGAGGACTGGAAAGAAAGTTTCAAGCACAGACCTGAACCCACGTTCCTACCTACACTTGTTCAGGACCAGCTTCTGTCAATGAAAATTGCATCGACCGAAAAAGGATGAACACTACAAATACTAGTCTCTATTATACGACATGTTTTGCGATTTGCTGCATGCTATACTGCGAATGCTTTTCCCCACTTGACTAACTGGATGACATGCCAGATCTACCAACATACTTTTCCACTCACCTTCCAGGTTTAAAAAGACCAATGGAAGAGCTGTTTCACGATCGTAAAAAAGCAGCCTCTTTATATACTCCCCACCTAGTGCAGTCAGTGGATATTCTCGAAGACTTTACTTTACGAGGTGGAAAGATGATCCGGCCGACATTAGTACTGCTGGCCTGTCAGTTAGCTGGTGGTGAGTTAAGTGAGGCGGTCTATCAAGTTGCTGCGGGTGTTGAAGTTTTTCATAAGTACATTCTGAACTTAGATGACATGGCTGACCGAGATGAAATCCGCTATGGTGGCCCAACAATTTGGAAGAAGTACCAGGAAGTTTTTGCGGAGTGGCAAGATCGGGATCATCATGCCCGCTCATTCTCGGAAATCGCTGGCACATTCCTTGGATTATTTGCAATTGAGTTGGTCCGTAGAGCTAATCTTTCAGCAGAACTACGACTCGCTGTGATCGATATTTTGATGAATAAAATGTACTTTGAAACAGTGGCAGGTTGGCAGATTCATTACTATCAAAACCAAAAGTCTTTATCAGAAGCGAATGAAGATGAGTTCTTGAGGGGTCTTGATTTAGTTACCTCTCGCTACACTTTTGTCGGTCCGCTTAAAATTGGATTGATTTTGGCGGGAGTTGAAAGAGGGGCCTTAACTGATGCACTGAAACATTATGGCTTAGATGTCGGTCTGGCATTCCAAATCACAGATGATATTTTGGGCCTCTTTGGTGATCCAAGTGAAACTGGCAAGGCAGTTGGAAACGATGTCCGTGAAGGAAAGAAAACATTATTGTTGCAGCGGGCATATCAAAATGCTACTGACAAAGATAAAATTTTTTTGGTAGATGTGTGTGGTCGTGACTTGACTCAAGTTGAGCTTGAACGTGTTCAAGATATTGTCCGTCAAACAGGGTCGCTAGAATATTCACTGAAAGTTGCACGCGAACACATTGAAAAAGCAACAAAAGAACTAGAAAGTGTAAAATCAAAAAGTGATACAGCTCTAAAAGCAAAACAAGTATTGATAGAGCTGGCGGAGTT
>CAZKNL010000095.1:0-1788 GCA_964554155.1 uncultured Pseudomonadales bacterium | reverse complement strand
CCTTTGAGCAAGATACCCAGATTAAACAATCCATTTATCTTCTACTGAATTTAGTTTAGTATGGAACCATGCCGAAATATAAAAATAGCGGCAAAGGAGACATATGCCAGAAATTGTCAAAGAGACGGTAACGACTAAAAGAGTTGCAGCCGATCCAGTGGTGGTAGTAGAAACTCCGGTCAGAACAAAGGCAACGCCCTCGGAAAAAGTTGAATACTTAATATATTTTTTCTTGGGTGTATTAGAGGTACTCTTGAGTTTTCGCTTAACTCTTAAGTTAATGGGAGCAAGTCTGGCAAGTGGCTTTGTCCGTTTCATTTACGGTTTCAGTGGGATCTTCATCTTCCCTTTTGAAGGAATCTTCCGCAGGTGGTTTAACCCAGGTTTGGAAACAACGTCAGTTCTGGAACCATCAACATTCGTCGCCATTATTGTCTACGCAGTGTTGGTTTGGGGAATTATAGTGTTATTTCGAGTACTGACTGGGGAACGGATAGAAGAGTAGTAAACTCCCATGCCTCTTCACAACGGAGTTTTACCGTATATTGAGGTACATGGAAGTCATAGAGATATTGGTCGTGTTATCGGCCAGCATTTTGCTCAAAAAATTCAGAAAGAGTGTTCAAAAAAGGTCCAACAATTTCCCGCAGAAAACATTCCGATTCTACAGAGATGTCTATCTGAAACCCAAACTGCTTTCCCAGATATATACCAAGAAATTGAAGCTCTCGCAGAAGCTGCAGGCGTAGAGACAGAAGACTTTTTTTTGAGTTGTTGCGACGAGCTCTTTGAGGACAACGATGATCACTGCACATGTGTTGTCAGTAGTGGCCAGAACACATCTGTGATTGGTCATAATGAGGAGGAGCTTCCTACGTATTTGGATGATCTTTATATTCTCAAAGCCACGGTTAATGGGACAACTTCTTTAAGTTTAAACTATCAAACGGCACTTCCAGGTTCTTCTGTGATGATAAACAACTGGGGGTTGGTGCAGTGCATCAATACGTTGCACTCTTTCCATAGAATTGGAGTCCCACGAAATATTGTTGCCAGAGCGATTCTTGATTGTCATTCTTTAGAACAAGCGAAAGACTTGCTATGTTCGACGCACCATGCTTCAGGATATAACCACTTTTTGGTGCAACACCAAAAAGTATATGACTTTGGAATTGCAGAAGATATTATTGAGCTCGAGACACAAGATCGAGGTTGTTATTGGCATACTAATCACTATCTGACACATAAGAGTAAGAGCTACGAAATATTTCATACCACGAACTCAGAGGCGAGATACAACGCTGTCAAAGCTTTAGTCAAACCAAATATGAAAGAAGATCAGATGAAGGATTTATTGGAGAAGGTAATGTGCACTCGGCTTTCTCAAACACCATATATCACTTTAGCCTCAATCGTTCTCTTACCAGAAAAACTGGAAATGGATGTTTTAAAAAGAGACCTAGAACAAGCTGATGGCGAGTACATTAGCTACAAGGTTTGATTGCTGAGTGGCAACACGATCTGAAGAAATCTAATCTCAGGGGATTATCGAAGTGCAAGAATTACATAGATGGAACATTCAAGAGTCAGAGAGTAATTGAGTAAAGAGGGATCAATTTTAAGATAAAAATACTGTTTCAAAGAAAAAGAGATGATGTTTGCAGGACAAATTTAGATGTAAAAAATGAGGGCCTATAATATTTGACACTTGAAGCTATTCTTGATATACTTAGCCATATAAGACAAGTAAAAATGGGCATATTGCGCCCACAATTTTATTGTCTTGTA
>CAZKNL010000094.1:0-1915 GCA_964554155.1 uncultured Pseudomonadales bacterium | reverse complement strand
CTACTTCCTTACCAATGGGACTATCTCTTTGCGGGCTTTTTGAGAAGTTTTTTTCAAGGTCTACTACTTTTCTTTTTGATCCGTTTTCATAACGGGGACTTGGCAAGCTTATGGCTTCTTTTGATGGTTACTTCACTCATGACGCTGCCCTTTATTTCTTTAGCGGAAGGAGTTTTTTTGCTTTGGATAAAAGATAAAATGAAAGAGAAGAGAGCTACTTTTCAGCAACTCAAACAGCGAAGTCGAGTCATCTTTCCATCACTTTTTGTCACAAATATGGTACTTTTAGCGCTTCATCTCTTGCCAAGCAGCGCGATGATTAATCCAATCCTAATGGTCCAGATTGCAAGTATAGCGGAGCTGCCAGTACTGATTTTGTATAGTGTCAGTGTAGTGGTGTTCAGCGTGATCTATGCACTTTTGTTCATCGTTCCTTTTTTGATTGTGGCTCGAGAGAGACCTGGACTCAAGGAAAATTTGCTGTCCATTCGAGATTTTCTGAAAAAAGAACGGCAAAACTATGGAAAGATGGTAGGAATTTTCTTAGTTTTTGCTGTGGGGCTGAACGTGTTTTCAAGTGTGTCGACTGTTTTTGATTCTACCAGTTATGAGGGGTTAGCTTGGCAGCTTTTTCTCGGGTTGATCGCTATATTTTTCTTAGGGACTCTAGTCATTACAACCATGAAGTTTGTGACTGACCGCTCGCGCCAATAAATATTGTGCTATACTTCAGCACATATTGACCCCATCTGATATGGGATTGGCCAGAAAGGATGTATGGAATTACTCGTATTTCTTTTGCTGATAGTTTTCTTTTTTGCCTTTTTCGGTATCTCTAGGGATAGTCAGGGAAACCTCAAACTTGAACGAAAAAAAGTTATTGCTTCTCCTTCCTTGTCATTGTCGAAGTTCGTTAAATCAAAGTACTTAAATGGATTATTAACATTAGGATTTGTAGCGATTGAGTTATTTTTATTTGTCAGTTTACTTTCACCAGTTGAAACGTTAATTAAAGTCAGAGCGTCACAGCTGATCCCAGAAAAATTTACGCCAATTGCTCGTTTTGCAGCAAATATGGATTGGGACTCCAAGAAAATTAATCTTGATGCCTCAATGTCGAAAGCCTATCAAGATAAAGTCACCAACTTTATTTGGCGGATTGATGATGGAACTTCGCTCGTTGGTTCAAAAACACTGGAACACCAGTTCATTCATCCAGGATACTATCTTGTTCAGCTCAGTGTGGTCGATGCTGATGATCAGAGTGATGTGGCGACCTGCCAAATCTTGATTCCTCCTCAAGAACTAGAAAAGGTTCCCACCCATGAGCGTCTAGCACAGTCAAAAGACAATGGCGAAAAAATTCAGGATGTTGACTACGACTGGGCTCCGAAAGGGACTTTCTTCAACTACTCCAAAATGGGGATGGACGATCGTTCGTACGCCAACTTGAAGTCTCATTACATTGAGTCGGGTTGTGGTTACTCGAACAAAAGCTACAACACCAGTAGTAATAGTTACATTGATTTCCTCCATGACTCACGAGTCCAACGTGCGTTTGTAGAGTTACTGCGCGTTGTCATTGCAGGAATCGTGATCGTGCCAATTGTGTTCACTGTCTTGAAAGTTTTCTTACGTAGAGCACAAGCACAGGGATAGATGACTTCGTAAAAATAAAAAACAGAAGACCGAGCTAGACAATGGCTCGGTTTTTTTATGGAGATAAAGAACTGTGCGTAAGCTCTGTGATTTTCTTGGTTAGGCTATTGGTAGTATCTTGGATTTGTTGCTTCTCTGCTTCACTCTCAGCCAACTCCAAGTCTAACTCTAAACTCTTCAATATCTGTGAGTAGTGAACTCTCTGAAATTGAGTTTGGACAGAGTGCATTGCTTCGCTGATTTTTTGACGATTGTC
>CAZKNL010000093.1:0-2005 GCA_964554155.1 uncultured Pseudomonadales bacterium | reverse complement strand
TGGGATAACAGACTACACATTAGCAGAAAATGAGTACTTATCGATCCTCCAAGAGAACTTGGCAAAGGAGTTGGAAGAACTCCAGTTAGGTCTTGAGCAGCTCACCCAAGCGAATGAAGCTGACGTTTTCATAAAAACACAAACTAAAATCCACTCATTAATGGCTCTTATCAACCAAAGGCTGCAGTATACGTCTGACAATGTTCATAAAATGTATCTGGTCGAAGCTGAAAATGAAGGCGTGTATAGCCTCTACGCGAAAAAAGACACGGTCAACTCCTTCCATTTCACTGGAGCAGATCCTAAAGTGAAAGTCTTAAACAACGATGTTGAAGTCCCTATTGGCAACATTGCATTGGATGATAAAAGTGAGTGGGTGAAACTGACAGATGTTCCACTCAAAAAGGGCCAAAACTACCTCGAGTTGATTGATAATCAATTTAAAATCATGCTTGGCGACCAAGGCAAACTTACGGTGAAGTTGACCCCTGATGATGCATGCACCAACATTCCTTTAGGCAACTTAGAGCAGGGTTGGTATACGTTTAACGTCGATACATCCACGCCGAAGGACATGAAAGACCTGTATGTCTTCGTCGACTTGAAAAACGATAACAGACCACTTCTCCCGTACTGGGGAAGAAAAATACTGGTAGATGGACAAAAAACGGAGTATTTGCACTTCAATGAAGAGACTCATAAAGCGGGTGAGTACGAAATGAAGTTCTGTCGATTGAACACGATTCCTTTCGAAACCATTGACCTTAATTTAAATAATCTTTACGTAGAAAGAATTTCCTCGCCACATATTGCACTGACAAAACTTAACGAGAAGCCATTAGCAGCTCCAACTCAACTAAAGTTGACGACCACCGAGAAAAGCCAGGTCGACTACGAGCTTTCTTTCGAAGGTACGGGTTCGGCACTAGTCATGTTTGATCAACGGTATGACAACAATTGGGAGGTCTCGCCCGCAGGAATCTTGACTCAGCATGCCCGTTTGCATGGCTACGCGAATGGATGGGTCGTTCAAAAAACCTCCCCTGAGCCGACTAAGGTGAAACTGCAGTACTCGATCCAAAAAATTTATAGAATCGGGTGGATGATTTCGCTGACAACCAGCGCAACGTTACTTCTGTACTTAACATGGGATTTTCTTAAAAAAAAAAGAGTGAAATGACTTACTTTATTAATCTTATGAGAAGAACGTTCTTACTCTATAAAACACATGTGGCAGTATTGTTACCGTTGTTGCTGATTACTTCGACTTGCCTTGTTATTGATAAAATTCCCTATATCAATTTGTATAAAGACATCTACACGATAGTGGTTCTAACAATAGATTGGTTAGTGCTATTATGGTTAAGCAGGATCAGTACTGCAGCGATGGTGAAGGTGTCGTTCGTTGTTTTTCTAGCTACGATTCCTCTCTATTATCTCCAGTCGTACTGGTACATCGAAGTCCTTGCCAATTTTAGCTACGTGATCTTTGCGACAGCCATCTTTTTCGAGTTAACCAGGCGAGATTCTGAGACTCCAGCAAAGAAAAAAAAGAATGAACAACCTTGATAAAACAGGTTTAGTTAATACGCTTCTTTCCAAGAAGGTTTACCTCATTTTTTTTGGATTTTTCCTTCTCTCACTTTTCTATCGGTTTTCTTCTGAGCATCATCCTTTCTGGGTTGATGAGTTCAGCACTGCGATTCAGTCAAGAATGTTTGCCGAAAAAGGTCTGACAGTTTTTACTGATAAGACGCATTATTTTGAGTACCACAACATTATTCCCCATGCCTTGGTAGCGTTATCGTTTAAAGTACTTGGTGAGAGTGAGTTTGCGGCTCGTTTGCCATTTATGTTTATTGGAAGCTTTGTTCCACCTTTGATTTTTTTAGTCGGCAGGAGACTTTTCTCAACCTTAACTGGTGTATGTGCTGCGCTGCTTAGTACGTGTTCTTACTTCCTGATCACCTGGTCGCAGCAAGCGCGGGGATATGCCCTTCAGGAA
>CAZKNL010000092.1:0-2031 GCA_964554155.1 uncultured Pseudomonadales bacterium | reverse complement strand
AATTGGAATAGGAATTGTGGTTCTACTACTGATAAGATGGTGGAGGAGCTATAGCCTGATCAATACGTCGATGGAGAACATGGCACACAGAGAGGCTCAAGCGCAGTCGTTACTGAGAGATATTCAGACGAAAAGTGAAAACAATGGCCGGGAGCATGTTTATGCGCTACCCTCATGGTTCTGGTTGAGACAAGTCAATCCAGCAACGCTAAGTAATGTTAACGAGGTCATGGCTAAAGTGACAACTTCAGAATTAATGGAAAAGGTGCTTTTGTACGGCAAAGGCACGTGTGCTCAACTTAATCCTGGAATGTATGTTGATGTACTAGGCGAAGAAGCACCCTCGATTAGTACGTATTACCAAGATGGTGCGAAACTCCTTGATAGTTGTTGTCCTCACAAACAGATGACCCAAACAGCACTGTTTTGGACATGTAATTAGCCTGGTTTTTACTTTGAGGTCTCAGTCGATAGACTCGTCACCGTAAAGTTGACGTTGCTCTTCGGGAAGCTGAAGTAGAGTACTGAATTAACAAGCATTGGACTTTCGCTCTTATAAAAATAGGCGTCATTGATCTTTGAGGCTTTGACTTTAACAGTCATTTCCACATGTTCTCTGTCTGGATCGGGTACGGAAATGAATGCGTTCTGGTAAACGAATTGGCGTTTTGCGGGTCGCTTATCAATGGAAATAATTTCAGCGACTGTTTGACCATCGCCGTCAGTCACGGTTAAACCCTTTTCAAGACTATCCACAATATAACTTTGCACACCATCACTAATACTATTGGCCAACCCAAACTGATCATCATTGTTGACTGGGTTCAAGAACCCTTTGAGAACAAAGGTCTTTGTTTCTGGAGGATTGTCGTTCCCTTGAACATTCACGACCACACCATTGAGCAGCAGACTTTGTAACTTAAACGTTTGGAAGCTTCCCACCAAAAGCGTCGATCCGTTGTAGCTATACTGTTTAGTTCGAGAGTTAAAGACAGACTTTACCTTCATATCTACGTAAAAATCTTGATTGAGATTATTCGATTTAACCCGATGCACGCGCTGAATTACTACACTTTCTTGACCCAAGCCATCAGTTTCCTTCAGCCCGGGTTGAATTTTCTCAATGTACCAGGTGGCTGGCATGTCGTTGTATGTGTTGAGCGTATCCGTTTGTGAAACTCGCAATGTAATGTATGCATAATCAGATTTACGCAAAAAGAAAAAGAACGCGATACTTAAAATTGCCAAAAAAATGCCGACACCTACAAGGTCTATCCAACCTAACGCTCGAAGTCTTTGCCAAAAAAAGTGAAAAATTGATTTATTTTTTTGCATATTCAAGTTCCTCCCGTCGAATACTCATCACTATTAGCACGAGATAGATAAAGAGCGAAGGGATATCCTCAAATGGATGGAGAAGCATCATACAGCATTCTGCAAGAAGACCAGCTAAGACGAGTGAGGTGATTGAGTGTTTGAAATAGGTTTCCACATTTTTGACGAACTCGATGATAAAAAGAAGCAATAAAGCGGCTGAGATAAGTCCATTTTCAGTAGCAAAAAGCAGAAAGCCATTATGAACGCTCTCAGGAAAATACTTGATAATGCCGTTAGGACTTTCTTTGAAAGCAGCTGGAATGAACATTCCTGGCCCAACACCCCATGCATAGTTCTTTTGCAGCATCAGTAGTGAGACTTCTTGAAGTTTTTCTCTTGTCGTATATCCGCCAGCAGTCCCAAAACTGTTTAATGAATAAAGTAATCGACTAGAAACAAGCGGAACAAAAAAGACTGAAGCGACGATGAATAGCCAAAGGTATGGTCTCAAGAGTTCTCGATATTGAATGAACAACTGACGAGAGATTGAGCGTTCTCGAAAAAAGAAGAGCACTCCGCTGATGAACAACCCGATATAGGCAGCGCGAGTTTGAGTGATCAGAAGTAGTAGCAAAATTGAGCTCACCACAACCAATTTGAAGATCTAAGGGAATGTTTGTTTTCTTTGCAGTAAATACTCGAATAAGAAAAGAA
>CAZKNL010000091.1:0-2103 GCA_964554155.1 uncultured Pseudomonadales bacterium | reverse complement strand
GGATGTTCCTCCCTGCGAGTATTTCTAATTTGCTTTTCATGTACCCATCTCCAATGACTTTTAGAGGTAAATTGTATCGAGTACATGTCTCTACAATGAGTTGAATGTTCTTTTGCTTTACTAGCCTACTGTGCGCAAGATAGTATTTTCGTAGTTGTGGGACCTTTGAATGAAGTTGTGGGACTGGCGGGTGTACAACCGTTGAGTACCTTCCATAAAGCCGCTTGACTCGTCGCTGGTTTTCTTTTGAATTCACAACCAAAAAGTTTGGATTTTGGGCCGCTTTAGCGTCAACATTTCGTAAATATTCAAGTACACCTCGCCAAATAAAGTTTTTCGTCAAATGAGACAGTTCGTGCGCAAATCCATACAAAAACCTTGGAGGAGCGTGGAGGTAGCAAACATGTAGTGTTGTGTTTTTAGTTTTGACGAGCTTTGAGTTAAAGGAATGACTTGAACTAATAACCATGTCGTAATCATTGAGATGAAGGTGCGCAAAATGCCACCACGCTAATGGTTTCAAGAAGGAAAAGTACTCGCGTAATTTTGAAAGGATAGGAAAAGCTTGTAACCAAGAAGTTTCCCAATGTCTTTTCCCAAAAGCAGCTTCAATCTGCTGATTATGATGATTAAGGTAAAAGGTAAACAAATCCGCTGAGGGGTACATCTTTATCAGCTGTACCAAAACTCTTTCGGAACCACCAAACTCAATCAAGTTATCATGAACAATTGCGACGCGCATATTCATAGTGCTGAAATGGTTGTATCGTGATATGTCCTAAAGCTAAAGGGCGAAAGAAATTGTCCAAAGTTTTTAACGGTATACGCGCTTTGAATTCGACGACGAGCTTTAAGTAAATTCGATAAAGAAAGCACCGTCTGCGCGAGCAGGTGTGGATACGTCAAAATTCCACAAGTTGCTGAGCTGTAGATGATCATCCAAAGCTGAACAAGTAAAATATTTGGGAGGTTTCGAATGATAACACTCGTGGGCCAGCAGCAAATGATTACCCAAAGAATGTTGCGATAGGTGTAAAAAAGTGAAAACGAATTTCTTTTCCCGCCTGAGGTCATCGAGCCATGGTGAAATGCTATCAGCTCGGGAGTTTTTTTAATCTTTCCCCCAATCATGACCACCCGAAGTGCAAGATCAACGTCCTCTAAGTAGTAAAAATAAAGTTGATTAAAAAAAAATCCATAGGATTTTTCAACCTTCTGCACGAGTGTCCAACGAATGAGCTCACAGCCTGCTGTAGCAAGCGTCGTCTGGACATAGTTACTTCGACAGTTCTTGGCATAGCCAGAGCGAAAGTACTCAACACCAAATGAGTCAATTTCATTATGATTTTTTGCGTCGAAGATCATCGGAGCATAAATATCAGCTGGGACACCCACACGTGCTTCAAGCTTTTGGAGAACGCCAAAAAAATTCAAGTCTACCCGTGCATCATCATTTAGTAAAAGCAAAAAATTTGGTTGGGATATCTTTTCACTAAAAAAATAGTGTTCCAAAGACTGCAGTGCTGCATTGTTAAGTTCCGCGAAACCGGCAGCTGGCGCTGACTTTACGAATTTTACATCTGGAAAGTGTCGTCTTAATTGGAGAGAAGGCTGCAAAGAAGAAACCACACACACAGTCAGTGAAATGTTTCCTGCTGTATGTTGAGCCACAGTCAAACTGTTGATTGCTTGGTGTAGTAGCTTAATCTGCGGGGCTCGTAAACTCTATGGAATGATGACGGCTACGTGAAGATCATTCATAATGTCTCTGGCATGAAGGATTCGTTGAACAAAAGTAGTGGCACCATATTTATGACGCTCTTTGGAGCGTTCTATTTTCTGTTGCTAATTTTGACGGAAAACTTTTCCTTTCTCTGGGCGTCGTCATTCTTTTTGCTATTGTACGCTCTCACAATGTATCTCTTTTTCTGGCATACAAAAGGGCGAATAGCACGCCCTCTTTGGATTTCTGGAATGTTCGTAACAACTTTGTTGACAATTTTTTTACTGCTCACTCCATTTTCACTAAGCATTCCTTCTGCAGTATATCGATGGGTAACTCTCGCGACTGGAAGCGTGAGTGCCCTGTTTTTTTTGCTGACC
>CAZKNL010000090.1:0-2244 GCA_964554155.1 uncultured Pseudomonadales bacterium | reverse complement strand
CAATCTTTCGACTCATTAGACGTCCCAAAGTTCGCTGAACTCTATTACGGCGTTGCTTTGCGCCTGTATTCTGGGAAAACGGTTCAAGCATACCTGGATTCCGTTCCAAAATTCGTCAATCCGATTTCGAGCACCGACTTTAACTGGCCAGAAATGTACGAGCGTAATCCTTGCTGTACTATTCAAGACTTACCCAGTGAAATTCAAACTCGAGTGGTACCCATTTTGATCGCGCGCAAGTTCGCGATGGTCTTCACTCTGCTGAGCTTTATCTTGTTGTTTGTACTCGGTTGGCGAAGCAAGAATTGGTTTTTTGGTTTGCTCACCGTTCTTATTCTCAGTCAAAATTCGTTGGTGCTCACCTCCATGACGACTGCAATGGGAGATAGTCCGTTGTTGTGCTTGAGTTTACTTTACGCACTGAGCATTGGATTTTTTTTTGCTTCGTACCAAAGACATCAAAAAACTCGTTCAGTCATCTACTTCACAATTGCTGCCATTTCTGCTGGACTTGCGACAGCCACCAAACTTAATGGCGTGATTAACCTTGTTCACTTTGCAGGAACTTCAGTGATCCTTATGAACTGGAAGAAAAATCCATTGAGCATCGTTCTTTTCCAAACTGCTTTGGTAGTCATCGCCTATCTAACTTTTTTTGTTTTGAATCCATTTTTGTGGAGCAGCCCGGTTCGGAATACCGTTTTCATGGGTATTTCAAGACAAGTCACGATCGAAAAGCAGCAGTCGTCAGTATTTAAATACAACCAAATTCCGCTAAACTCGCTTCAGAATAGATTGTTATTAGTCTATCAACGGACGATCGCCCCAAATGGGTTTTATGAAAACTCACTCTTAAACGTAGGTGGCCTACCAATCTCAGTCGGACTAATTTTTCTCGGAACAGTTCTCTTTTTGAAGCCTTTTCGTCCCCAACACTTGAAGAATTTCTTGGCGAGAATGTATCAAAAGGTTCAGGAGTTTGTAACGGGTGAAAAAATTGACGATCAGATCGAGCTAAAATCTTTTATCTTATGGATTGCAGCTTGGGTCGGGATCACCACCGTGCTTATTCCGCTTGATTGGGATCACTACTACCTCCCAATTGTAGTTGGAATTTCCTGTAGTCAAAGCTATGCAATCGTAGAAATAATAGAGCTCTTACTTTCGCGTCTTCCGTCGACGCTCAAGCTCATCCCAAACCAGAAGTAACGGAGCCGCGGTAAAGGTTGACGAAAAAGTTCCGGTAATTGCTCCAACGAGCAGTGCCACGCCGAACCAACGAATCGTATCTCCGCCAAGCAGCACGAGCACGAGCAACATAATGATGATCGTCATCGAGTTATTAATAGACCTGCCCAATGTCTCTAACACCGAAGCGTCAACAAGTGTTTCAAAATCAGCCGATGAGTGTTTCCGGGTATTCTCACGAATGCGGTCAAACACCACAATCGTGTCGTGAACAGAGAACGAGAGCGTGGTCAATAAAGCAGTCACAAATAGGACGTCAACCTCAGCTCCAAAAAACTTTCCAAACAGTGCAAACATACCAATTAAAACTAAGCTGTCATGAAACATCGCTAACACAGCGCAGACACCATACTTCACGCTGTGAAATTGACGACCGACGTACAAAATAATCCCGATTGAAACTACGACGACCGCCGCTAATGTTTTCTCGAAAAGTTCTTTACCGAGTGTTGGACCTACCGTCTCGAATCTAAGCTCTTCGACTGCTTTGAAGTGAGGAGCCAAATTTTTCAGCAGCGTCTCTTTTTGATCGTTCGTTACTTCGGCCATCCGCAAAATGGCTTGATTGTCTCCAGAAGGCTGAAACGAAATGATGTTCGCGCTGTTCCCGGCAAATTGTTGGAGTAGCTGTTTATCTACAGTGACAGCTGGCTCATTTTGTTGATAGCGAAGTTCAAGTAAAGAACCTCCCGTAAAATCGATAGATAAACGAAGGCCGTAGATGGCTAAACAAATTAATCCAGGGATGATGGCTGCTGCGGAAATTGCAAAGTAGAGCCGACGAAAGCGCATGAAGCTAAACTGTTTCATTACTTGGCTCCTTTGGATGATTTAAGTAAAGGCTTTGCTGATGCCTTTGTGCTGTCTTTAAGGAAAAGGCGCATCAAGGTACGAGTTACCACCAGGCCAGTGAACAAACTGGTTAGCACACCAATCAACAGCGTAATGCCAAAGCCGCGGACCAAGCCACTCGTATTCAAAAATGGCAGATCCATC
>CAZKNL010000089.1:0-2257 GCA_964554155.1 uncultured Pseudomonadales bacterium | reverse complement strand
GATATGGTTCAGGAAACTGCTTCCCAAGCTCCAGAAAAAAGTTCCGAAGTTGTTGCTGAAGAGAGTAAAGAAATTGCTCCTGCAACTGATGCTCAAGCCGAGCCAACACCAGAAGTAAAAGAAGAAACTCCAAAAGCTAAAAAATCAGACGCCAAAAAAGAAGGTCCAGCTCCAAAAACCATGGCTGACCTGATGGCTCAATACGGCGACACTGTCGTCACTCCACAAAAGGGTGCAACTGTCTCCGGTAAAATTACCGACAAAACTCGTAAATCAATCTTAGTCGATATCGGTGGCAAAACCGAAGGTATCGTCGTCGAGAAAGAGTTCGATGCCGCTCGCGATTACATTGACCAATTAGAAGTTGGCGATGCAGTTGAAGCCTACGTCATCTCTTCCGAGAATGACCGCGGTCAAATCCTGTTGTCCTTAAAGAAAGCTGCCATTGATACCAAATGGGATGAGTTTACGAAGGCAATGGAAGAAGACCAAGTCATTAAAGTTAAAGGTCTAGAAGTTAATAAAGGTGGATTAATCGTCGTTATCGATGGTATCCGCGGCTTTATTCCTTCTTCACAATTCTCCAAAGAATATATCGGCAACATTGCTAAATTAAAGAACAAAGTCATCGATGCAAAAGTGATTGAGGTCGACAAAGAGAAGAACAGATTAATCTTCTCCGAGAAGCACGTCTCTGAAGCAGGCGAGATTGCGCAACGCGCCCAAGCTCTGTCTTCCGTCAAAGTTGGCGAAGTCTACACTGGCGTCATTTCCGGAGTCATGCACTTCGGTTTGTTCGTCACTGTTCAAGTGCCAATGGGTGCTGATGTGACCGGTCACGTCGAGGGCTTAGTCCACATTTCCGAAATTTCTTGGGAAAAAGTCGGCGACCCACACGATTACCACAAAGTAGGCGATGAAGTAAAAGTCAAAGTCTTAGGTATCGATGAAGAAGCTGGCAAATTAAACTTGTCACTCAAACAACTCATGGAAGATCCATGGACCAACATTGAAGAGCGTTACCCAATTGGTACAACCTTAAACGGAACAGTATCTCGCATCGCTCCATTTGGTGTATTTGTGAAGATCGAACCAGGCGTAGATGGCTTAATCCACACTAGTAAATTATCACCAGACCAAATCTTTGAACCAAATGATGAAGTCAACGTGATGGTTGAGAGTGTTGATCCAGCACAACGCAGAATGAGTTTGAGTATTGTGTTGACTGAAGTGCCAATGGGCTACAAATAAAAAGTAACTTTAGCCGCGAGGCTAGTTAAGGAATTATATGATGGCAAAACAACGCATGATTGTAACTGATGATCAATTATTAATTGATATGGAGCTCCTTTTCAACGCAATTCGCGAAGCAAAAGGCGACTGGGAAAAAGTCGAACAGGATATGAAGGCTTACTTGAACTCAGTTCAAAGTATGGTCAGTTCCGAGAACGAATAAAAAAAGGAATTTTATGTCATACGTCATTACCTGTGGTGATGAGGGTGTTCAAATCAACGAAGGACGCCGTTTGGGTTTTGTTGGGGCAGGGCTCAAATTAGAACATTTTCACGAAGCAGTAACCGCTCTCAAGAAGGTCATTAAAGATGACATTCGTGTAGTAGCAAACGAAGAAAATGATTGGTCAAAGAAGCAATTAAATTTAACTGATTGGGGACAAGTGAACGCTGCCATGCAGCAACAGGTGGAAGCCTTAGCTGATCGCGAAAAGTTACTGTACTCTGGGAGTTTGACCTTCACTGATCCAAAAATGTTGAAACATGAGATTAAAGGCCACATGGTCCGCCCTCACAACATTCACGTTGCCAATAAAATTTGTTTGACTTTAGGTGGAGGAGAACAGAAGTATAGTCTCGGCTCATACCTGATTTCCGCCGACTGGGTGGCTGCTGCCAAACCAGCTATCGTCAAAGAAATAATCACCACACAGATGGAGTTTTACCAAGCTTTGGCTAAAAAACCTCTTCAAGTTTTATTAGAAACTGGGGGAGAGTTTGATAAAAAAATCATCGAGAAAAACCTCGCTGCTCTCGAAAAAGCTGGTATTACCGGTACTGTTATCGAGACCAAAGTTGTCGTTAAATAATCCTCTTGACACGTAATTAGCACTCATGTTAAATTACTGCTAATTGGTGATGAGGATACACCAGGGCCCGGATATCCAATCACCTACTTTATATGTGTTTAAGTAAAGGAGGTGCAATGTCTCTCGATTTAGTTCCTAGAAGAATGTTCCCTTTT
>CAZKNL010000088.1:0-2279 GCA_964554155.1 uncultured Pseudomonadales bacterium | reverse complement strand
TAAGCGACTTGTGGCCCCCATAGCACCCGCTTTGACTTTACCTTGAATGCGTGAACCTAGAATTGCGTCGGCAAAGCCAGAATCTAATGGCTCAATCATTCTGATAATTTCTCGAGGTTTGTAAGTATTGTCACCATCGAGCATGACGACATAATCGGCATCGTCCGGGACAGCTCGCAGTCCTGAAAGAAGTGCGTTTCCTTTACCCTGGACGTACTCAACCAGAACTTCGGCTCCATTTTCACGAGCGATATCACCGGTACAGTCTGTTGAATTATTATCAACGACGAGAATTTCTAAGTTCCATTTGAGGCGGGAGAGTTCTTTATGTGGGAAGGCTTTTAAAACACTGGCAATTGCACCGGATTCGTTGTAGCAGGGGACGATAACAATGATTTTTTTATTGGTGTTGAGCATCAGTATTCAAGCGTTTAATCGACCAAAATTAACTTCTTAATTATTTTCCATTATAGATAACTCTTACACATTGACAAGTCACTAAAAAGAGAGTTGACCAGAATATTCGTCACATTTTTTTATGAGATCAATCTAAAAAGGAGTTTAGGGTACTAAAATTTGGGGTGATGCTGTAGTCGTTGCAGGCGGGGAAGAAAACTCATCGTCAGGAATCAAAAACGGCGTGGGCTTCGCAGAGGCTGAAGAAATAAAAATCATTCCCTTCGCGACAGCAGATTGAGTCGAGATCGTCTCAACCCAGAAATGAATTGATTGATTTAAATTTTTTAGTAGCACTTGCACTTTCACTCGCTCACCCAACCCCGCCGGAATCGCATAACTCACTGGCACCGTCTTCGTTTGCTGATCATCCACAACCACCGCTCCTTTAAAAATGGAAAAGCTAGACGGCGTGGCTTCATTGATGGCTGTCACTTCAATCGGGTAGTTCACGTTTTTACCTTCAAGGTTGTGAATCGTAAACGAAAAATCGTACGGTTGTCCTTCGACAACGCGCTTAGGCAAATCTAAGTGGTCTTCAAAGTAAAGCTCGGTGAACGTTTCTGGTTTTGGGGTGAGCACCGGCAACAACAATCCGCGTCCTGGCCAAAACAACACGATCCCCAAGGTGATCAGGAGCGTAAGAAAAATATAGAAGAATATCCAACTGAAAAATTTGGGCGGCATCTACTCAATTGTAGCGTATCAAACGGCGTTGCGCCTACAGTTCAAACTCCAATACCAACGGCAAATGGTCAGACACATCAACTTCCAAAACCTCGAACTTCTTAACCGTTACACCTTTCGTCACAAATACGTAGTCCACCACATTTCGTTCTGCAGCACTCAACTCATTCGTGGCTGGACGGGTGGTTTTGATCTCAAACTCATTCACCAAGTTTTTCAACTCAGGCGTAAACACTCCGATAGATTCAGTGTCTGGGAACAAATTAAAGTCACCAGTAATAATCGCTGGGTAGTCCACTTCCAACGCCAACTTTTTAATGACTTCGCAGGCTGCTTTTGTTTTGTCCGTGCCACGTTTATCTTTTGTCCAAATGCCGTGATAATTCAGGACGCGTACTTTTTTGCCATCAATTTCTAAGTCACTGACTTGGACGGCGCGATAGTCTTCCTCCGGCCACTTCGACCAGTCAGTCACATAGCTGAATTGATTCTGCACAAAAATGTTTTGACCTTTGGTGATGGGGTAGCGAGATTTAAGCAGATTGCCAAACTCAATTTTCCCTTTGAAGTCGACCACGAAATGTTCTTTTCCATGAAAGTCGTTTTTCTCAAACTTCGATAACAACCAAACTGGTGCAAAGAAAGACTCGGTCAATTTCGACGTTGCAACGTCGATCGAGTTCATCGAGATGAATTCGCGATTTGCCGAGACGTCGACACGCCGGGTCACTTCTTGTAACGACAAAATATCTGGAGCCTGCATCATGATGAAGCGGGCCAGCTTTTCGTTATTTTTTTCAAAGAGTGCAACGTTCAGGGAGAGGAGTTTGATTAATGCCATAGAGCGAATTGTAGGATACTCCGATTCGGCTCAGATGAATACCTTCGATATGGAGCGGGATACGGGAATCGGACCCGCTTCTCATCCTTGGGAAGGACGCATACTACCAGTGTACTATACCCGCAACAATACTATTTTAATCTATTTTCGAGTGCTTCGTCTCAGTTATTTAAGTCTCAATACCATTCCGATTTCCAATTTATCTGGATTACCAATCTTGGCTTTGTTTAAGCTCCACAGTTGAACCCAGCGGTATCCACTACCAGATCTCACAGTTGCAATTTTCCATAAAGAA
>CAZKNL010000087.1:0-2410 GCA_964554155.1 uncultured Pseudomonadales bacterium | reverse complement strand
ACTCGACTGACACTGGCTGCATGAGAACACTTGACGTCATCACTGAGAATTTCTAACTCTGGAATAGCTTCTGCTTTCGCTTGGTCAGACAGTAATAGAATTCTTTCTTCTAGAAAAGACTGGGTATCTGGACATCCCGGCTCAATAATGATTCGACCAAAAAAACGGAGTTGAGATTGATCTAAAGCCACACCTTTTAAAGTTGCTCGTGCTGAGGTATGGGCAGTTTTGTGAACAATATAGAGTTCAATGTTCACTTCCATTTTGTCTTTGACTAGAAATCGACCCACAATCTCCGCGTGGGCACCTGCACCAATTAACTCGATCCGATACTTTCCTGGATGGCGAATCTCAATCTGCTGAGTTTTTTTAGCGGGAACTTGAATCACTTCTTCAGTCATACGACTGAATTATCTCATGTTGGCTGAAGTTCTATGCTGGAATTCAAGAAGATAATCACTTCTTTTGGCATCAGGCTCGTCATTGGCCAGAGGAAAGTGTTAGTGAAGTATTGATAGGTATAGAAGTTCAGCAAGATCACTCGAACTCCGATCCAGACAGAAGCACAACAAAGGAAGACTAAGAAGTTCATTTCTGCTGTCTCGATTTGGATTTTTTTTAACTTGAGAAGAAGGACCACAATACTTGCCAGAAAAAGCGCTAGGAAGAGATTAATGACAATAAAAAAGATGATCGCAACAATAAACTGCACAATGGGCATATACCTATCCTATACTGCCTGCCATCTCGTGATCAATAAGACGATTCATCTCAACTGCATACTCCAGAGGTAGTTTTTTGACGATATCATCAATAAAACCGTTGACGATCATTTTACGAGCAGTTTCTTCAGTCAAACCCCGGCTCATTAAATAGAATAGTTGCTCTTCACCAATTTTGGAAACGGTGGCTTCATGCTGGATTTGCACTTGGGAGTTCAGGATCCGGTCGGTTGGATAAGTATCTGAACGAGATTGTGGATCTAAAAGAAGTGCGTCGCAGATGACCGTATTTTTGCTATGAGGCGCAGTTGGTCCAACCTGGACTAAACCACGGTACGTGGTGTGACCACCATTTTTACTAATGGATTTGGAAATGATGGTTGAACTGGTATAGGGCGCTAGATGGATTGCTTTAGAGCCTGTGTCTTGATGTTGGCCAGCACCAGCCAGGGCCATCGAGAGCGTCTCACCGCGGGCACCTTTGCCGGCGAGGATAAATCCTGGGTACTTCATCGTCAGTTTGCTGTTATGAACAATAAAACCATTGGCTACAAAGTTTGAAACACCCTCAATTTCTAGGTCATAAACCTCTTCTTTTCCCTTCTCTTTTATCTCCCAAACTCTGACAAACTCAATAGCAGAGTCACTCGTTTGTTCACCAATAATTAATTCTAAATTACCCCGAATATTCAAGTTTAAAAAATGACACGTGTAGTATTTCCACTCTCCCTTGACCAATGAACGAAATTTTGAATAAGTAGAAATTCCTAACGGATTGAGACCAACTGAAATCATCAATAATTTCAAATCTTCTAGTAATAATTTGTTAACGCTTGCAAAGACAATTTGGCCATATATTACTCCATCTTTTTCTTTTTGATGGACGAGAGAACCATCTGAGTCTAGATATCCTCTGATGAAGGCTAATTTTTGTTCATTCGGTAGATCGTAAACCCAATTTGGAATTCTCTTTTCTTTTGCAGTCCCTTCAAAGCCCAGAGAACGAATGAAATTTGCAGCAACAACAGAAGGTAAAGTTAAACAAATTCCTTTTGGTTTGGGTTCAATACCAAAAACTTGTCGCAGCAAATTTTCAAGTTTCTTTCGTGCTCGGTCATCGGGTGGAACTGCAAAATATATTCTTGTCCAATTTCCTGATTTATCTTTTTCAGAGTAGCCATCACCCATATAAACACCGAGTAACCACATAAGATCTCTCGTTGTTGACGTTGGCAATTGAGGAGAATGGCGGATATTGCCTCTTTTTTTCTGTGGATATTGAAAGGCAATAGCTTTTGACTTACCTTTCCAACCAAATCCGCGAAGTATTCCAACTTTGTCTCCTACCTTAATATCTTTAAGTTGTTTCCACTCTAGGTGAGAGAAACCATTCTTCAAAGAATTTTGTGTCATCACCAAAAATGGATGGTTATCGGTGGCCTCAATAATTCGAGAGTTTTCAGTTGTTAGAGACCAGACCTTTCTGATCCCTGTTTTCTTTGTTGCAACAACTTTTGATTGGATGGACTGGAGATTATTTAAATCTGTGGCGCAGATAATATCTCCTACTCTAACTTGATCGATTGGCAAAGCTCCTTTACCTTGAATAAATACTCTTGCTGAGCTGGGCAGACAACCCATATTGAAGTCTGTCCAAATCATTTCCCCTTCTTCTTCTACCCGGGCTC
>CAZKNL010000086.1:0-2462 GCA_964554155.1 uncultured Pseudomonadales bacterium | reverse complement strand
ATCATTGGGGAACTGATTGTTTAACTGTTCCAAAGCCATGAGCCAACCAATCAGCTAAACCACCAGAATATTCTTTAAGGTTGGTATAACCTAAGCTCTTTAATTCAGCGTAGCATTTTTCACTCGCGTCACAGGTCATGCTTGAACATGAAGTTATCACCAGCATATTTTTATCTGGAATGATTTTTGTGGCTTCGCTAGCTATATCACTCCATTGAATATTTTGAGCGGTCACAATATGTTCAGCTTCAAAGGAACCTTTGCCACGGCAATCTAACAGTATATATGGTTGAGCTGACTCTATGAGTGTTTTGAGTTCTTGAGCAGTAATAAAGTTCATTTCGCCTCCATTTGGGTGAGAATCCCGTCTATTAAACTTTTTAGTTGTCGTAATGTTTCGATGTTTGGTTTGCAGTAGAGGAACTTGCCTCTTTTCTGACATTTAATTAAGCCAGAGTCTCGTAAGTCTTTGATATACATAGAAGCTGTAGATTGAGGCAGGTTTAAATCCTCCATGATCGCTGAAACGCAGTTTCCTTCATATCCTTGTTGTTGGTCTAAATCACACTCACAGCCCTCTTGAGCAATCTTTAAAAAGATTTCCATCTTCAGCGGATTACCTAATCGGGAAAAGCATTCTTGGAGTTGAACTCGGGTTATTTTATTCATATCACAAATTTATGATCTTTATCATATTACAAAAATGTGATGTGTCAAATGGGAAAATTTTTCTTGAAATAAGAATGATCAACTCTTGCTATACTTTCCCTAATGAACATCACCCAAGACCTAGACAAATCTCTTCAAGTCATGCTTGGTGTCAGTAAATGGCTGCAAGAGAATGGGCTGAATCCTTCTCAATGGTGGCAGCCACACAACATGAATAGGGATTTTCTTTTGAAGTATACGCAGCCAGAAGAATTTTTTGTTGGTTTAGTACAAGGTATTCCGGTTGCTTCCATAGTTTTACAAGAAACTGACCGGCATCAAAATTGGGAAAGTGCTGATCAAAATAAACCTCAGCAAGCATTGTATGTGCAGTGGTTATGTGTTGCACGTCAATTTGCTGGTCAAGGTTTATCAAAGAAAATGATTGAGTTTGCTAGCCAGGAAGCGCGACAAAGAGGTTTGACATTTTTACGGCTTGATACTGATGCACATCAAAAGAAACTATGTGATCTTTACGAGAGTTTAGGATTCCAACTGATTGGCACACAAACTAAAAACAAACAGAAAATGGCCCTTTATCAGAAAAGTGTGAGTTGAATTGGAAGTTTCAACTTCTGTTACAATTCTCCAATGACCCAAACCCTTTCTCTTTCCAATGTTCAAGCAGCTATTTTTGATATGGATGGGACGATGGTCAATAATATGGCCTATCACAAAAGAGCATGGGATGAATTTTGCGATCGTTATTCCTTGGAGCTTACGGAAGAAACATACAAGAAAAAAATTTCAGGAAAGAAAAATAATGACATTCTTACTTTACTCTTTGAGAGGAAACTTTCTTCGCTAGAAATAGAAAAATATTCAGCAGAAAAAGAAGCTATGTATCGAAAACTCTATGCGCCTGACATCCAGCCCGTTGATGGTTTGTTGGAAATTATTCAAAAAATCCAAGAGCGAGGAATCATTTTAGCAATCGCAACCACTGCCCCACAAAAAAATCGAGAGTTTGTTTTAAAGAAACTAGGATTACAAAATACTTTCTCAACTATTTTAGGAGATGAAGATGTTAGTAAAGGTAAACCAGCCCCAGAGATCTATCTGAAGATTGTTAAAAAGTTAGGTCTCCAGCCCCAGTCATGCATTGCCTTTGAAGACTCGCCTCCGGGTGTTGAATCTGCCAAAGTAGCAGGGATGACCGTTATTGGTATTTTGACTGCTCATTCTGAAGAAGATTTAGCAAAGGCTGATTTGAGAGTAAAAGACTTTTCTGAACTGATCTTTACCTAAGTGAGTTCTTTAGATTAGAATAAATACAAAATGACTTTTGTCCTGATTCACGGATCATTCAACTCTTATAACCAGCTCGCGGAGTTGTGGTTACCTAAGTTGAAAGAAAGTCTGATTGGGCGGGGGCACCAAGTTTTACTACCGAAGTTTCCCGCAGATGACAAGGACTCCGTAACCACCCAAGGTCCAGCAGCTCCAACTCAACAAAATCTCAAAACTTGGTTAGATACTTTCGACGCATTTTATCCACAAATTATTGGCACAGATGATCTTATTTTTGTCTGTCATTCTTTAGGACCATTGTTTGCTCTTCATGTATTGCAGCGCTATAACATTAAGCTGAACTCAGCGATATTCATTTGCCCCTTTTTACTTCATCTAGAAAAATCTCCCTGGCAAGTTAATCATGTTAATCAGTCATTTTACAAAGATGACTTCGACTTCGACCTACTAAAAACAAACGTGCCTTTTTCATATGTGGTCTATGGCACCAATGATCCATATGT
>CAZKNL010000085.1:0-2487 GCA_964554155.1 uncultured Pseudomonadales bacterium | reverse complement strand
AAATTATTATCGTAGTTTGAGTATAGGTTCCTAACAAACTCTCTTACTCTACCCAAGATTTTCTCTATACTTTTTCTCAAAAGAAGTGCTTTGGCTCTTTTTTCACTGTCAATTTGAGGTCTTGTAACTAAAGATTTTCTGTCCGCAGTTTCTTTTACAAGAACTTCTTTACCTAATGACCAAACCAAGATTGAAGATCTTCTGGTTTTGAAAAAATGCTCATATCATTACCAGTAAGGAATTTTTATTATCAGTTTTACTCAGATGAATAACTTCTATATAAAGATTACGTATACCAAAGTAAAACACGAGAACTGGGAACCATATGAATTTCTATATGAACACCTGATGTGATACAATTCGTCTATGGTAGAAAAAACTCTAAATAAACCTGTAGTGCTTGATCGTTCGAAAAGAGAAGATTTAGAAAGATCTATTCGACAGCATACAAGCAATGAAGAAAGAAGGATTAAAGAATTTCTCACATCAGGGTATCCAGACGTTGCGGCATTAGGTCAGGTAGAACGTGACCAAGCGAGTTACATTGTGAAGATGGGTAATTGTCAACTACTGGTTATTGAAACGATGCAAGCCCTTAATGTTACGCCAACAGTTGATGATATCATAGAGATTGCCGCTAAAGTGAATAATGTATATGAGGCTGTTCCAGATGCAGTGGTGGCATTTTTAAACACAAGACCTCGATTAACATAAAAGATTTCAACTTTCTTTTAGTAAAATCGTTGTACTTTAGTTGGTTGCCCAAAGTCTCACTTCCTCCATCGAGTACCCATTAATGAAATGCTCTATAATAAACACAATTCTCTCCCACAACAGCTTCGGCTCTTTGTGGGATTTTTTTCGGTTTGATACTCTTGGAAAAGGTCCATAACTAACTCTCTTATCTCTACCTATCAAAATTTTGTTCCGTTCCAAACGGGGAAATTTTCCATCACAAGACCTTCAAAAAAAACAAAACCCTATCTTTCATTAGATTGCGCCATATTCAGGCAACATCAAAATCCGGATAGGGTTTCCACAAAGCACATTTGTGGAAAAAGAATGTGTTAGAGGAGATGGCGGTCTCCTCCTTAAAACTACCTTTGATAGTGTCCGCACTTTGTGCAGACACCATTGTTCAGCCATTCTGACTTACACTCACAGGCACAGGGGTAGATGTAAAACATGCTCTGCAACCTAGTGCCAGTAAGCCGAGCACCAGCAAACTTACTAACCTTAAAGCTTTCATGTCAGCCTCCATTAGCTTTTAACCTTAAATAACCTTCACTTCCGCCATGACGGGGTTCCTCTTTTCCCAAGTAAAGATCGTGAGGTGAAGAAGATCGAAGCTATCCCATCTCCTTTACCTCACAACCTCTTGGTGAAAGTGACCATCAATTTTTCCACAAAATGTTAACGTGCAAGAATTACATTCAGGACTTTCGCTTCAGCCAGACCAATTTGATACACTGAGGGTGTGACAAAGAATCGGTACATTCAATTTTTGATTCATACACCAGTCAATTACACAGGGACGACGTTTGCGGATCATGTTGATGATGTGAGTCATGATGCAGTGAGTGATTTTTTGGCACATTCAAAGTCAACTGCTCGAGATATTTGGGAACTCTCGAAGGATTTGATTGACAATACTGAAGATGGATTTTTGATCGCGGATGACAGCGTCCAAAACAAACAATATTCAGAAAAAATTGAACTGGTAAAACTGCAATATTCTGGTGCAGAACATGGATTAGTGCGTGGTATTGGTGTGGTAAATTTAGTGCATTCAAATGGCGAAGACTACCACCCGATTGATTTTCGGATCTACGCTCCTGATCAAGATGGCAAAACGAAGAATGATCATTTTCAGGAGATGTTGATTGCAGCGAAAAAAGACAAAGGAATCAAAGCCAACACAATCTTGATGGACAGCTGGTATGCGTCTGTCCCAAATCTCAAATTGATCCATCGCATGGGCATGGTTTTTTTTACGACACTCAAAGAAAATCGATTGGTCTCATTGACCAAGGAAGGAGGATACATTCATGTACAAGAGATTGAATGGACTGATGACGTGAACAAAAACGGCCTGTGGGTCAAGCTCAAAGAGCTTCCCTTCAAAGTGCGATTGTTTAAGCTGGTTGCCCCAAACGGTAACATTGACTGGGTGATTACGAACTGCCCTGAGCGAACCACCACAACGGAGGTTGTTCAAAAGAAGAACAAGGTCCGTTGGAAGATCGAACAATTTCATCGAGAAGTGAAGAATCTGGCCGGAAGTGAAAAGTGCCAATCCAGAAAAGCACGATCACAACGCAACCATATTGCCTACTGCTACCAGGCTTGGCTCTCACTTCAAGTGTCCGCATCTCAAATGAAGCAAACGGTCTATGCACTCAAAACATCATTGATCGATCAGTATTTAACCAACGTGATGACTTACCCAATCATCCCTGTATTCTGTGGCTGAAGCGAAAGTCCTGA
>CAZKNL010000084.1:0-2556 GCA_964554155.1 uncultured Pseudomonadales bacterium | reverse complement strand
ATTGGGGAAGTGGTCTACAGTGTATTGTAACCAATGAAGCCCTTTTTCTCTTTCACCATTGATCACGTAGAGCAGTCCAAGGTTATATGGGCCATATGACCAATTCGGATCAAGTTCAATTGCCCTTTTGACCATTGCCTCACCTTCCTGTGGTTTATTGTAAAAAGCTCCTAACATGTAGCCATAAGATGAAAGTGCGGGCGGGTAGTTCGGGTCAACAGCCAGCGATTTCTGATAGTAGACTGAAGCTTTTTTGTAATCTTGTGTCTTGATCCAAACGTTAAAACCTTTTTGCCAATACGAAGCTGCAGTTTCTAGTTGGGGGGAAGCGACAGGCGTGGGGGAAGGACGAGAAGAGTTTGTGGCAGAAATAGTAGGGGGAGGGGATGGTATCCAATTGAGTGCCATGATGATGCTACTCAACTCACGAAAGAAACTAGCTAGTACATCAAGAGAATTTGCTTGTGTTACTGGTGGAAAGGAGGGACTACTTGTTGGACTTGGAGAGGGTGCAATTTTTTTTACTTGTGGTAATCCAGTTGGTGAAGAAGCAGTGTTGACTCCATACTTTAATGCATTTTGTCTGCCAACTTCCTGCAATCTCTCTCTGTCCGATTGAGAGAGTGGTTCAGGCATGGTGAACGCAAAGATTGGCGAAAATTGAACAAATGCAGTATGTATAACAAGAGCGACCACAAAGAGAAGAAAAGAGGTTGTTAAATGTTTGGTCATATGGTTTGAGAGTATTCCTTTTTGACAAATGCAGAGCGCACTATTCTTTCCAAGTCTTCTTTAGAATATGAATGTTTAAAAGCAATGGCGAGGTATTCTATTATTTTTTCTTGAGCTTCTCGTGCGAGTTTGTGAAACGGTAAAATGAGTGTTTTTTCACCATACAGTTGCTCTGCCAATACTTGATACGTTTGTAATACTGACTTCACTTCTTGAGCGGTAAAAATACGTTTTTCTGTGACTGTTTCCATATCTACCTTGAATGTAATACAACCTGTTGTTTCTGCAGATGACTTAACTTCTTCAACTCAATTTCTCTTTGCAACGCCAAAGAGCGATTCGGGTGTTTTTCAGAGTATACCACCGTCACTGGCCCGCGACTTCGGGTGTACCTTGCGCCTTTACCACTGTTATGGAGATCAACTCTTTTGTCAATATTATTGGTTATACCGATGTAGTAGGAGCTGTCAGTACACTCAACAATATAAACCCACCAAGGTAACTTCTGGTTTTCCTTAATCACTTGTTTAGTGTAAACAATTTAGAGACAGATGCCTAATACTTGTGCTCCTGAACAGGCATGAGTGTCAACAACTTTCTGGTCGTTAACACTTGCCTCGGCGCCAGTGCCACCTTGTGGATTAGGACTCAGCTTAGGATCAATAGTCACCTGGCCTTGTTCTGAAATCCCAACGTTAATATTGGCACCACTATCGGTATTGGCATTGATATTCAAGCCACCTTGAGATCCTGGGGCAGGGGAGTTACCACCTGCTGGTCGTGAGCCAGTTGAACCACTATTGCCAATTCCGGTTCCACCACCTGTCCCTCCAGTTTGTTGAGTTGGACGACTAGTACTGCCTCCTTGGGTTCCAGTTCCTCGAGCACCAGTTCCCTGACCAGATCGAGATCCTGCTGTTCGAGCTTGATTTTCGGCATCACAAACAGTGAAAGCTGCTTGAATTTTGGTTTTGACTTGATCACCCTGGAATGGCAAGTTGACTGTGATATCTTTTCGACGACCTTCTGGTAAAACTGCTAAGGCTCGTTGAAGTGTGCCAGACATTTGATCAGCAACTTCAACTACAGTACTTTCCGTTTGCTTTGGTGCAAATTTACTGATTGCTGCCCAAATTTGCAGATGGTGGATAACTCGATCTGCCTGTTCTGCAGCAACATCTTCCTTTGCCTTGGCATCAGTGATTTGTAAAAGATTTGCTTCAGCCTGTCGCAACTCAGTTAAAGATAAGTTCAAGGCAGTCATTGCATTCTGAGAAGCAGCAGCATCACTATCTATTGAAGTTTGACCAGGATCGCAGGTATTGGTATCTCTGCCTACTACAATCTGTTCTGCTTCGCGTTGTCTTTCGTTGAAAGAATCTAAGTCGTGTGCTGCTCGGGTTCGAGGATTAGGAGTGAATAAGTCACGTAAAGACTCATAGCCCTTATCCACACCAAATAAGAAATCCCCAGGTCCACTGGCATCTGCTACTTTTCCTAGGATACCTAGCAGTAAAAAAAGAAGGAAAAGTAGTATCGCTGTCCAAATAATTCTTCGTTTTGAAAAGAGAGGTTCTTTTTGTTTCCGTGAAGATTGGAGTGAGTTCTCAGTTTGGGGTTGGGCGGAACGGTTTTTTTTCATCATGGCAGAAAAATAAATTTATACTACTGTAATGAAAAAGGTTTTTTCTCTTCTAGTCAATACCCTGAATGATCAATCTTTTTGAGTCTTAGCCTGGAATATGTATCAAAGATGTAGAGTATAGCCCGCATCAATAATAATATTTTTCTGATTAATGTCACTTTTGGCAATAAACTCTGCGA
>CAZKNL010000083.1:0-2718 GCA_964554155.1 uncultured Pseudomonadales bacterium | reverse complement strand
AAAGCACTGAAAAACTTTACGTAACTTTCCGCCAAAACTTAGGTCGCAGCATTTTGCTTGGTCTCGAATTTCTTGTTGCAGGTGACATTATTCGTTCCGTGACCGGAACACCAAACTTCACTTCAGTCGGCGTCCTAGTGGTGATCGTGCTTGTTCGTTCGTTTTTAAGTATGACCTTTGAGATGGAAGTTGAAGGGCATTGGCCTTGGCAAAAAAGCGTGAGAAAGTGATAAAATCCGACTGTGCAAACCTGGACCGTTCTTGGACTTAGTCGCTTTTTCCCTGAGATCGAATCGCTTGTCGAAGCCAATGGCGGCGTTGTCAGTGAGATTGTGATTCATCAGGAGCCTGACGACGTGATCGTAAAACGTATCCCTCCTGACATACAGTTAGTTCGAGCTACTGATTTTATTCCTCGTACAGATTGTTACGTTTTTGGATTCAATAATGTCCACAAGCAAGAACTTCTTGATGCTTTGGAAAAATTCGATCTTCATTTTGCGAACTTAATTCATCCATCGGTAATCACTGGAAAGGGCGTCTCTCTAGGGCAAGGGAACGTGATTAATGCGGGTGTAGTTATTGGTGCTGGGAGTACGGTTGGTAATTTTAATTCGATTAATCGTTCTGCTTCTATTGGACACGGAGTTGAAATTGGCAATCAAAATCATATCGGGCCCAATGCAACAGTTTGTGGAGAAGTCGTCATCGAAGATCACGTGTTTGTTGGTGCTGGTAGCGTCTGTATTAACGACATCGCTGTATGTTCGGATGTGATGATTGGGGCAGGGGCTGTCGTGACTAGCTCGATTGAGTTTGCTGGAACATACGTAGGTATCCCGGCAAAGTTACTTTTACGTCAGTAGCCAATACAAACGAAATTATTCTTCTTCTGCAAGCTGCTCGGTAAGTGTAAAAAAGTCGTTGTGTCCATTTTTGATAGCGGCCAATGAATGAATGTACATTGGTTGGTGTTTCTCGATCACCCTTTGAATAAATCGAAAGTCATTGCCTTGGTATTTTTGATTCAAAATATCAGTAGGATAGGGAATCGTCTTGGCAACTTTTGCAGAGAAACTGTAGTTCGCTAAGTCAATGTTTCCTTGTGTCAGTGGTTTTAAAGGCAAAATGATGTTTTTTTTGTAGTACAACCGATGAATGATTACCTCGGGCTGGTACTGTGTCACCGTTTCATGAAGTGTCTCAAAAAAGTGAGGATCAATGAACTGAAGATCCATGTCACACAAGAAATACCAATCGGTGGAAACTTTTTTTAACGCCCAACTTCGTCGGCGACAAATATTAATAAAAAGTTCTTTGGCGTTTTGAGCAGCTTCTTCGGGAAATTCTTTATATTGAAATCGAGGATCACCTTTGCTGAGCTTGGCAATGAATTTCTTAATTTTTGGCGACTCGCCATTGCTGACACTGACGTGAATAAAGTCTGTAAAAGTTTGACGTTGGAGGTCTTTAATAAGAAGTTCAAGTGAAGTTAAACCTGGATCGAAGACCGGGGAAATTACAGCCAGGAAAGGTCGAGAGTGTTTGCGAGTAGGGTTATTTGAAGACTTCTGAGTGTGTGCGCGGAGTTTTTGACGATCAAGCTGATGTGAAACAGCAGAGTCAGCATTAACCCAGGCCTTTACTAGTGATCTTTTAAATTTTTTTAACACGATCCTTCTTATGTGGCAGGCAGTCCCAAAATGTCACGAGCATCGTTCGGGGTGGCGATAGATAACTCCATGTCGGTAATCATTTTTGCGAGACGACTAACGAGCATTTCATTAGAAGCAAGAATTTTCTTGTCGCGGTCAAAGAAAAGGTTATCCTCGATACCCACTCGAACGTTACCACCCATTGCCAACGCCATCAGGTTTGCGTCGAGTTGATACTGTCCCACACCGCCTACGCTCCAAACTGCGCCCTGAGGTAAAACTGACAGATATGCAGCCATCATGGCAGCTGAAAGCGGAGCAGTTCCAAGAGAACCTAAAAACAAATTGAAGTAAGGGGAGGTTGAATTGACAATGCCCTTTTTCATCAGGTACTTCGCCATTTCTACCATCCCTGGTTCGAATGCTTCGATTTCTGGTTTAATACCACGCTCCATCATTTTCTGAGCAAGTTTTTTAATCATCTCAGGGTCATTCATTGATGCCGAAGAAATAAAGTTTAGTGAGCCAGTTGTCAATGAAGCAAGATCAGGTTTGTACTTGCCATCGAGCTCTAGGCATTCGGAGCGACGCTCAAAGTCACTCCATAACCTTCCACTCGTTGAAACACTAATAACAACGTCCTTATGTTTTTTGCGAATCCGACCAATGATGTCTTTGTAAATATCTTTACGCCAGGTTGGCTTGCCATCTTCGTCCCTCGGATGAATATGAAGAACAGAAACGCCAAGCTTTATGACGTTGTCAGCTACGATCGCTATTTCTTCTGGAGTAAGTGGGACGTATGGAGTAAGCTCTCGTGTTGGAACCATTCCTGTAATACATGCATTAAGTATAATTTTACGAGACATGAGCCACATTATATCTGGATTTGCAAAAAATTGAGTGAGTAGCACACCACTTCGTTCGCTGCTGATATACTGTAGTCCTTCAATAGAAACATACACTGTGAAAACGACTTTTTTTTCCTATCTTGAACTGGTACAAGAGCTAACGCTTAGAGAAATTAAAGCTCGTTATAAGCAATCGATTCTGGGCTATGCGT
>CAZKNL010000082.1:0-2756 GCA_964554155.1 uncultured Pseudomonadales bacterium | reverse complement strand
TGTAGAAACCGAAGGGGAATCGGCCTTCCCCCTCTTTGCTGCCGCCGCTCGAGATATCCCGCTACTGCCTGTTCAACTTTTTCTTCTAGGTGATCAGTTGCTTCAGCATAGGGCGACTCTTCCGGCAGCCCAAGTGCTTTTCTAATTTCTTCCAGATCAGCATCAGGTTTTTGGAGCTCCTGCACTGCCGAGTGGAAACTATCAAGATGGTCGATGGTTCTAGGTCCATTCATACATTAATCGTGCTCCGGGGAATCATTCACACCAGATAAAATCTTAGCAGATCTGAGTGTCAAACAGAGAGTGGCAAATACTGGTTTTTTGTTTTTATAGTAATTACCACAATTACTACAATTGCTATAAAAATTTAAAACGTGTTAAAAGGAATCTCTACTACACTCTTCACCTTAAACCATATGCTATAATTTCTCCCTCCTCTCACCTCGGAGGTTAACTGAGGGAGCGCGTTGAGGTTGTCTGCGCAAAGCAGACGAACCAAACAACGGGGCGATAACAGTTCTTCTTTGGCAAAAATATTTTCTGCCATCGTTATCCCCCCTAAACTAAACAGTCAAGAACACACACGTTCAGGAGTCACATGGCCAAAAAAGTCGTTAACGTTTTAAAGCTCAACTTACCAGCCGGTACTGCTACCCCCGCCCCTCCAGTCGGTCCAATCTTAGGACAAGCTGGTATTAACATGATGGATTTTTTAAAGCAGTACAATGCCAAGACCCAAGACAAAAAAGGTCAAGTTATTCCCGCGGAAATTACCATTTTTGAAGATCGTTCGTTCACCTTTGTTCTCAAGTTACCACCAGTCTCAGCCATGATCAAACAACTGCTCAAGATCCAAGCTGGCAGCCCAACTACTGGTAGCAAAAGTGTTGGCAAGTTGACTAAAGATCAAGTCCGCCAAATCGCTCAAGAAAAACTACCTGACTTAAATGCTAAAGATCTTGAACAGGCAATGAACACCGTCATGGGCACTGCCCGGAGTATGGGTGTGGATATTGTTTAAGGAGTTATATGGGAGCTAAACGCAAAACCGGAGTGATTTCCTCAACTGACGAAATCAAGATCGTCGAAGCACCAGCTGAAGAAGTAACTGGACAAGGTGCCGTCACTTCCGAAGCACCAAAGAAAAAAGCATCTAGTCGGATTCGCAGCAAGCGATATGTCTCCGCCCGCTCCCAGGTAGACAAAACCAAAAAATACTCTACTTCAGCCGCTATTGAACTGGTCAAAAAACTTTCTTATGCCAAGTTTGACGGCACTATTACTGCCCATGCAGTGGTCAAAGAAGTTGGGGTCAGTGTGCCTCTCACCTTACCTCACTCCACTGGCAAAACAGTCAATGTAGCAGTCGCTTCAGATGAGGTATTAGCAAAAATTGCTGACGGCAAAATTGACTTCGATATCTTGGTTGCCCACCCTTCCTACATGCCCAAGCTGGCTAAGTTCGCTCCAGTCCTCGGCCCAAAAGGCTTAATGCCAAACCCCAAAAACGGCACACTCACCCCTAATCCAGAAGCGCAAAAAAAGAAGCTGGAAGCTGGCACAGTCACCATCAAAACCGAGAAAAAAGCCCCATTGCTTCATGTCCGTATCGGCAAAAACTCGATGGCGACCAAACAGTTGGTCGAAAACGTCGAAGCATTGACCAAAGCACTAGGTATTAAGTTAGTCAGTTTAGTAGTGGCCTCTTCGATGAGCCCGGGTGTGAAGGTGGCTGTTGAACAGTAAGTTTTGGAAATTTAACCCAATAATAGTGAACCACCATAGTTTAGACCAAATTTGTGGATGTTCTTGATTACTTCGTGAAAGTAGAGATCTCAAATTGGTTATATTCAATGACATCTTTACTCTTCTTGTAAGCAAGATATTCTTTTTCAAATTGAGAAAGTTGGACCATACACTTATCGGTCGATTCATCTACTTTACAGATAAAGAGTCTTTTTTCAGGATTATTTTCTAAGGGAAGATAACTCTCCAACCCATCAGAAATTTTATAAAGTCTCTCTCCAGAAACTTCTTCAAGCCAAAATGCCGGAATAACACTATCATAATAGTACGCTGAGTCCCTATACAGAGAGACACTAAATGATTTACCTTGATTAAGGTGCCACAAGAACTGAGCAAATTTCTGTGGAGTTCTATCTTGGGCTATCCAGTAACTAAACAACGAAAATTTATTACTCACCGAAAAAAGTTGCAAAATTGCGATTAAAATAATTCCTCCTGAGAGGAGATACCATTTCTTTTGAAGAGCAACTTCAAAAGAAAATCCAATAGTTAGGCAACTGAAAAAATAAAATATATATCTAAAATAAACTGTCTGTAGAACCCTAAGTTGAGGTGTAGCAATTGTCGCGCCACTCAAAAGGAACAATAATAATAGACTTATTATCATAACTAAAGTCGTTCTGGCCTTTTTTGAAAATTGAAATGTGAAAACCATACAGACAATAGTCCCAAATACGCAAAGAGCAGGATGGACAGGAAAAAGTTCTTGACTGTGAAGAATAAAAAGAGAAAAAAGTGAAGTGAAGATACTGTTTGCTCCCGTCAGTGATTTATCAGGAAGAAACATCGACAAAAACTCAAAAACTCCTCCGCAGGCTTGAATAATCGCTCGGTGAAGAAATAAGAACCAAGCACTATAGAATACACCTAAAGAAATCACGCTTATCAAAAAACAACACCAAACACTTATTGAAAAAACAAATACAAAAAAAAAAAAAAAAAAAAAAAGA
>CAZKNL010000081.1:0-2762 GCA_964554155.1 uncultured Pseudomonadales bacterium | reverse complement strand
ACGGTTTGAGTTTTTCCTCGGTGGTCTGGAGTTGGGGAATGCTTTTTCTGAGTTGACTGACTCAGCTGAACAAGAAAAACGCTTTAAACAGGAGTTAGCTGAACGTGGCCGGCTCGGTAAGACTGCGTATAAGCTTGACCATGATTACATTGCAGCGCTGCGAGTTGGTTTGCCACCGACGGGGGGGATTGCAGTCGGTTTGGATCGCCTTGTCATGTTGTTTGCAGACACGGCAAACTTACGCGATGTGACCTTTTTCCCGGTGGGGGATGTGTTTGAGGGGAACTAAGGAGAATAAAAACAGATTCAGCCTGAAACAGGAAATCATTCAAGGTCTGTCAGTTTCCGGGCCCAACACTTCTAGTTCTTCTGGGCTCTCTTCTATCTGTTCTAATCTAATATTACTTAGATTGACTTGGGGTTTGACCACCAGAATCTTTTTCAGGTGGAGAGGGGGTATCAGTACCTTTTACTGGTTGCTCTACTATCCGACCGATCCAAGTTCGGTGGCCACCAATACTCACCTCAGTTTGGTCGGGGAGTTGTTCAGCAGGCGTTTTCTCGCTCTTTCGTTCAGTCATATTAATTTTGAATTCTACCATATGCTACATTGCAACTCTTGAGTTAGTCAAGTAGAATCGCCGGAGCACACAAGGCACAAGGAGTCGTATGGGCACAATCAAAGGTGGCAACATCCGTAAAGGTAGCTATATCCTGTTCAAAAACCAGCCACATCTAGTTACCAAAACCGAGTTTGTTAGCCCTGGCAAAGGGTCAGCGTTCATGCGTGCTAAGTTGAAGAGTGTCAAGACAGGTGCGACCCAAGAGTTTACCTTCAAATCGGTTGAGCCAGTGGAAGAACTCGATGTCAACTCCAAAGAAATGCAGTATCTCTACATTGATAGTGACGAAGTCATCTTCATGGATCCTCGGACATACGAGCAAGTGCCAATCAAAAAGGCGTTAATTGAGGACAAGCTTGGCTATTTGATGCCTGAGTTAACTATCTATATTCTTTTTTATGATGATGAAGCAATTGGGGTGCGCTTCCCAATGAACGTTAAGTTGAAAGTCACTTATGCCGAAGATGCGACTGCAGGCAATAGAGTCAACGCACCAAAAAAGCCAGTCACAGTCGAGACCGGGATTGAAATTCAAGTTCCTCTTTTCGTCAAGACCGGTGACACGATCATCATTGATACGGAAACTGGTGAGTATATTTCGCGTGGGTAAAAACTTTTGGGATACCGATCCGGGGTGCTGGGCTATTTTTGCGATGCCTGAATGTACACTAATCCTTTTGCTCGTTTCTGAGTAATTTCTTTGCCATCTTTCCAGAATGTGGTATGAAAGCCGGTTTCATGCAGCAGCTGGAGTAGTTCAATCAAGGAGTTTGCGGCGGTCGGATGGTGTTCAATAACCAGATTTTTGATTTGACGAAAGAGTGGACGAGCTTCTTGTAAAACAGACAACTCACTTCCCTCAATGTCCATCTTCAACAGATCGATGGGTTGGCCAATTTGCTGAATCAGCAGAGACAGTTGGATGGCTGGTACTTGCCGTGGAGAAGTGGATTGTTGTTGATCCCATGCCCCAGCTTGATTGCTGGCAGTGCTGAACCATTTGTCTGCTGAAGAATCCAGATAGAGGGTGGTTTCGGTGCCCTTTTCTGCCAGGGCAGCTTGGATGCATGTCACATCTTTCAGAAAGTTTTCTTGACAGTTTTTTTCCAGTAGTTTGAAGTTCTCGGACAGCGGTTCAATCGCCCAAATTTTGGCAGCTGGAAACATTTTTTTGAAATAGAGAGTAGCTAAGCCAATATGTGCTCCAGCGTCAATAATGACAGGTGCTGGGGTGTTTAAGTCGACGGAGTACACATCTTGAGTAAAAATCTCCCTTTTAAGAATGTGAAACTCTTCTGCCTGTTCAAAAAAAACAGTTGATTTGCCAATGTGAGTTGATGTCATGAAGTATTTAAACTTAAAAAAGGATGTGGCTAATCCAGTCAATCACTGGGTTAATCAACGTATGAATCGGCGAAACCCCATTTGACCAAGGAATCAACAGAGCTAAAAGCAGAAACATTCCATACTGACGCATGAACTGCTCATACTCAATGCCCAGTCTGCGCGGCAACAGGGGGACAACAATCTTGCTGCCATCAAGTGGATAGACAGGCACTAAGTTGAAAATTGCCAAGACAATATTGATCAAGATGACTTCAATGACTGCCATCATAACTGCCTGAGGTAAAGGAACGATTTGGATAGCAATCCTCAGCAAACCAGCGAGTATTAAGTTCGCAGCTGGACCGGCTAGGGCTACCAGCGCACTATCACGGACAGGGTTTTTAAAGTTAAATGGATCAATTTCGACGGGCTTGCCCCAACCAAACCGGACCAGCACCAAAGCAAGTGTCCCCAAAGGATCTAAATGCGCTCGAGGGTCAAGAGTGACTCTGCCTTGGAGTCTGGGAGTTGGATCACCCAAACGGTCTGCCACTCGGGCATGGGCAAACTCATGAAACGTTAAGGAAATCACTAGGCCAATAAGGGCGACAAAGAACTCGATGGGATTGGTGAAAAGGAGTGAGAGCATTGAAGGTATTATAGCAACCGTGGTTTTCCTTGCCTGAACAGCCCTTGAATGATAAAATGCGGTCCTCTGTGACTTTGTGTCAACAAGTTTTCAAGAATTGAGGAGCTCAATGCCATACAAACTGAAGTATCCAACTGTTGCCCACATTGGCAATCGGGTTTCTC
>CAZKNL010000080.1:0-2981 GCA_964554155.1 uncultured Pseudomonadales bacterium | reverse complement strand
CAGCGGCAGAGCAATGTAGAGTGAAAACTTGGTTCTTTCAGCAATAAACCAGCCCTGCAACAAGAAGTGATTCAACATGTAAATAATAGCTGCCAACAGGGGAATGTATCGTTTATCTTTAAAAACTTCTCGAGCAAGAAGATACATTGATATCCCAAAACCAAAGAAGTAGGCGGAGAACGTCAGCTGCTGAACTTGAGTCAAGTTAAAGCCAATTTTGCTGACTGATCCCTCAAAACCATGAATGAAAAAGCCACCGACTGCAGTCGACTGATCATCACCTAAACCAAAACGCTGCGTCCAAAGAAAAAGACGATCACTAAAGTGGGCCCAAGGACTCAAGGGAAAGCCAGCGTCGTGGCCTGCAATGATTTGTCCGTGACCAAACCACAAAAAAGGGATCAGTGAAAAAATCAAGATCACCAGAATATCTACAAGGACTGCTTTACTTTTCCGCATAGATAAAAATTGTTGAGTTAACATATCGTATTGGCAGTCCAAATGGCATCTTTAGGTGCAGATACTTAGAGAATCTGTAAAAGAATGGTACAAACCCTACCTGTTTATACTTTATATTTTTAAATCCAGCACGAGCAAAAATTCTGCTCCAGTCGATGGGGTGACGAACATTAATGTGCGTAATGTCAGAAAAGACGTATCCATAGGGATAAGGTGTCGAACAGATCACGACTCCTTTTTTCTTTAACATCCGGTGCATATTTTGAATTGCTTTTTCCGGTTGACCTAAATGCTCGATAACCTCGAACGCAAAGATCAAATCAAAGCTTTTTTCGTATTTTTTAGACGTTTCGATGTCTAGCTTTTCGAAATCAACATCCAGAACAATCTTGCTGGCTTTTTTGACGGCAAAGCTACTGATGTCCGTGGCTAAAACGTCAAATCCTCGTTCGCTGAGCAGCGAGGCAGCCGCCCCTATAGAGCAACCAATCTCAAGAACTTTGCGTTTTTTTCCTTTTTGAAAGTCGTACCAATCTTGGAGCGCATCGAACCAACCATAGAACCAGTTGCGATTCCGTACCAAATCTTTGTGCTCAAAGTTTCCAGTTAATCCAGAATAATACTCCGTGAAGTAATTTTCCTGAAAGTTCTTTTTATCTTGTTTCATAAAGCGAAGGCAGCCTATTAGTATGCATATATTCAAGGCCAGATCGTAATGCCAGGGGTTTAAAGTTCAGGGTCTTTTCAGCCTTAGAGGTATCGAACGTTGTGTCGGGGGACCGCGCAACTTCTTGACCCTTAAAATAATCAGACGTCACCTCAGTCACTAAGTTTTTATCAAGTCCAAAGACATCACAGGCCGCTATGGTGGCTTGGTATCTGTTGACGCGATCTTTTCCAGCAATTTGGAATGTCTGTTCTTGGACCAGTTCAGGATGTAACGCCGCGAACCAAAAGATTTTGGCAGCTTCTCGAGCAAATAAAAGATTATTCCAGACGTCATTTGTCATCCACAGTTTCTCACCATTGGAAAGTTTTTCAATCAACATTGAGATCATGTTTTTTCGATCGGGCTGCCAGTTCCAACCATACATCGTCATTAACCTAAAAATTGTGTAGCTAACACCACTACTACGAATATATGTTTCGGCTTCAACTTTATTTTTGCCGTAGTAACTAGCTGGATGTTGCGGGCTTTTCTCAGAATACGGTGGCTGTAAGCCGTCAAACGTCATGTTGGTTGAACAAAAGAAGAATCTAGCGTTATTGTTCCTAGCCGCATCGACGAGATGTTGAGTACCAAGGACGTTCGTGGCATAAGCGTCTTCTTGGTGCTGTTCGCAGTAATCTACTCTGCCGTGAGCCGCGGTATGAATAATTAAATCTGGATTGATTTTCTTGACAAGATTTTCAACTGCCACCTGATCTCTAATGTCCAGATCCACATAGGAAATCTCATCATTTTGGAGTGTTTTTCTGTAGTGATGTAAAGCCCCAAAGACTTCTAAGTTCTTGGGTTTGGCCAGCAACAGGTGAGTTCCTAATAAACCAGTTGCGCCTGTGACCAAAACTTTAGCTGGTTTCGTTCGTTGTTGTTTCATTACTAAAGGCTCAAGTACTTTTCCAAAAGCGTCTCTTTTTTAAACTCAACTGCGTTTTGATATGCATTTTCTGTGTAGAACTGATAGGACTTTTGAATGTCCAAAATAGACTTCGTGACACTTCTCACTGTTACTGTGTTTCCTAGCACTTTTCCTGATTTCATCCGTTTTACTTCAGAAGCATTCGAAGGAACATTTGTTACAACTACTGGAATTCCAAAGTACTGGTACTCTCGAATTTTCATCGAATCTCCATACCTATTCCAGTGGTTTCCACCAGAGTAAAGAGCGATCCCAATTCCACTCTTAGTCAATACTTTGATCACTTTATCATTAGTGACTGGGCCAGTATACATAATGTTTCTGTTTAACTTATTTTGAACTATAAATTTTTTGACTGTTTCCTCTTTCGAACCGCTTCCTACCAATGTCAAATGAATCTTCGGGACTGTTTTACGCAGCTCACGCACTGCTTCAAGTAACGTCATGATCATCATGTTGTCATCCATTCGTCCAACGTAGACAAGATCCCGACTCAGAGTTTTAGACTGTTTTGCCATCTTATATTTGAGGATTGGAGTATTTGGAAGAAAGAGTGCCTTGTCACCAAAGCCTTGCTCTCGTCTTTTTTCAACGATCCGCTCAGAGACACACCAATTTTGATCCGACATTAACAATGAAAATTTATCAAGAAAGAGATAAACGAGATTGAGTAGAGCATTGCTAAATCTATTATCTGAGTAATCAGCAGTGTAGTAAATCAACTTGAAGCGAAGCATCGGTTTGACGCATGCAAAGAAAAAACAATTGAGCGGGTCGACAGCAATGACGGTGTCATCATGGTGTGGCGTATATTTTTGAATGTACTTTCCGACCTCAAAAATATCACGAAAAAACTTCATGACCATGTTGCTTCTTGGT
>CAZKNL010000079.1:0-3083 GCA_964554155.1 uncultured Pseudomonadales bacterium | reverse complement strand
GGGGTCATATCAGTGGAGAGCATTTCCCCATTGGGGAGTAATACGGCACTGGTGAGATGACCAATTCTAGAAAGTAACTCGCCGCCGTAATTTCTGACTGATGCTCCTGGTTTACTGATCACACGAATATCGATTGACAGCATGAAGTCTTGAAAACTGAGATTGCCCACTGAACAGTAATAGCCTGCTGCTGGTTGAGTAGCTATACCTCGTAGAGCTGCAAAGTCTCCAACGAAATCTGGATTTTGATAGCGCAGACTGTAATACCTGTGGGTGTTTACGTAGTTGGCAAAAGCGATGCTATATTTTGTTGCAAGGTTGGAGTAGTAGGTACGCATTTGCTCGTTGCTCATTTTCCCATTATTAAACTGCTCTACCAGGTCATTTGCCTCAGCGATCATTTGAGAATGAAGAAGTTGCAAATCTGGATCTTGTGAAAGTTGGGCATTTAACTGCAGTGCTTTGTGGTACTTCGTTTCCCAATCATTCCAAGGGGTGTAGCTGTTTCCCTCAATTCCTGAAACTCGTTTCACTTCACCGTTTGCTGAAAGATTCCGCGAGTGTCTGCGTCGCGTTACCAGCAACAACTTATCTGGTTTGTTATTGTGAACGTAGTATAAATTTCCAGAGTTGCCGATTTCTGGTTGTCCGCCACCGACTTGATAGACTGCTATGATTTCATATCCATCTAGAGGATAAATAATTCCCTGAATGTTTTTTACTTCATAGACTAGTTCTTGAGGTGCGGCGGAGTACGTTTCAGGAGTCAAACTGCTAACCAGAAAGGTATTCGTGAAGGCAGTTTTCTCGCGATCGATGTACAGAGTGCCTCCTGGTTGTACCCAGTTCTCCGCTTGATAACCGATTTGTTCACCGTAGTAACCTTGAAAGTTTTCCGGGAGATGGTAAATTACTCCTCGCAGTTGATGTTTTAACGAGCGGAGACTTTCTGGGTCGACTTGGTCGGGAATATGAAAAAAGTTTGACTCGTCAAAATTCAAAAACGATAACCAAGGAATAGAATCTATCCCACCTTTAACTATTTGGGCACCGAGTTGCATTGATGGTCCTACTAAGGCGGCAACGAGTAAGGTACTGATAAATGTAATCCGAGCTTTTGTTAGCCTCTTTTTGTAGTCCGTTTCAATGGAAGCGACTCTCTGAGTAAATTCTTCTCCAAGTAATTGAAATTTGCTGAGTTCTTCTTTAGTCTGTTTGTATACCCAACGCTGAAGAGCATTATTGTAAGCAGGAAAAAGGTTTAACAGCAAAGGTATTAGGACAAAAGACTCTAACAAAATATTCTCGCCAAGTATGGCAAAGTAGGCAATTGATATGAGAAGGCATGTCACATACAAATTTGTGGGAGATGAATCCTTAAATAGAATGAGTTTCTCTTGGAATACCTGATTCAGGGCAGTGAGAAGTTGGTGTCTATCATCTATTTCCGTTGCCAGTTCATTACTATTACTAGAGATAATACCTTCCTCTTGTTGGAGTTCTCCGAGCTTTTGGTGAGCTGTACTGATGTAAGAAGCTTGTTCTCCCGGAGAAAAATTCCAATCAGTCTGTTCCTGTGGAAGTCCATTATCTGTAAAGTCGCTATGTAGCCTCAAGATGTGTTGCAGTCGGTGACTAATAAGATAAACGGCTTTTTCTGGTTTATGATGGCGGGTAGATAGACTCAAACAAGTAAAAATAATCAGAGAACACTGCTCGATTGGGGCCAGTGAGTTGAACTCCTGACCAAAAAGTGAAGTTGGATCTAGCTGGTATTTTTCGTTTCCTGAAATTAAAACATTTCTAAGAGCAAGTGCTGTTTGAAGAAGCAAGTGTTGTTCTTCTTTTCTAGTGATGTTTGGGGTGGTTAATTTTCCCGCTGTTCTGACGAATACCTCAAAGAGATGTGAGGACTTCTCCTGAAAAACTTGCCATTGGCCAACTGCTCTGCCTCTTTCATCAACCAGGTAGTGGTGGTCTGGGTTATAACGGTGGATCAATTTGGAGGTAAACGTACGCAAACTTCTTTGCACTTTAGCTTCTTGAGCAATCAGTCGTGCTTGGTTGCGGTCATACTCATGGATGATGCTTCCACTGAGAACGGGGTTGTCTGTTCTCACCAGCATGTTTCTCGCCTGAGCCAGTGCTCCTGGTCTGGTTTCCGCACTTCTCAAATCGGTTTCTAGGTTATGAGAGGCGATTTGCCGGTCAGCGATAGTTAACGCCCCAAGTCCGTCATACTCTAATCGAGCTGCTGCTACCCATCGTTGGACAAAAACTTGGTGCCAAAATTGTTTAAGTTGAGTTAATCTTTCTGAATCTTCAGAACCTTTTTCTCTTTGTGGTAATAATTCTCTAATGACTCTAGGAAGTTCACTTGTTACATATTGATTGAATAAAGTTCTATTTCTAGAGCAATTTGGGTTGTCTTCATCAAGATACCCAAGTAAATAGCCTAATACTGCCAATGATCTAACCTTGGTTTCACCGTGAGGAAGGTCGGAAAGATGAGTAAGAGTGGTTTTTAAGTCAAGATAAGCATTTCTGGCATACCAAATCGTAATTGGGTTGATACTCTTGGGACTGACGATCTGTACTGTACTTTGTTGTACAGCTTCACTTTCAGAAATGTAGCCGGTAACTAGGTGGTCTAAAGATCTTTCTGCGAATTCACGTAACTGTTTACGATCTTCATCCTCAATATGTTGTAGGTCTAATTGCGCAAGAACAGTTTCACTGGCAAGTGCATTGCAAGTAATTGCTCCTCTTTGTGCATCAGTGATGTTTGCTCTTTGATCAGGGGAAGACGTGTTGCTTTTCTTGAGCCATGCCGATGCTTTGTCAGAAAGAGCTCCACTTGCATTGGTCAACTCGGCCAATCCGTATCCAGGTTGGATCTTATTGGCTAAATGTTCAATGAGTTTATTAGTTAACTCATCATGAAAAATCGGATCGTCATAAAATCTAAACTTGACATCTGCTCGACTGAGTTTCTCTGGTTTTCTGAAAGCATCTAAAACTCTTTCACTCATATAATTTACTATAGTACACTAGCCAATATGCCAGAACTTCCAGAAGTAGAA
>CAZKNL010000078.1:0-3126 GCA_964554155.1 uncultured Pseudomonadales bacterium | reverse complement strand
GCTGATTGGTTGGCTCATGGCTTTGGAACAGTTAAACAATCAGTTCCCCAATGATAATTATGAAACCTACCAATAATCTTCCTCAAAATATTGGCTTCGTTGGCTTGGGGGCAATGGGCTTACCTCTTGCTACTCACTTAGTTTCTGCCGGTTATACAGTCAATGGTTTGGATATGAGTTTAGAGCAACAACAACTTGCAGAGCAGGCAGGAATTAATGTGATCAGTGACCTAAGACACGTTTGTGAGCTGAGTGAAGTTATCGTTGTTTGTCTTCCTCACCCCACTATTTCTAGGGAAGTGGTTTTGGGTAAAAACGGGATTGTTACTCATCAGCATAAAGTAAAAATCGTGATTGAAACCAGCACACTACTCCCAACTGATGTGGTCAATTTTTCTCAACAGTTAGCAGGAAAAAATATCGATTTCCTATCCGCACCAATGTTTGGTGGTCAATCCTCTGCTGAAAATGGCCAACTTTGGTTTGTAGTCGAAGGTGAAAAGAATATTTTTGATCGATACAAAGAGATTTTTTACTTGATGGGTAAAAAGGTAAATTATATTGGTAAAGCTCCTCAAGCAACTATTGCCAAGCTCGCTCGTAACTTATGTCGTTTCGCCAACGTGGCTACTGCTATTGAAGTCATTAAATTTGTTCGCCATTACTCAAATGATATTCAGCCAATATATGAACTCCTAGCAGAAGACTCTTTAACTAACTTCGATCACGTCTGGGATAAAACATTGAGAAATTATGCACTGGATAATCAAAAGTACTACACCAGTCAAATATCCATTAAGGATCTTCAAATTGCTCTGAACATGGCAACTGAAAAAGGAATTGAGTTACCAATAGCAGCAATAACTAAAAAGTTACATGAAGAAATGCAAAAACCTACTACTCACTGACAGTTTTTAGTTTACGACCTCCACTTAAGTACTTTACGCAACACTTCCATAGCCCGGTATCCTTTTGTATTTGTTACTTCTTGAATTTTTTCCCTGAGTTGTTGGTTTTCTAGATAGAGCTTTGACTCAGCACTTTCTTGTCGTGCTTTATTGTCGAGTAAGGTGACTACATTTTGCTGCAACTGCTCTCTCCATGTTTCTTTTTGGGCAAGATTCCAAAGTGTCTGTTGTTGAGAAGTGTTTTTTTGGCTTGGTATTGTCAGGTATTGTTTCAAGTACTCGCTAGCAAGAATATATGCATGCATTTCTCGAAGAGAAGGATCCATGCTTGTTGTTTCTGTTCGCCAGTTTGCACGGAAGTGAAGTGTCGTTGGTGTTGAGATATATCCGATTTGATGTTTAGGGTCCTTTTCGACGATTCTTTTCCACAAATCCCAATCTGCCGCTTCTGGGAGTGTATCGTTCCAGTACTTCACTTCTCTCATTGCTTTATAGCTATACATTACACAACAAGCAGGAACTTCATTGTGATCAGTCAGAAATGTTTGTCTTATAACTTGATTATTCGTATTGAACGTCGAAGGAATTATTACCCCATCAGGGTGAACCCACAGCGGACGTGTGTATGCAATCAAATGTGTGGGATTTTTTTCGAAAAATTGAAGAAGAGTTTCCAGATGATTGGGAAACAACAGATCATCGTGTCCGACAAATGCGCTGTACATTGCTGTTTTTTGTTGGAGAATAGTGTTCCGATGTGCATATCCGAATCCTTCCCCTTTGAGAAAGGGAAACCACTGAACACGCGGATCTTTTTTGACAAAACTCTGGACTATAGACTCGGTGTTATCTGTACAGCCATCACCAATGATCAGTAACTCAAAGTCAGTAAAAGTTTGTTTTAATACAGACTTAATTGCGTATGGAAGAACATCAGCACGATTATGTGTTGGGAGTAAAACAGATACTCGTGGAATCGTTTTTGTTTTTACCATCCAGTTGGGTGATCAAAGGTATAAGGAATTTCTGGACTGTCCGGTGGCAAACGATATTTATCTGGGTGAGTATGGTCGTAGCAGATCGTTGGAAAGTTCAGTACGACGGCATCTTTACTTCCAACATTTCTATTTGCATGCCAGACACCTGGTGGAATATTCACTAGACGACGATTGTACTCAGTGAAATAGAATTTTGAGACCATACCTTTTGTGGGAGAATCCTTTCGACCATCGTAGAGTACAACTTCTACTTCACCGAATAAAATAAAGTATCGGTCTTCATGTTTTTTGTGCATTGCCCACCCTTTAATGATCCCAGGGCGAATGGTGTAGACATAAGAAAATACTAATGGTTTTTTGTTCCACTTCCAACGAGAGTCATAGGTTTCGCAGACAAATCCTCGATCATCAATATGGGTTGTAACTTCTTTAAAGGTAACTCCATGAATAAGTGGTTGAGTTGATTCACCGTCAGAAGTCACCGTCTGAACATCTTGTTTCATAGAACTCCTACTTTAGCAGGTGAAGTATACCAGATCTCAACATAAGCCGAATCAATCATTCTTTTTTGACTGCTGAAATAGTTGAGGCGAGATTGGTTTGGTTAGCTTCACTAACTCTTCCTTACTTCCTCGAAAAACATTCATGTCCACATACGAGTGAATCCCTTTCACCCACCCTCGATTGTGATACTGCCAAATCAACCAGCTCCTGTCTTTTAAAGAAGGTGGCTTCCAGACATCGCGGATCCAAATATGGTACTCACCAAAATGGTTTTTCACATATGCATTATAGGTATCGTACGTAACATACAAAATTGGCTTTTTCTTGTAATGAGTTTCTAATTGATTTGCTAATTCTGTCAGTTCAGCTCTTATTTTGTCAGGATCTTGATTGAGATTCACTTCCACATCAATTACCGGCGGTAATGCAGAGTCTTCTTTTGGAACTGTTGAAATAAATAAATCAGCTTGCTCTTTTCCAGAACTGCGAATAGAAAAAAAGTGGTAGGCTCCAACGAGGAAGCCATTTTCTTTGGCCCCTTGCCAGTTTTTGGCAAAGTCATCATCAGAAAAATCATGACCTTCAGTTGCTTTAATAAAAACAAATGAATACGTATGCGTACTGGCAACTTTTTGCCAGTCAATCACACCTTGATGATGAGAAACATCAAGGCCTTTTATCGGATAGAACACGGCAAAAGGTGCATTATGCCAAAT
>CAZKNL010000077.1:0-3184 GCA_964554155.1 uncultured Pseudomonadales bacterium | reverse complement strand
TGTTTCAAACTGGCAATATCAGCTCCAGTTGGACTCAAAGAGCTGCGGTCAGAAGCAACACCATCTTTGATAGTGAAAGTCCGCCCGTCTTCACGACCAATCGCATCAACTTCATAGTGGTCTTTAAGGTGTTGGCGACGGGCATAAAGATACTCAGTAGTGATATTGAGGAAACGGCGGAAGTTATCTAGGTTACCAGTAATTTCTGAGGGTAAAGCTAGACCAAATACGTCACCAGCATTACTTAAGCTCAAGTTGCGAATTCGTTCAGGGGACCAACGTTCAGCAATAATCACATCAATGTTGCGAAGCAAAACCTCGAAGTCAACGTTCGGTTTGTCCTGCCCTGTTAGCGCTGTAATTAAAGCTTGGTAGTCTGTTGCGGTCAGGTTGCGAAGGTCAGTAGTCTTCTCAAGAGTGGCTAAACCAGCAGTCCACTCTTCTGGTGGAGTTTTTTCTTTGCTGACAACTTGTTCATCAAATTTTTCGTTGCTTAAGGTAATTTGACGGTTAATCGCTCGGAGTTGTTGTTCTGCCTGAGCTTGAGTGACCTCGCCAGCGCGGACTCGCGCTTCAAGTCGCTCAGCAAAACCATCTTTATAACGATCAAGTGAGGCCATGAACCGCGGATTTGTGCCCAACTTGCCGTACAGCTTGCGCAAAACAATTAGGCGAAACTCCAATGAACCACCTCGTTCTTGCAAATACGCAAACTCATCTGGGGTTAAAGAGCGAAGGACACTATGGAGTTCTAAGCGGAACTCTCTTTCAACCACTAAAAAGCTGGTTGGTTCATTTCTCTGCAACTGGTCCAAGTTTTCTTGGAAGCCGTGCATCGCAAAAAACTGCGGGAGTAAGATGGTGGTTAACCGTTCTGATTCTTGGGTATAGGACTTGCCGGCCTGTTCAAACTTGGCAAAGAGATCCACAAGCTCTTCTTTTTTCTTGTCTTTCAGATCTTTGGTGACGACACTACTTTCACTCTCTGCATCAGTGGTGGTTTCACTGACATAGGCAGGAAGTGGGGCTTTTTCTTTGGCAGTTAAAAGTTCTTCAATAACAGGAGCAAGTTGCTTGCTGACAAACTCAGCAACAGCGTGGTCTTCGGCTGTCCACTGTGGCAAGTCAATATAGGCAAAGAACTTATTGGTGGCGTTAAACTGCTGGGATACTGGGAGAGCGATCTGTCTACTCTGGAGAACTGGCTTGAACTCATCCGAGTAGAGTGTCTTCAGCCAGTCATTTAAGAAAAAACGAACATGGACGACTTCTAAAATGATTGGTTCTTTATTAATCGCTGTGGAAATTGTAGTGACATCAACTCGGACAGAGTAGGCATCGCTAACAATTCTTTTGACAAATGGCCAAGAGTTTTCCAACCATGAGGCGGGGACTGACTTGTCCAAATCGATGAGCGCTTTCAGCTGTAATGGGATGCCGACTTTGACTTCACCAACTTCTTCTGCCTTCTGCTCGCCCTGTTCCATCAGCTCGATGGTCTGATAAAAAACAGCGATGTTTTCTTCCAACTGTTCTTTATTGTTCGGCAGACCATTTTTCAGCCGCCTGAGAAAATCGAGTTGTTCTTCGCCCAAGACATCAGTGGTACCGAGTGGGTGATTGGGTTTTTCGATCAGTTCTTCATTAATATTTTCGAAGAGATCAATGACGTCCTGGCGAGACAATACATAGCGAGGAGTGTCTACCCGCCGTTCTCTTAAAAATGGATCGGCATAATAGAAAAATGTTTTGTCCGGGGCAAACTCATTCGAAAAAAAATTCGGATCAATCTTTGGAAGCTGCTCCTGAATGGCTACTGGTGGGAAGTTTATTTTGTACGATTGAGCAAGAACGCCTAGGAGTTGCTTCAGTTCTTCGTGCAAGATGTTTAAGCGAATCTTGCACTTGCGTTCGGCTAGTTCGGGGGCTTGGACAGCGTCAACCATGATCCAAATTATAGATTAATTTTGTTATAGAGATGACCCCCAAAGGGACAATTCAGATATCGGAAGAGTGTTGGCACACCGAGGACAGAATTTGTATTCATCTGAGGGGGTTGTCATCAGAGATGTCATAAACCCAATGGGGGTCAACTCCGAACTTTTCACGATTGTGGTAATTACCACAATTACGACAATTGTAGTAAAAATCAGAACTACTCAAAATGTTAGCTCTCTAACAAGAGAAGTCGAATCCTATAGACGTGTAAATCTCGGTGAAGGCCTATACAAATCATCATTAATTAGCTGAGTCACCGAAACGCGAGATCTCAGTCGCCTCTTCTTTGACCTAAACGTCTGCCGAATTTTCCCACGCTCCTCATCTGTCTGAGCAGCTGCTAAAGCCCGTCCTTCTTCTTTGTCTAACTCCATCAACTTTTCTTCCTCAGGCGATTCGTGTTGGCTAGCTGCCAACAATTCTTGGTACTTTTCATCAGTCAAGATAAACTGGTCATTCTCCATCCGCAAAGGCACATCACACGGACCTCGCAACACTCCGTTCTCATCTTCATAACAGTTTCCAACATAGTCTTGGTAATACTGATTGAGTACCCAAAAAGTATGAATTCGGCCACGACGATCTTTAACTTCAAGCGGCGAGTACCTGCCTAACACATCGGTGCGGAACTGTTGCTTTTCCTTATGAGACAGTCGGCCAACCTCGGTGGATCCAAGCGCAGCTAACCCAGTGGCAGAACTGCCAAAATCACCCACTCCTAACTTAGGAAGTAAGTTTGTTGGCAACAAACTGGTTAAACCACATTGGCCAATACTCAGCAATCTATTTCCTAGCGACAGCACTGTCGGAGCCAGGGCATTAAACTTGCCGGCTTCCTCTGCAGACAACCCAAACTGTGCGTGTTTGAGTTGTAACCCATGCAGCTCCTGGAGCGCTTTGATCTCGATCGGCACCCCTTCCCCCAAAGCGACTTGATTCTCTAGCCATTTGTCCAGAGCTTGTTTACTGACCGCAAAGGCAATATCTAGCTCGAGGATCAGACGTCTGTAAGTATCAGACTGCCAAAATGGGTCGGCGTAGGGAAGCTGGAGCGACTCTTGAATCTCGGGGTAACTCAGGGCTTTTTGGTAGATGGGTTGCAAAAACTGCTCAAAGACACGATCTCGCTCTTCAATAAACCAATCTTTTCCCAGTTGATCAAGTTGTTGGTCAGGCATATCACTCC
>CAZKNL010000076.1:0-3196 GCA_964554155.1 uncultured Pseudomonadales bacterium | reverse complement strand
ATCAAAAATCCAATATGTTCTTCTGGGGTTTTTTCGATCAAAGCCAAACCGCGCTCAATATCTTCTCGGCTGACATTGGCGGCAAAGCTTTTATCTTTAATTTTTTTGTTGACGGATTTAACTTCCATATCTTGGAATCGGTTCGGCCGCATGAGTGAGACTGCATGCATTAACCCAGATAACTCGTCAATCGCAAATAAGTACCGTTCAATTAAAGTTTCTGGTTGTTTGCCAGTTCGGTCTGGTCCATGGGCCAGAATTGCTAACTTCAACTCCTCTGGATAGTCTCCCAGCCATTCTTTGACTGCTTTATTCGGGTGCTCGTCTGGAAACTCTTCCCAGTCAATATCGTGGAGCAAACCAGTTTGGTACCATAACTCTATGTCTTCACCGAGTTTCTGCGCATAAGCTTCCATCGCTCGAGCAACCATTTGGCAGTGATGGAACAAGGCTTCATTTTTAATGTGTTGTTTGAGAAGGTTCTCTGAAATTTCTCGAGAAGGTAACTGCATAATCTCCTTTTATTTTACAATCTGAATTTCTCCAATTTGGCCACCGCAGAATTTTTGAATGTACTCAGCACCCTTTTTCAATGCGCTCAAAACTTCTTCCTCACTTAATCCCGGTCCGCCATCAGCAAATAAGATAATATTCTTGGTTTGCTCAGTCAGTTTGGTTTCATTAATATCGCGGTAATTGAGATCGATAGTAATGGGTTTATTCTGGTCGGAATAGACAAGTTCTCCGGCTCGGGTGAATGTTACCTCTTCATCGCCAAGCAAATGCATTTTTTCTTTGTCAGCTGAAAAACGAAGCACCACCGGAAGTTGAAGTTTATCCCGATCGAACCCTCCCAAACTGACGCCACTTTCGATGACTGAAAGATTATAGGCATCGACTGCTGTATTGACAGTGTACAGACCTTTGCCTTGAGCAATCCTGCGCAAAAGTGCTTCTGGAGATGGACGCTTTTTATGGAAGTCCACCCCAGTTGCTTTGAACAAGTTGCGGTAGACTTTAATTGGCAGAAGTTCTCCAGTTTGTTCAACTGTAAGATCTTTTCTGTTTGCCAAAACTTTCTCTTTTAGCTCTTCAAGCTCACGATCAGTTTTTTGAATATCGACGTCAGTAATTTCTACTTGAGCGAAGAACATGCCTGGGAATTTTTCTTTGACTGCAGGGTCAATATTAAGGTGTTCAGTTTCTTTCAAGTTTTCAAAAGAGTGAGGAGTAGAAGAACTTTGTCCTTGTGTAATTTCTTGAATTCTTTGGCGACGGAATTCAGGATCCAATGACAGTAAAAATGCAGCTGCCCGTGGACCAGCCGTTTTGCCCAGGAATGCTAAGTAAATTGCGGCAAATCCTTTTTTGGGTGAGACGGTTGCCTTAGCAAGTTCAAATAATTCTTGTTGCAGGTCTGCCATGTCCCACTTTTGAGAATCAATCAAGTCATTCAGCTTCATTAAAAATTGTTTCTGTTCAGCACTTAATTGAGCTGCCTCTGCAGGAACTGTTTTGGTGGGTTGGAGTTTAAAGTCTTCAGGCGCGTAGCGGTCAATCCATAACTTGGCCACGGCTTTCCGTTGCTCTAAAACATTTTTTTCGACAGCATTCAAAGCACTCCCTTTCACTTCCGCAAACTTCTCTTCCAAGTTTAATTCTGGGTAGTTCATCCATAAAGCAACATCTCGAAAGCGCGGCAAAAAGTGAGGTTTTGGTGCAGGTCCCAGTTGAGAACGGTCAAATGCCACAGCTTGACGTTGATCGCCTTCTTCTTGTTTCCAAAAAATTCGTGCAGCTTGATCATACTCATCAAATAAATCAGGAATGGCCATTGTCATTGGATCAAAGTCAATCACTTGGCTGTATAACCTGCTGACAAACAGGAAACGACCAACTTCAGGTGGGAAAAGTTCCACAAACTCACGCGCAGAAGTTCCCACACCTTTACTTGAACTCATTTTGGAACCACGCACCAAAATCCATTCATAGGGAATATCAAATGGATTGAGAATCTTAAAAACTTCTTGCATGATCGCTACTGCCATGTCACGAGAGCCACCGGCTGAACTGTGATCTTTGCCAGCGCCTTCCACAGTGACACCTAGTACTTTCCAGTGTGCGGGCCAGTCAACTTTCCACAAAAACTTGCCAGTTCCGCCAAATGGTGAGATCTTCCCCTGGTAGCCACAGCCTTCGGCCCACGTCACTTTATGGAGCTGACACTCAAAAGTGACTTGTTGCCCATCCCAGTCAGTGACCAAAGTGGTGCCTACCTTCCCGCACTGTGGACAGATCACTTGGAAGGGATACCACTTCGGAGGTAGGTTGTAGTCAGCCACTTCTTTATAAATTTTGCGAAAGTCATCAACGTGATCTAACGTAGTTTGAATAACAGCATCCATTTTGCCAGACTCATAGAGTTCGTGGCTCCACACTATCTCTTGTGAACAGCCGAGTTTGCGAAATGCATCAATAAAGTCAAACGCATAAAACTCGGCGAAGCTTTTGGCACTCTGATAATGTTTCTTCTCTTCGGCATTTGCTTTGGAGAAGTCAACTCCAGATTTTTCCAGGGGTGGCGCAGGAATTTTGTATAGAGGCTTGCCCATGTGCTGGTTGTATTCAGTGACATCTAAGTATGCTGGTAAACCATCCATCGGATCCATGTCGTTAAAGACATATGTACTAATAATTTTTTGATCAGTAGATTTAGCTAACTCTTTAGCAATGATGTCATGAATCATCACTCCCCGCAGCGCACCAGTATGCACACGACCGGAAGGTGTCTTCATGTCATCAACATGCAGTTGGGGGATTTTATTTTTTTTCTGCCACGCTAAAACTTCGGCGGTTAGTTTTTGTGTCCAATGAAGACTTTGTTGGGTAGACATAGAGTGAGGAGTAGTAAGTTAATCTGGAGACTCTTTGAGTGACTGGAAGTTTACTTGATTTCCACAACTTGATACTCGACAACACCGGACGGAGCGTCAACTTTTGCAGTCTCACCTTTTTTCTTGCCCATCAGAGCCTTACCAACAGGTGATGCGCTGGAGATTTTGCCACTTTGTGGATCGGCTTCAAACTCACCCACCATCACGTATTTATGTTTGCTTTGTGATTTGCCACGTTTCATCGTCACGGCGAAAGTAGAACCAATTCCTACTGCAACATGTTTCGTGGTGGTATTGACAAT
>CAZKNL010000075.1:0-3291 GCA_964554155.1 uncultured Pseudomonadales bacterium | reverse complement strand
TCCAGGAGAGCTCGCCGTAAAGAAGCCTCTGCCATGATTAATTCTTGTTGATCTCGACTTTGAGCCATGGTTTCATGGGCAGCTTTCATTGCTACTTCTGCCTGCTCGACACTGATTTCTCGAGCATCTACCGCACTATCGACTAAAACAGTCACTGTGCTGTCAGGACCAACATCAATAAATCCTTTGGAAACCACAAAAAAAGATTCTTGATTATCTTTTTTATATCGTAGCTCACCAGTTTGCAGTCTTGAAAAAAGTGGAATATGTCCAGGTAAGACAGTGATTTCACCCTCAGTCGTTGGTGCAGTCACTTGTTCGGCTTCAGTAGAAATAAGCTGTTTCTCTTGACTGATGATGGTGATTTGAAGTAAAGGTTTACTCATCTACAGTGTTTTTGCTACAAAGTCTTCGCCTTTGCAATTGCATCATCGATAGTGCCAACGAGGTAAAACGCTTGTTCAGGCAAGCTATCATGTTTGCCATCTAAAATTTCTCGAAAACCACGAATCGTCTCACTCACTGAGACATAAGCACCTTTGATATTGGTAAACTGCTCCGCGACGAAAAATGGTTGTGACAGAAACTTCTGAACTCGGCGAGCGCGTGCCACGATCAACTTATCTTCATCACTGAGCTCATCAATACCCAAGATGGCAATAATATCTTGCAACTCTTTATATCGTTGTAAAACAGCTTGGACCCCACGAGCCACGTTGTAATGATCATCGCCGACAATGTCAGGTTGAAGAATTTTGGAGCCAGAAACAAGTGGATCAACTGCTGGGTAAATACCTTGCTCGGAAAGACGACGTTCCAAGGAAATCGTCGAGTCTAAATGCGCAAACGTGGTTGCTGGTGCTGGGTCGGTGTAGTCGTCAGCTGGTACAAAGACGGCTTGAATTGAAGTGATTGAGCCATTCTTGGTAGAGGTAATTCTTTCTTGCAGCGTCGCCATCTCGGTTGCCAAGTTTGGTTGATACCCAACAGCCGATGGAATCCGACCGAGTAGTGCTGATACTTCAGAACCAGCCTGTGAAAAACGGAAAATATTATCAATGAAAAACAACACATCTTCATGTCTCTCGTCGCGGAAGTACTCAGCCATAGTTAAGGCAGTCAGCGCTACCCGCAGACGATTCCCTGGGGGTTCATTCATTTGACCAAAACACATCACCGTACTTTTGATTACCCCAGAATCATTCATTTCATGATAGAGATCATTTCCTTCACGAGTACGTTCACCAACACCGGCGAAGACGGAGTGACCTTGATGTTCTTCAGCAATGTTGCGAATTAATTCTTGAATGATGACGGTCTTACCCACACCCGCTCCGCCAAATGCACCGACTTTTCCACCTTTCATAAACGGAGCGATTAAGTCAACGACTTTAATACCAGTTTCCAACATTTCTGCTTTAGTACTGACATCTTTAAATAAAGGTGATGAACGATGGATCGGAGCGGTCTGAGTAAACTTAATAGGCTCTCCTTCATCGATGAGTTCCCCAACTACATTAAAAACTCTTCCGAGTGTCTCTTCGCCAATCGGAACAGAAATAGGTGCACCCGTATCAACTACTTCTAAACTACGACGTAGTCCGTCAGTCGAGCCAAGCGAAATTGCCCGGACAATATCACCTGGTAGTTGTTGTTCAACTTCCAGTACTAATGTGGAGCCATCTTCTCGTTGGAGGTGCAAAGCGTTGTAAATTGCCGGAACTTGCTCGCTGAACAGTACGTCAACAACTGGACCAATAATTTGAGTGATTTTGCCAATGTTTTGTTTTTTCATAGTTGTCCTTTTTTGCAAATTATTCTGTTACTGCGCTACCGTCAGGGTAGCAGTTGTAATATCTAAAAGCTCACTAGTAATTGCAGCTTGCCGTGACTTGTTAAACAACAGCCGTAGCTCACCGACCAAGTCTCTAGCATTTTCACTAGCGTTCTTCATGGCGACCATCCGCGCACTATGCTCGCTGGCTTTAGCTTCTAAAAGTGTTTGGTACAAACTGTTTTCTAAGTAATATGGCAACAGTTCATTCAAAATTTCAGTTGGGTTTGGTTCGAATTGGTATTGACTGTGAGCTTCAACAGTTACAGTAGTTTTCTCTATCTCCGCGAGCTCTGCAGAGAGTGGCAAGAGTTGAGTGAACTTTACTTTTTGGGATAAGGTATTAATGAAGTCCATATGAAGTAACCACACTGATTGGTACTGCTTTTCTAAGAATCCATCAGTCACAATTCTAGCAATTGGCAAAACATCATTGACTGCCGCAACTTCTGGTAACTCTTTAAACTGTGCAACGATTGGGAGTCCCATTCTTCGGGCGAAAGCAATCGCTTTTTTACCAATAGCGATCACTTCATAGTTCTGTTGGGAACGGCACCATTGCCATGCTGACTTAAACAAGTTGGTGTTCAATCCCCCGCAGAGTCCCCGATCTGTCGAAAAAATCACTAAAATATTTTTGCCTTCCTGATGACTCATCAATAAAGGATGCAGAGATGGGTCAGTTGAGTCAGCGACTTTTTGTAAAGAGCGTTGGATAGCCCGTGTGTATGGTCGGGCAGCTACTGCCTGTTGTTGAGCGCGTCGCATTTTACTGGCGGACACCATCTCCATTGCTTTGGTGATCTTGGAAATATTCGCCGCAGTGCCGATACGCCGTTTGATTTGCCGTGTGTTGGCCATTACGCCTCCAGCATCCACTCTGGGTGTCGTCGATTGAAACCTTCAATTGCGGTTTTCAACTTGGTAGTTGTTTCATCAGTCATCTTTTGCTCAGTTCGCATACTGGTCAAGATTTTTGGAAATTGATCATGGATGTACTCCATATACTCTTTTTCCCAGTTACCTAAAAACTTTTCTTGGACAGTATCTAAGTATCCATTAACTGCCGCAAAGATAACTACCACTTGTTCTTCAACTTTGAGTGGATTATCCCAACCTTGTTTTAAGACCGCGTTGACCCGAACTCCACGGTCCAGTTGGGCTTTGGTTTTATCGTCTAAATCAGAACTAAATTGAGCAAATGCTTGCAGTTCACGAAACTGCGCCAGGTCGAGCTTCATCGTTCCGGCAACTTGTTTCATCGCTTTGATTTGGGCTGCAGAACCAACACGAGAAACTGACAATCCAACATTAATTGCTGGTTTCATGCCGGCATTAAATAAATCAGTTTCCAAGTAAATTTGTCCGTCGGTAATGGAAATAACGTTGGTTGGTACAAATGCGGAGACGTCGTTTCCTTGGGTTTCGATGACGGGCAACGCAGTGATTGATCCACC
>CAZKNL010000074.1:0-3333 GCA_964554155.1 uncultured Pseudomonadales bacterium | reverse complement strand
TGATAGGAAGCAATGTTTGCTCGAATAAATTTTTTCATAAAATCTGTGTGAATCTCACCAGCCGCCTCAACTGCATTCGCCCCAGCTCGGATGGTCCATGCTCGCACTTCTTTCTCCCCTGCAGTCAGAAAACTTTGTAGCTTGAGGGTTTTGTAGGCAGCTTGAATTAAACGTTCTAAGCCACTACTTTTTACTCCGAGGTCAGCCAAAAACAACGCTTGATCCTGTTCACTCAGTGCGCTCAACTCACTCTGAGCTTTTGCCGAAATAATTACAACTTGTTGCCCGTTTACCTTGAGTTTCTGGGCATACTCTTTTTTGATGTTTTCGGCATCTTTTAAAGAAGCTTCGTCAACATTGATTGCAAAGAGTTCTGGTTTGGCGGTTAAGAGTGACAGTTGTTTTGCTACAAGTTGATCGTCTTCAAAAAATTCAGAAGAAAACACCGTATTTGCCATCTTCCCTTCACTGACAGTCTTGCGAAATTTTTCAACTACCTCCCACTGTTTTTTTTCGGCTGGTGAAGTTGCACCTTTGACGGGTTTTTGCTTATCTAAAGTGGCCAAGTCAGCCAACTGTAGTTCGGTCCGGATAGTTTCTAAGTCAGAAGAAGGATCGACACTTCCCTCCCGAATAATGTCAGGATCACTAAACCCGCGCAGCACATGACAGATTGCCAACGTTTCGCGAATGTGAGACAAAAATTGATTCCCTAAACCGGCTCCACTACTTGCCCCTTTGACCAGTCCAGCAATATCGACAAATTCGACCACTGCTGGCACAATTTTTTCGCTATGAACTACCTCAGCTAATTTTGGTAAACGGGTATCTGGAACGGGGACGACACCAACGTTCGGCTCGATCGTTGCAAAAGGGTAGTTCGCCGCTAAAGCTACTTGCTGTTTCAATAGGGCATTAAAAAGTGTTGATTTGCCCACGTTGGGAAGGCCGACGATGGCGATGGAGAGATTCATATGCTATATGTTACCAACTTCTTTTGGAAAAGGTCACCAAACCAAATATCAATAGTGATACAAGGACTATTACACCACCTGCGGGCAAATTAAAGTAGTACGACACAAATAAACCAAGTACTACTGCAATCAAGGCAAAGCCGAGCGAAAAATAAATCCCTTGTAAAAAACTTCTGGCTAACTGCATTCCAGTCACTACCGGAATAACCATCAGCGCTCCAATCAATAAAATTCCCACCACTCTCATGGAGAGTGACACAGTGATGGCAGTCAAAACAATCAACACTGTGTTGACGAAACCAACAGGGATCCCACTGACTTTGGCACTTTCTTCATCAAAGGAAGCAAACAGGAGTTTCTTGTAGAACAAGACTACAGTTAAAAGGGTCAAAATCCCCAGTCCTAAGGTCAACCACAAATCACTTTCAGTCACAGTAGTAATACTGCCAAATAAGTAGCTGAACAAGTTCGCATTAAATCCGTTGGCCAAACTGACCAGCACAATCGACAGAGCTAATCCTCCAGGTAAGAACATCGCTAGCACTGCCTCACCTGGGATGTTTTTACTGGACCGTAATTTTTCTATTGCCACTGCCGCAAGGGTGGTCACCCCAATTGTCACAGGCAAAGGCTGCACTTTGAGCAGTAAACCGATGGCTACTCCTGCCAGAGCGACATGCGAGAGCGTATCTGCAATCAGCGAGAACCGCCGCACGACCAAAAAATTTCCAATCAGCGGAGCAATTAGCGAAATCATTAGCCCTGCTAAAAAAGCTCGAATCATAAAGCTGTATTGAAAAATTTCTAGCATAGTTAATGTCCGTGAACCACAAATCGTAGTTCTTTCCCATACAGTTTATCCATGAAATCCTTTTTCAGTACTTGCTTTGGATTGCCATGACAGACTAACGTAGAGTTAAGGCAAGCTATTTGGTTCACCTCATGGGCGACTACATCGATATCATGAGAAACTAACGCCAGTGTCAGGTTTAAATTTTGGTTCAAATCTCGTAATAGCTGATAAAACTTTGCTTGTGAATCAACATCAACTCCGACAGTTGGCTCATCGAGAATTAACAATTCAGGTTTTGTAGCCAGAGCTCTGGCTATAAAAACCCGTTGCTGCTGCCCCCCTGAGAGTTCGCTCAATAATCTCTTTCGATGTGTTGTCATTTCTACCTTAGTTAAGGCATCAGTCACTGCTTCGTGACTCGCTCCTCCCATTCCAACTACTTCTTCAACACTGATTGGGAAATTCGTGATATTCGAACCGGCTTTTTGAGGGACGTACCCGATTTTTGACCAGCTTTTAAAATGGTTAATATCCTGACCAAAAAGCTGGACTGATCCTTTTTGTGGTTTCAGCAAACCAAGGATAATTTTTAGTAAAGTAGTTTTGCCACTGCCATTCGGACCAATAATTCCTAGAAACTCACCTCGCTTGATTTGGAGATTAATTTCACTGAGCGCAGTTTGTCCGTTATAACTAAAACTGACATCCTGGATATCAACGATAATACTGTTACTCATTTGCATTCCAGGGCAATTTTTAAGTTTGCTAGATTTTCTTGCTGAACTGAAAAATAATCTTTCCCAGCTTTTTCTTCTTCTGGAGTGAGTCCTTCCAGTGGGTTGAAGACAATCGTTTTTGCGCCAACTTCTTTGGCCAATGTCTCGGAAAGTTTCGGGCTCACCAACGTCTCAAAGAAGATATATTTAATGTTGTTCTTCTTAGCGAACTTGGCAACTTCACCCAACTGTTTAGGAGAAGGTTCTTGGTCCGGTGATATACCAGTAATCGTCACCTGTTTTAAACCATACCGTGAAGCTAAATAACCAAAGGCTGCATGAGAGGTAATGATATTTTGCTGTTGACAATCTTTTAGTCCATTTCTAAAGGCAGCATCAAGAGCATCAAACTTATTTTCTAAGTCTTTTTGATTGTGTTCATAAACAACTTTATTAACTGGGTCAACCTTGCTCAATGCTTCAGCAATTTTCTGCGCTTCCTGTTTAGCCAAAACAGGATCGAGCCAAACATGGGGGTCCTTGACCCTCTCACCTTCTTCTTCAACTTCCTGAGTAATCAATCCATCTGCGGCAGTTACTATTTCTACATTTTTATTGTGAAGGTTGACTTGAATTTTATCTGCCCAGGCTTCCAATTGTCCTCCGTTGAGGACTAGAATCGCTGCCTTTTCTAGGTGGGCAATATCCTGAGTTGATGGTTCGTAATCATGTGGTTCAGCACCTGTAGGTGTGATATTCGTGACATTAGCCGTATTACCACCAATTTGACTGGCAAAAAAATACAACGGGTAAAATGAAGCCACAACGTCAATCTTTTTACTTGATAAAG
>CAZKNL010000073.1:0-3339 GCA_964554155.1 uncultured Pseudomonadales bacterium | reverse complement strand
CATTCTTGAGGCAAAAACAAGTGAGTAACGTTCGTCAAGCCAAAGAGGCAACTTTGCTACCAAGAAAAGGGAGATACACAACCCTGCAATAGCAATCAGGAAAAGTAACGGGCGAGTTATCTTACTTAGCATAGTGCTTAAAAACCTGAAGAAGTTCGTGAGTGATTTCGTCCGCTCCGTATTGTCTTACTATTGTAGCTCGCGCGTTCGTTTTAAGACTCTCCTTTTTGACAGAAGTTAAACTAGCAACGTCAGCAATAGCTTTAGCGATGAGTTCAGGGTCAGCATGATCAATCAAAAAACCGTTCTCATTATCACGAATAAACTCGTCGATACCACCGAGATTGGTGGTAATAACCATAACTCCAGTCGACATCGCTTCTTTAACCGCATTAGGGTGAACGTCGTGAACTCCCTCAGAATCTTGAATTGATGGCAAAATAAAAATGTCGGCTGACCGCAACTTTTTTTGTAATTCAGGACCGTGTGGGAGACTACCCAATAACTTCACACGTTGTTTCAGATGAAGTTCCTCGATCAAGCTTTCGAGTCGTTCTCGATAAGAACCTTCTCCGATAATCTCGAGAGAAAGTGGTAATGCATCCTTGAGTAAAGCGGTTGCTTTGATGAGATATTCAAAGCCTTTCGCCTCTTCAAGTCTACCAATGCTTAGTAGTTGAAGACGAGAGCTCCGAGAAAGGTGAGGTGGTGGCTTGGGGCTGAAAAAATCGACATCGATTCCTGGAGACGAAATAACATACAATTTCTGAAGGAGTAGTTCGCTTCGATGAATAAGCTCGGCCACAATATTTTTTGAGTACGCTGACTGAAAAATAACTGCTGATGCAGACTTTACTTTCTGCTGAATATAGCGTTTCTCTACAAACAAGAAGTAGGTATGAAAGATAATAATGATTGGCAAACTGCACAACCGGGCGGCGCATAGCCCAAACACGTAGGCCCGGTCCGACTCGTGAACATAAACCAATTGACTACCAGACGCATATACTTGCTGAGCTGGGATGACTGCTTTGACGAATATTTTGAGTGATTCTTTATCTGGAAAGCAGAACAAAATCTCCCAAAGCAGCTTCACATATCGCAACGGATAATGAACGAACCACCAGCAATGGCCTTTCAGTATCGGCCAAATTGAAAGCCCGAGTATTTTCCCTGGACAATCCTGAACGGGAAATTGAAGCTTCGTTGCCTTTTGATGCGCACCGCCGCTTCCTGATTTTTCTCGCCAGATCACACCTTTTACTCCAGCTTGTTGAAGTTGGTAAAGCTCGTTAATCACAAATGTTTCGCTCAGCACTGGATAGGCAAAGACGAAGACAGCGATATTCATTTCAAAGTCTCCATGATACATTCAGAGCCGATGACAGCTCGACGTTCTCTAACTTCTGCGTATCCTAAAATCAGTCTCGTCACTCCCTCGTACAATCAGGGTCAATTTTTGGAGCAGACGATTCGCTCTATTCTAGATCAAGACTACCCAAACCTCGAGTACATTATTATTGATGGTAGATCATCAGATGACTCCAAAAAAATCATCAAAAAATACGCTTCTAAACTCAAGTACTGGGTAAGCGAAAAAGATGATGGGCAAGCAGATGCGATCAATAAAGGTTTTTCGCACGCGACTGGCGAGATCATGGGTTGGTTGAACAGCGATGACGTGCTGATGCCAGGATCGCTGCAGTTGATCGCCAAAATTTTTACGGAGCTCCCTGCAACGGAATGGATCAGCAGTACCCCGCAAACCATCACTCAACATGGACACGTTCAGCATCTCGGGCTTCGACCAGTGTACATACAAAAGCTGATCGCGGCCGGGTGGTATCACGGCCTTGGACTGGGTTTCATCATGCAAGAAGGAACATTTTGGCGCCGCAGTTTATGGAAAGCTGCTGGAAATAAAGTAAATAACTTTCACTTTGGGATGGACTTTGATTTATGGAAGCGATTTGCGAACCGAACATCGTTGTTGCCCGTTCACATTCCGTTGGCGGCTTTTCGTTTAAACCCACAGCGCAAATCTAAAGCGATCGATAAATACTATCAAGAAATAGGGGTGAAGTTGCCAGCTTTTTTTGCGATCATCGGAAAGGCAGCCAGGCTCGCGCTCCAAGTTCCACGAAAACTCCGTCTCACTCAGCAACTATATTACGACTTAACGACTGAACGCTGGCAGTATGTGCCAGATGCTTTTTCTAAACTTTCTGGAAAAAAGAAGCCTCACAGCTTTGCTTGAACTTCTTTTGGTAAAGTTTTGATGTACCACTCAATGGTTTTTTTCAAGCCATCTTTAAATGGCGTGTGTGCCTCGAATCCAAACTCTTTTTTAGCGCGTTCGATATTTAAAACGCGGCGAGGTTGGCCGTCCGGCATTTCTTTTTGCCACTCGAGCTTTGCTGGGTAATCAAGTAATTCGCAAATTTGAGTTACTAAATCACGGATCAATATTTCTCGCCCAGTTCCTAGGTTGACTGGCTCAGCCTTCTCATAGTTCTGGGCAGCTAGAATGATTCCTTCGGATGCGTCTTCAACATAGAGAAACTCACGTGTTGCTTTGCCCGTTCCCCAAACATGAATCGTGTGGTCACCTGCTGCTTTAGCCTCAACCACTTTACGAATCAATGCCGGAATCACGTGAGAGTGGGCTGGATCAAATTTGTCGCCAGGTCCATATAAATTTGCTGGAAGTAGGTAAATGCTGTTAAATCCAAACTCTTGCCGATATGCTTGACCTTGAACTAACAACATTTTTTTTGCTAATCCGTATGGGGCGTTAGTCTCTTCAGGGTAGCCATTCCAGAGGTCGTTTTCAGAAAAAGGTGCCGGCGTGAATTTTGGATAGGCACATACCGTTCCAACTGAAACAAACTTGCCTACTTTTGCTAAACGAGCAGCTTCCATCAGCTGTGCGCCCACCATCAAGTTTTGGTAAAACAAAGTCCCCGGGAACTCGCGATTAAATCCAATTCCACCCACGCGTGCAGCTAAGTGAATAATAAGGTCAGCATCTTTTACCGCGGCTACACAGTTCTCCCAGGAAAGAAGATTCTGTTCTTGAGAGTCTGGAATTGAAATATGTGATCGAGGAACTTTGTGTTTTTCGACCAAATGCTTTACCAACCATGTCCCCAAAAACCCATGTCCGCCAGTGACGACAATTCGCGCAGTTGTAAGGTTCAAACCAGATTTTTTCATGAAGTCCGTTACCAATTCAGAGCATTTTATACCCGAATGTTACGGATCCTAGCAAATAGTAGTCGAAAGAGAAACAGCGGCGTGATAACCAAATATCTCTGCCAAAGTCTTTTTGGCTCATTA
>CAZKNL010000072.1:0-3429 GCA_964554155.1 uncultured Pseudomonadales bacterium | reverse complement strand
GTAGAAGCAAACTCCCCAAGCCGAACATGTTGGCTTTCTTTGGAACTAGGCATTACTTTAATTGTAAAGAAGACCGCTGAGAAGCTCAAGGGAAACTATCAGCGCTTCAATATGGCTGTACGAGCAGTTTCGAAGCATAGCGACTATGCGTACCTTCTCCCACACCCACCAAGAGTCCTTTTCCGACGAGTCTTTTTAAAATCACATTGACGTTCTGTCTAGAAACTCCGATTAAGTTGGCTAACTCAGCTGCACTTGCCTGTTGTTTGTTATTTACCATCTCGAGAAGTTCAGTCTCCCTGTCGGTCAGTTCTGTGATCTGTTGATGAGCCAAGTCAACACTCCCTCCACTTAAGTAATAAAGGTCCTCAAACGCGCTGTAAACGCTTTCCAGAAGGGCTTTTGAATAGAATTCAAGCCACGTAGTCACTTCTAGGGTAGCGACTGCTTCACCGAGGATTTCGAAGTATCTTTCCCGATTCGTATAAAAATAATACTCAGGAGCTATCAAACAAAAATTCATTTCACCAGATATTTTCATAATGAGTCTCGTGAGTGCTCTGCTTAATCGACCATTACCATCTGGATACGGATGAATCTCCGCGACGACAAAGTGAGCAATCGCGGCCAAAACTACTGGGTTAACCGCCTCTTTAGCCTGGTAGAACCAGGTCAGAAAGGCTGTCATCTGACGTTCGATATCCTTGACAGGTGTTTTAACTTTCAGGGTGATTACTTTTTTAATACCGTGCTCCCAGATTACTTTATCGACATATCCATCTGTACTACGGAAATGGCGGCTGCCTTCTTCTCGGATTTGACCAATTAAACTGGCGTGGAGATCTTCGATCTGATCGATAGTCAAGTCGCTAGAAACTGGATCCGGAGCAGCTAAGGTTTTCATCAAACCGAGATACTGTTGGTACTCTGCCAGAGATTCTTCATCAAAAACATCTTTACTCCGGCTAAAGTTTTGTTCCGCTACTGGAATAGTCGTCAAGTTTCGACCAATACCAATCGCTGCAAAAGATTGTTTTTTTATTGCTAAATCAAGTAATCTTTTCCTCCAGATACTACCTTTTGGGAGGAATACAAAACGTTCCATTAACCGAGTAAAGGTGGAAATTTGATTGAGCGTCGTGTTGGTAATGCTGTAGGGGATCATGGACTTCCTCTGTTATAACAATGATAGAGGAAGTCAGAATGGATTACAAAACTGGTTGTTCGTAGTTTTTAAGAATATTCTCGATCACCTTTTTATTCTCAGCAACGAGTTTTGGATCAAGCGTACCAGTTTCTTCAAAGGTGAACTGGAGTGGTTTTTTAACAAGTGACCGATAAAACTGGACCTGAGCCAAGATCGCTTCTTCAGCGACTTTTGGCAAAACACCAGAAACCCACTCTGCAGAGATCACAAAACAACCTAAGTGGTACTTTTGCTCACCACCGGCTAGGGTGAAAGAAATTTTCGTAGCAATATGAATCCCTTGAGGACGAACCATGTGACCCTTAATGTCATGCTTGAGTTGGCGAGGATCAGTAAATGGCAACATGCCGACATACAATAAGCCCTCTCGATCTGCAAGCGCTTCAACATGTTGTTCCATCATGGCGTTTACCTGATCCCAGTCACTCAGATCAAGCGATTTCTTGATCCAACTATTCTCTTCACTGGAAGCAACACAAATTTTTTTATCTAAACGTTTCTTCAGGACTTTGACAATTGCTGAAAAATGAGGAACCCGAAAACCAGCCCCAACTACACCGAGTCGGGTACCTTGGTTAATCTGGACGCCTTCATCACCACAAGTAATAACATATGACATTGTTTCTACCTACTTATCTGCAAGACACTACTCATCTTGAGAGTTACTGTTTTGATCACCAACCATACCTTGCACAGCGCTCAAGTACATCTGCATGTCTTGCTTTACTTTTTGCCAGTCACCTTTTGCTTCCTCGATCGCATTGAAGAGCAAATCCATATCAATCAAGATTTGATCATCTAATACGATCATTCGTTGTTTTGCCATGATTCTCCTTTACTTGTATCCCATTGGCACTTCTGTTAAGACTGCACTTAAACTCATTCGACGTTGAGCTGGATCGACACTTTCTACCACCACAGTGATTTGTTCTCCAGGTTGAAACTGTTGATCTGGAGTAAGCTTGCTGGTATGGATTAAACCATCTACACCAGGTTCAACTTTAATAAATACACCAAACTGGACTACTCGAGAAACTGTGCCAGTAACTGTAGTTCCAACAGGGTAACGATTTTCAATATCTACCCAAGGATCAGCTGCGAGTTGTTTTAAAGAAAGGTTTAACTTACCAGCAGTTTCATCAACACCTAACACTTTCACTTTAATGCTCTGGCCAACTTTGTAGAGCTCATGAGGATCATTGACTTTTTCCCAACTCATTTCTGAGATGTGCACCAAACCTTCAATGTGACCAATTGACTCTTTTTCTGCTTTGACTAGAGGAACGGAGACTGTTACAAACAAACCGAATGGCATGATTCCCGAAACAGTACCTTCATATACTGCGCCCACTTTAACATGTGTTAAAGCTTGAGCACGCTGGGCCATTTCGGCAGCTTCAGAGACATGTTTTTCAGAGAAAATTAAACGATTCTTCTCTTTATCAACCTCGATCACTTTGACTTGCAGTTTGCGATTTCTAAGTTTTTGCAGATTACCGACATACTCTTTACCAAATTGGCTGGTAGGAATAAAGCCACGAATACCATCAATCACAGCAATCAGGCCACCTTTATTTACTTCAAGTCCTTTGACTTCAATAACTTGACCTTCTTGCATCAGCTTGGTGAACTCATCCCACTTGGTATCCATTGCTGCTTTTTTGAGCGAAAGCAAAATCTGACCGCGTTCGTTTTCAGAAGAAAGTACGTAGGCTTCAACTTGATCCCCTACACTGAGTTGATCAATGTAGTCACGAGCGGCATCGAACTCTTTATCAACCACAATCCCTTCTGTTTTGCCACCAATATCAACCATCAGCATTCTGCGGCTTTTATCAGTAATTTTCCCAGAGACAGTTTCTCCTTTTCTAGGAGTACGAATTTCGTAGGCTGGATTACCGAGTAACTCAGCCATTGTCTTGGGTGAAGATGAAGCAGCTGTGGAAGTTTTCTTTTCTTTCTTTTCCGATTTGGTTACAGGCGAGGGTGAGGTTTCTTGAGTAGAAGATGTAACTTGTTTTTCAGGCTTGGCGTCAGTTTTCTTAGCCATAGGCAAAAGATCCCCTTTCTTTGAGATTGTCGAAGTATATCACAACTTGAGGAAAAAAAGCATTTTGTTCTGGCCTCGAGCTATCTTCACACCCAGTCGCCCGGGCATTATTGTCACCGCTGAGGCGTTTCAAGACTCTGTTCGAGAAGGGAAGAGTTGGTTCCACCTCGCT
>CAZKNL010000071.1:0-3502 GCA_964554155.1 uncultured Pseudomonadales bacterium | reverse complement strand
ACCATCACTGGCTGGAAACGTCTTTCTAAGGCGGCATCTTTTTCAATGTACTTACGGTATTCTTTTAAAGTAGTTGCTCCAATTGTCCGCAGCCGACCACGCGCTAATGCTGGTTTGAGTAAATTACCGGCATCAGTTGAGCCCTCTTGGGCACCTGCGCCCACAATGGTATGTAACTCATCGATAAAGAGAATAATTTGGCCTTCGGCAGCCTCAACTTCTTTGATGATTGCTTTTAAACGATCTTCAAACTCGCCGCGATACTTTGCACCAGCTATCAGGCTACCCATATCTAAAGCAAGAATGCGCTTGCCATGTAAAGTGTCTGGGACATCGCCATCAATAATCTTTTTTGCCAGGCCTTCCACAATTGCGGTCTTGCCGACACCAGGTTCACCTACTAAGACGGGGTTGTTTTTAGTCCGGCGAGACAAGATTTGCATAACCCGGCGGATTTCTTCATCACGACCAATCACTGGATCAATTTTGCCTTGTTGGGCGAGGGCGGTGAAGTCAGTCGTATATTTTTGGAGTGACTGATACTTGCCTTCTGGATCTGGGTCAGTTACTCGCTGACTACCGCGAAGCTCCTTGAGCGCTTTTTCCACCTCTTTCCGATTAACGTTAACGACTTGTTGGATACTTGGTTGATCCAGTAGTGCCAAAAATAAGTGCTCTGTACTGATGTACTCATCGTTGAGTTTCGCAGCTTCAGACTCTGCTTGATCAAAAACATGTTTCATTTCTTCAGAAAGATACCCTTGTCCTCCACCTGAGATCACAGGTAATTCAGTTAATGCCTGTTGAACTTTTTGACTTAAATCTTGGGAATCTCGCCCCAACTTTTGAGTTAGGCTAGGGATCAATCCATCCTTTTGAAGCAACAAAACCAACATCAAGTGTAATGGAGTTACTGCTTGGTGAGAAAGTTTGCCAGCCAACTGTAAAGCTCCTTGGATTGCTTCAGCTGATTTGGTAGTCAAGTGTTCAGGATTAAGAGGCATATTAGATTAGCAGACATTAATTTAGACTGCTAGAATTATAGCCAATCAGAAAGACTTGTCAAATTAGTCACGAATAGTCATCGGTTGGCCACTACGCAACTTTTCTCCGTGACCATGTTCCCTCCGCCACTTAATCTGTGTTTGGGGGAAAATAGATTCCGGCCGTTCATAACGATCTGTATCTAACTCCCAAAACCAGGAAGCCAGAGCCACAAACTTGGATTGACGAAGATACGCTTTAACGGCTTGGCGATGATTTTCTGGGAGTTCTGGCAGCAATTCTGCCAATTTTTGGCTGACTTCCATAAATTCCTGACAGTTTTCGTTCAAGAACTGCATCGATTGATCGATTGCTTTCAAGAAAGTTAAGTTCTCATCAAATATCATTAACTGTGGGATCAGATTAAAGTCTGTTTTGTGATCGATAACTTCTTTTTCAAAGGAGAAAAACTCATTAGCAATTCCGCCAATAATCGCACAAAGGTATTCTAGTCTTTGGCAATATTTGAGCACTAATGGATCGATTTTGTCTAGTTCTTCTCGTGACAAGTAGAGTCCAGTAGCAAACTCCATATACCAGGTGGTGACGAACATTCCAGAAATGTCGTTGCGTCTTTCTAGAAAACTTTGCATCGTAAAAGTTTGACCAGTCCGCGCGGTATCCTGTTCTTTAGTAGCATCGAGGAGGTGTTCGAGCAGAGCTTTCATGAAGTTGTCTAACCAATGTGGATCAGCCAGCTCTGTTAAGAGTTGGATTAAGTCTCGAACAGCTTTGACAGCTCCTAACGGAGATTTTCGGATTTCATTAAGATGTTTCCAACCTCTTACTACCACAAACATCTCTTTCATCAATTGTGCTCCATTAAAAAGTTGTTCTGGTGAAAGGCTTTTCAGAAGTTCATTACTGATCGTATCGTCGATATAGAACAAGATCAGATAGGTCATGTTAATGGTTGCCAGGACAAGTTGATCTGGATTCAAGTCAGGAAAAAGTTGTGAAGAGAATAGGTTTTCCTCAGTAGTGGATTGTGGTCCAGTAGTTTCTGGGTGAAGATATGCCCCCATTGTGCTGCTATGTTCACTAAATCCTTCTAACCAAATTCCTAAACTTCTGGCCCAAGTTTCAGTACGTTGTTCCGCAATAGCGGCATGAGGGTTTCTTTTAAATGGTTGTTCTAGAGTTTGCCATCGAGCAATTTCCATCAAACCTAAGTCAAACATCAGGTTAGGATCTTGTTCAGCCTGTTGTAAAAGGCTCTTATATTCTGCAAATAATCTACTTAACGTAGGAGGGAGTGCATCGGGGAGCGTGCTCATACTTCTTGTCGGGAGGCTGTTTTTTGGTTATGATCAGTAATATTTGCTACACTATCCGATCAGGACACGTGCCTGCAAGGAGTAGTAGATATGCCGTATACAGTCGAACTAGTTCACGAAACTGAAAAAGATTGGCCACCAAGGGTTCAAAACACCTTCTCCGATTTTATTACGACTGAAGAAGTGATTGGGTCTATCCAAGAGACAATCAAGATTCTCGACAAGCAATCGGTTCCGATTGATGTGATTGCCATTTTTGAAAAAGGTAGCTCAATGTTAGGAGCTAAAGGAATTTTATTTCAAGGCCGATTAATTGATCAATTTACTTGGCATCCTAAACTTGACCAAATTGTTGCAGTTGAGTTGAACAGAGGTTTGTACGGCTCATTTATTAAGACCTTAATCCAAGCTGCCAAAAGTCGTCCTGGTTTAAAAGTGACTGTGTTTGGGACGCTTGCCGAGCTTGATAAGTATTTGAGTACAAAGTACTCTCCTCCCAAAGTTGAGATTGTTTAGTTCCTGAGAATCACAGTTGAAGCTTACAGGTTTGTTGTATTTAGTACTATTTTTATCGTCTAATTTTACTTTTCACAACATTCCACTTTTGTAAAATATCGTGAAAATTAAGACAGACTTGCTCAATAGTATTAAAAGCAAATATGCCCGGGAAGAACTAGTTCGCTTCAGTAGAATCTACGATAGCAACGTAGGGTTTTTCTTTATTGTAGAGGACGGTTACCACCTGTCCTGTTTGATACTTTGGTTCAGGACTTCCTTGTTTTGCTTTAAAAATAACTGATTGCCCATCAGCTGTGTGAAACTCTACCACTGGGTAGTGATGCTCAACGCTTGTTTCGTTTGGTCGTTGAATAGCGACGTCAATAATTAACCCCATTGCCTGAGCATACCGTTGTCGAATTCGCTGAGCTGCTAAGGCTCTCAAACCAAGAAAACTTAGATTGAGCATGGCAATGAGAGCTAAGGTGACAATCACCCAACTGTGACTTTTAGAAGGAGTTTGATGTGGTTGATGATGAACTGGATATTTATGGGTTGGCATGAGTCCTGAACAGTATAACAAAAAACTGGAAGGACCCGCAATAACAAGTACAGGTAGTATCTGAAATAGACATGGCAGTATGAGCACCGGCCAGGATATGGTGGTCGCTGGACTTGGAAAG
>CAZKNL010000070.1:0-3585 GCA_964554155.1 uncultured Pseudomonadales bacterium | reverse complement strand
TTGGCAGAGAGTCTTTATCAAACTTTAGAAAAAGAAGTTATTCCGTTGTACTTTACCAGGGATGATGTGGGGATTCCCCAACAATGGGTAGAACGGATGCAAAGATCAATTGGTTTAGCAGCTAACTTTTCGGCAGAAAGAATGATCAATCAATACACCGAACAGTTTTATTTAGCTGAAGGTTGATTGACCATATTAGACTTCTTACCCTCCCGCTAAACGAGCAAACGCACCAGTTTTTCTGGCATAGAGTTGCATTTTTTCCAGAAATAACCAGGACAGAATCAGATATATTAAACAGACCGCAGTCCCGATTCCCAAGTATGGCCAAAGTACTTCACCAGTGTGCAGTTGATAGCGCGCTGTCTCCATCACGTAAGTAATTGGTGAAAGATAACCAGCCCAACGAACTTGTACGGGGAGTGCTGATAGTGGATAAAAAATAGCGGAGATTGGTTGAAAGATATAAATTAATCCCCAAGCAAAAGATTGAACACTCGTCCCATATCGGATAATTATTCCAGTAATGAAAATGCCTGTGGCATAGGCAAAACCCATTAAGATTGTGAAGTAAATTAGTAACGGCCACCCCAACTTTAATAGCGAAAAATGAAAGAAAATTTCTCCACAGACGGCCAGAATCGCCACGACCGCCGATGTTTTGACCAAGCCAGAAATCATTTGGCTAACCACCCACTCTGTCATTGATAGTGGAGTGATAAAAAAGCTATGAAAACTCCTAGACCAAACTTCCCAAAGCATACTGACAGTGACTGAGTACTGACCGATGTGAACACACTCCCACAATAAAAAGCCTAACAATAATGAAGTCGCGATAGTCGGTTGATTCGCTGCAATGATGGTCGAGATCAATCCAAAGATTAAAAACTGGATCAACGGGAACCAAATTAAGTCAACTTGGGTCTCTTTACTGTGCCAAAAGTGATACCAAGAATGCAGAAACAGTGCTTTGACTCGATTCCAGTTCATAGTATTCCGTTCAGAGAGTTTTTTCCTGTGATAAGTGTAAAAAGACATCTTCTAATGAGGGTTGCTCGGTGCTTAAAGAAGTAATCCAAACATCTTTGTTTTTCAGTTCAAAAAGAACCTTAGGAATGTCTTGTTCTAAGAGGGAAATCTCAACGAGGTCATCACGTACAAAGTTTGCCGGATGATTTTCTTTCTTTAAGTAGTCAATCACGATCTGTTTTTTGGCATCAAATGTCAGAACTAACTTAGTTTTGCCGATTTTTTTGGTCAGTGCTAATGGAGTGTCAATTAAGACAATTTTTCCGTGAGATAAAAAAGCAACTCGATCGCATAAACGAGAAACTTCTGGCATATTGTGACTGGTAAACAAGATGCTGACTTTTTCTTGTTCCTGTAGCTGTTGAATCAGCTGAATAATTTTATTGACAATGTCAGGGTCTAAACTGGCAGTTGGTTCGTCCATCAGGAGCATTTTGGGTCGGTTCAGTAGCGCTTTGGCCAGAATAACTCGAGTTTTTTGTCCCGACGACAAGTGCCAGAATAACGTGTCAGCATGACTTTCAACTTCGAAAAGTTCAAGTAACTCGGTGATTCGTTTTTCAAGTTGAGGAACTTCATACAGCATGCCAAAGATCCGTAAGTTTTGACGAACAGTAATTCTTCCCTGCAACTCCGCATAGGCAGAAGCAAAGTTAATCCGACGTAAAATGCTCTCTCGATGGTGAGCGAAGTCCTGGCCAAAGTAACAAACTTCGCCACTATCAGGTTCAGTTAAGCCCAGTAGCATCTGAATCGTGGTTGACTTACCGGCACCATTTGGACCTAATAGACCGAGAATTTCCCCTTCTTGAATAGCAAAAGAAATATGATCAACGGCCAGATAGTCGCCATAGCGCTTGGTTAACTGGTTCACTTCAAGAACGGGTTGAGCCATGGAAATGATTATACTGAATTCTTCTCAAAGTATGTTTTATGTTTCAGTTTTTCTGGCAGATATGAGTGATCTTTTCCTGGGTACTTTTGATAGTCTTTGCCGTAGTGCAGTTCTTTCATTAATTTGGTTGGCGCATTTCTGATTTCTAATGGAACTTCTAGGTTGCCATATTTTTCAACATCAGCGAGTGCGGCAAAGTAGGCATCATAGGCAGAGCGATTTTTCTTGGCTAAAGCTAAATACGCCACCCCGTGAGCCAAGTTAATTTGGGCTTCAGGATAACCGATTTTTGTTGTTGCATCAAAGACAGCATTTGCAACGACTAGTGCAGTTGGTTGGGCTACACCAATATCTTCGCTAGCAAAAATTACCATCCGACGAGCAATAAACTGCGGATCTTCACCAGCGTGGATCATCCGAGCAAGGTAATACAGTGCGGCGTCTACATCACTGGCCCGCATTGATTTGATGAACGCAGAAATGGTGTTGTAATGTTCCTCGCCAGCCCGATCGTAACGCAGTTGGCGAGACTGAAGTGCTTGTTTGAGAGTTTCGGTGGTGATTTTGGGATTGAGTTGGGTGGCATGTTCTAAGACAGATAGCAGCTTGCGCGCATCGCCATTGGCATACTCCACCAAAATCTCTTTAGCTTCTTTTTCGAGTTGAATTGGAATTTTTTGGACTTTTTGAATGTACTTGACTGCGCGGTCAGCAACTGTTTGTAAGGTTTCTGGAGTCAGTTGGTTCAAAACAAAAACGCGGCAGCGAGAAAGTAATGCAGAGATCACTTCAAAACTGGGGTTTTCAGTCGTTGCTCCGATTAAAACAATTTGGCCACTCTCCACAAATGGTAGTAAATAGTCTTGCTGTGCTTTAGTGAAGCGATGAATTTCGTCAAGAAAAATTACTGGTTGTGTGTCCGCCTGTTTCGGATCCTCAACAATTGAACGAATGTCTTGTTTACTGGCGGAAACTGCTGACAGCTCATAAAAAGGATGGTCCGTTTGCCCAGCAATAATACGAGCGAGAGTAGTTTTGCCCACACCAGGAGGTCCCCAAAAAATCATTGAAAACAAACGCCGGTTCTCAATTGCTTGGCGTAAAGGTTTCCCAAGACCGGTCAAGTGTTCTTGGCCGATAAACTCTTCCAAGGTTGTGGGTCGCAGCAAACTAGCCAGAGGTTCGTATTTCATACGGGTCCAGTGTAGCAGAGTTAGAAGACGTATTGAAGAGAAATCTTGTATAATTTCTGATTAGTATGAAAGATGAAAAGCTCCCATTATTAGAAAACCTTCAACTACTTGGTTGTAAAAACATCCAAGAGCAAAATGGACATGTTCGATTTGAACTACCAAAATCAGAAACTAGCAAAGAAATGAGTCGAAGTATTACTGTTCCTGTGGAAAACTTGAATGCATGTGTGTATGCATTAGAGCAAGTTTTTCAATTCCATAGGTTACCTTTTACAATCGATTTTGAAATTAAAGTAAGTGATAAGTATGTGAGTAGAGGAATGAGAGGTATGCAAATACGATATAAGATAGATCCCAAACTTAGTACATTATGGAGTCAGGTTCCGACTGGTTGGGTTAAGGATGGATCAGATTTAGTAAAGAATATGATTCTCCATCAAGGTACACAACCTGAACATCTTTTTTCTT
>CAZKNL010000069.1:0-3681 GCA_964554155.1 uncultured Pseudomonadales bacterium | reverse complement strand
CCCAGTGCTCCAAGAACGACCAAAATCACGACTAGGGCAAGTTGCTTATTCATATCAATATTATGCAACACAGTTGCATTAATTTCAATGCCTATTTACCTCTACACATAGGTTCAAGCCACCTTAAAACTGAACTTCTTGGTTCATCGCAGGTAAAACAACGTCTTTAATCCCTAAGTCCTGAGTAATCTTCAGGGCCAAAGCAGCCCTTGGCCCATTATCCCCATGAGTCAGAAAGATCTTTTTCGTCTGTTGAACATGCTTGAGCCAATTCATCAGCTGCCCCTGGTCGGCGTGGGAGCTAAGCGCCTGGGTGTCGCTAATTGTCGCTTGAACAGAGATCGTCTCATCATTGATCGTGACCTTTTTGACGCCGTCCTTAAGTGCTCTGCCAAGCGTTCCATCACCTTGATAGCCAACGATGAGAAGGCGGGTTGAAGCAATGGGCAAGTAGTGGGCGGCATGGCCAAGGATGCGACCACCAACCATCATTCCACTCCCGGCGATGATAACTTTCGGCCCAGGAACTTCGTGAATACCACGACTTTCTTGTGAGCCACGAACAATTACTAGCCCCGGGAACTCGAACGGATTGTTTGAAGACATCTCTGACTGAATGTGATCATTCAGAACTTCTGGGTATGCAAGGTAAACCAGCGTGGCTTTTTGTGCCATCGGCCCATCTAAAAATATTTGGGTCTGGGGGGCAACTTTACCTTCTAGTTTCAGGTGCTTAATCATGTGCAACAGCTCTTGCGTACGTTCCAAAGAAAAAGCCGGAATAAGGAGCGTTCCACCAGTCTTCTCAATCGTATTAATCTCTGATTGAACAGCGTCTGCTGCATTGAGATGCGGGTGAAGGCGATCACCGTAGGTTGATTCCATGACCACTGCATCGGCGGCATCAAAAAACTCGGTGGACTTCTCGAGTGGTTCTGGATAGTTCCCTAAATCTCCACTAAACACCAATCGACGAACTTCAGAGTTAGGGTTGCGGTCCTCAATTTCTAAGCTCGCAGAACCTAGGATATGACCAGCGTCTACCATCTTTATGGAGAAGTCTCCGATTGAAAAGGTTTGGTGATACTTGACCGTTTTAAATCGAGAAATTGCTTGAAGGGCGAGGTCTTCGTCATACAGCGCTGATTTACTGTCTTCTTTGGCAATTTTGGCGGCATCAAGCAAGGCAATTTCCGTTAAGTCTTTTGTCGGAGCTGTCATGTACACATCTTCCTTAAAACCCTTGGGTAACAGAATCGGAAGTCTGCCGCAGTGGTCTAGGTGAGCATGCGTGAGCACCATTCCCAGAAACTGCTGAGGATCAGACTCGTAATGTTCGTAGTTCAACTTTTCAATGTCTGGAGTACCTTGAAACATTCCCAAATCAATCAAGATTGACTGGCCTGATCCTGACGTCAATACATAACTAGATCCAGTCACAGTGCCAGCCGCACCAAGGAATTTTATTTTCATAAGGTAACTCTACATCACCATCTTCCTCTGCAGGAACCGCAAATAATCATAGCAGATTCTGACTATGCTAAAATTTCGGGATGGCAATGAGTAACACCCAGATCAAGATTCTCAAAGATGAAGTGCTCTCTGATAATTGGTACACGCTTCGAAAAATAACGTATGAGTATCAAAAAAAAGATGGTACTTGGGAGTCACAAAGTCGTGAAGCCTACGATCGTGGCAACGGCTCGACGATCCTTTTATATAACACCCAGAAAAAAACGGTGATCTTGACTCGACAGTTTCGAATGCCCACATACGTCAATGGCAATGATTCTGGAATGTTGATTGAAACGTGTGCTGGATTGCTCGATGAAAACAATCCTGAAGAATGCATCCTTCGCGAAGCGGAAGAAGAAACAGGTTATAAAGTCAAAAATGTTTCAAAAGTTTTTGAGGCATACATGTCCCCCGGGTCTGTAACTGAGTTACTTTATTTTTTTGTGGCTGAGTATTCTGCCGATATGAAAGTAACGGATGGTGGCGGCCTCGCTCACGAACAAGAAAACATCGAAGTACTAGAGATTCCATTTAAGGATGCTGTGAAGATGATGGTAACTGGCGAAATCAAAGATGGAAAGACAATTATTCTTTTCCAGTACGCGCAGCTTCATCATCTTTTTGAGTGACGCTTATACTAATACTTTGAGTATTTTACTGCGCATCAGCGTGCGAGTAATCAAATACGAACCCACCACTGTATACGGAATAAATAGCAACAACTCCCACCATTGAAGGGGTTGAACATTGATCAGTCTTCCAATCACAAACAGCGTTAGATATTGAACAAGCGGATGCAAAATATAGATGCCAAAGCTTGCAGTTGCAAATGATTTTATTTGAGCGGGAGAAAAATACTTCAGAAAAATGCGACTGACTCCTGAGTACTGCAGAATTAAAAAAACAGAAACAGTAAGCAAGATGACGAGCGGCTTGTTGTGCGAGTAATAAAAAGTATCTTGAACGTAAGATACTTCATCTTTTTTTGAAATAAGAAAAGTGAAGAGAGCAATAAAAAATCAGCGCCTAAAAACATCCCCACCCACAGTGGCGTGAGTGCTTTTGAAAGCTTCTGTTTAACGAGGTAAGCCCCTAGCAAGTAATACCCAATAAACGGCACAAACATCGTTCCGGAAAAACTCGACTTTCTCCAAAAAATGGCAATTAGAAAAAAGAGTAAAATAAGGAGTGAGAATGATCCTGAAGAGACATTCTTGACGATGACTCGCAACATTGGCGTCAACAGATAAAGTTGAACAATCAGCACCAGAAAATAAAGGTGGTCATAAGAACTGAAGATAAGTCGATGCAGCAAAAATGCTGGGTTCAGTGAATCCCCACGGTAAAAGTGATCAACCACGAAATACAATGGAATCCAGACCAAAGCAGGGATACCAACTCGCCAAAGTCGCTTTGTAAAAAATGCTTTTGCCGATTCTTGTTTGGGTGGGTTTAGCAACAGCGCGCCGCTGATCATCACAAAAACTGGAACAGCCCAGACTGAGAAAGACGTTACTATCGTTGTCGTCCACCAGCTCGCTGCTGGTCCTTGAGAGAGTAAGACAGTACTTAATCCAACTGAGTGAATTGCAACGACCGCAATGCACGCCAAGATGCGTGCGACATCAAGATAAAGAAAGCCTTTTGACTTGTCAGCCATGACCGGAATATATCACAGGATACTCTAGATCAAAGGTTGACGGTGTCATCGACAGAAAATAGAATGGCTTTAGTAACAGCTAAACAAAGGAAAAGTATGATCAAACAAATTTTTGTGAATCTTGCTGTCAATGATCTCGACAAAACCAAGGCATTTTGGACCACGCTCGGCTTCACCTTTAACGCACAGTTCACTGATCAAAAAGCAGCGTCTTTGGTGCTCAGCGAAAATATTTTTGCGATGCTGATCTTGCCTTCTTTTTTTAGCACCTTCACCAAAAAACAAATTTCTGATCCTTTCACCACAACTGAAGTGATTAACTCTGTTTCTGTCGAATCAAGGGCGGAAGTAGACAGCATCATGGAAAAAGTGTTGTCAGCCGGAGGAAGCATTGTCCGGCCAGCTGACGACTATGGTTGGATGTACAGTCGAAGCTTCCAAGACATTGACGGACACCAATGGGAGCTTGCCTATATCGATCTTGCAAAAGTACCTGCAAATCCGGG
>CAZKNL010000068.1:0-3755 GCA_964554155.1 uncultured Pseudomonadales bacterium | reverse complement strand
CGTGGCGACATGCTTGATCCTGCCTTAATCCGACCAGGTCGTTTTGATCGCCGCGTTCAAGTCAATTTGCCAGATTTAGAAGAACGTAAATTTATTTTAAATATTCATGCTAAAGGCAAAACATTTGAAGCTGGTTTGAAGTGGGAAAGGATAGCAAAACGAACAGTTGGTTTTTCAGGTGCTGATCTGGAAAACATGCTCAATGAAGCCGCCATCGCTATCGCCCGTGAGAATCGAACAGAGATTACTTACGCTGACATTGAAGAAGCATCTTTGAAAGTCAAGCTTGGTCCAAGCAAAAGACGGCTTCATGATGAACATGAACGCAAAATGACTGCTTATCATGAAGCAGGACATGCTGTAGTTGCGCACTTGTCCAAGTACTCTGATCCAGTCCATCGAATTTCAATTGTCTCTCGTGGGATGGCTCTTGGTTTCACCTTAACTCCACCAGAAAAAGATAAAGTCCAAGTGACCAAATCTGAACTGATTGATGAGATTGCGGTTTTACTTGGTGGACGGGCTGCTGAAAAATTGATTTTTAATGAGTTAACTGCTGGGGCAAGTTCCGATATCGAACGTGCTACCAGGATTGCTCAAGCCATGGTCACAGACTATGGAATGAGTGGGCTAGGTGCTGTTGCGATGAGTCCACAATATGACACAAGTAACTACACACGTGCGTACAGTGAGCCAATCAGGATTTCTGACAAACTTCAGGAAAAAGTAGATGCAGAAGTCGCCAAGTTTATTGCCCAAGGTGAAAAACGAGCAATGGATTTAATCTCTAAACATCAAGATAAACTCGACAGAGTCTCTGAAAGACTGCTTGAAATCGAGACCATCGATGCTGATGAGTTTGTTAAACTGATGGGTGTACCCAAAACAGCGTAGAACCTCTATGGTCAAGCAATCTGATTCTGCAGAAAAAATTTTTACCCTGATTGATGGACATGCCTTAATTTATAGGGCATATCACGCTTTCCAAGACTTAACGACTCCAGACGGAACACCAATTAGTGCTGTCTATGGATTTTGCCGAATTCTACTGACTGTTATTCGTGAGCTTCAACCAGAATATATTTTGGTTGCTTTTGATCATGCTCAACCAACTTTCCGTCATAGTGAATACCTAGGATATAAGGCCAATCGGGAAGAAATGCCTGATGACTTACCACCCCAGATCGATACAGTCAAACAAATTGTGACCGCATTTAACATTCCCCAGTTTGAGTTAGCTGGATATGAAGCTGACGATTTAATCGGGACACTGGTTCGGCAAATTAATCAGCATCCCCAGCGAGTACCTAAAAATCTGCTGACGATAATCGTGACTGGAGATAAAGATGCATTTCAGTTGGTCGGTCAGAATACTCATGTCTGGATGCCCGGTCGTTCCAAGCCAGTCAAAACAGTTGACACAGAGTACGATGCTGAAGGTGTTGTTCGCAAAATGGGTGTCCGGCCAGATCAAATTGTTGATTTGAAGGCCTTGATGGGTGATGCTTCAGATAACATTCCTGGGGTTCCCGGAATTGGTGAAAAAACTGCAGTTAAGCTCCTGCAAGAGTTCGGTACTTTAGAAAAAATTTACCAAATAATTGAGGAAGAAAAATTAACGATCTCTGACTCAAAACATTCGATCTTAAAAAGCAGTTTATTACGAAAGCTCGCAGAGGGTTATCAAGAGGCACTTCTCAGTCAAAGGCTCGCCCAAATTGACCAAAACTCGCCAATTACTTTAGAACTTGATCACTGCCGTTTATCAGCCTACAAAAAAGAAGAAGTCGTCAAAATTTTTGAAGAGCTTCATTTTCAATCATTAATGAACTTGTTGCCAGCTGATGAGTTTGAGCTCAAAGTACAGGGGGCACTTTTTTAGTGACAAAGGGGAAAAGGATACCTACCAGCCGACCGTTAAAAATAGCGCTTGTTCACGATTTTTTACGTGAGTATGGTGGAGCAGAAAGAGTAGTGGAAGCCCTCCATCAACTTTTTCCCAAGGCACCGTTGTATGTTGCTTTTGCCGACCCCCAAGCAATGGGAATTCATTGGCAGAAGTTTGCTGATTGGGATATTCGCCAAAGTTGGCTCAGGTGGTTGCCGTTGTATCGTCAGTTGTTTTCACCACTGCGAATTCTGGCTCCAGCAGCGTTTCGCAGTTTTGATTTATCTGAGTATGACGTCGTGATTTCTTCTTCTAATGCCTACTTTGCCAAAGCAGTCAGAGTCCAAAAACCAGCCATTCACATCTGTTACTGTCACACTCCGCCAAGGTCTTTATATGGCTATAACACCATGACTGATTGGAAGAAAAATAAAGTTGTGAGAATTTTTGGCACCTTAATTAATCATATCTGCAGGGTGATCGACGTCAAAGTTGCACAACAAGTGGATATCTTTATTGCTAACTCGCGAGAGGTGCAAAGACGAATTCAGAAATTTTACCGACGTGATGCAATAATTATTTATCCACCCGTAGATATTCCTGAGAAGTTACTAATCGGAGCTAATAAAGATCATGCCACTACTAAAAAATCCGGCTACTTTTTATATGTAAATCGCTTGGCCTTTGCTAAACACCCCGAACTAGCCGTCCAGGCAGCAATGGAGCTTAAGCTGTCGCTCAAAGTTGTGGGGACAGGCAAGATGATGGCTGCTCTGCAGAATATGGCAGGTCCTAATGTTGAGTTTCTAGGGAGTGTCAGTGACCAACAACTGCATGAGTTGTATGCCGGAGCCAGAGCATTACTCTATCCAGTTGAGGACGAGGACTTCGGTATCGTACCCGTAGAAGCTATGAGCTATGGTGTGCCAGTGATTGCTCATCGTTCAGGTGGACCGCAAGAAACGATTGTTGATTTAGAAAATCTCCAAAAAAGTAAAGCAGCCACAGGTGTTTTTTTTGATGAACTTTCAACAACAGGACTCACAAAAGCAGTCCAGTTTTTCTTGAAAAATGAACAAACATTTAATCCTGCCAAAATTCACAAACATGCACAAATGTTTAACAAAACGCATTTTAAAGGAAAAATTCTAAGCCTAATTAGAGCTACTGCCATATAAGGTGAAAAGTTTTTTGAAAATGTTGAGACGCTATTGAGTTTGAGGAAAAATATGGGCGGCTCATCTTTTTTCAAAACACTTTTTATCTTACTTTGGTTGAAGCTCTATCAGACTCACTGTATTCGCCGGCATCGCCACATTCACCCGAATCTCAGCGGCAGTTGTAGCCACGTCTTCTGTTTGTTTGCGGCCACCTAAAAACTCTTTGAGCACAGTGTAGCTTCCTGGTGTGATATTGGTAAAAGTCACCGGTACATTTTCCACATTTCGACCAGTCTGATCAAAGTTAGACATAATTACTTGGGGATTTCCAGCGTCATTGCGCGCTGCAGCAGCCTTAACCCAAGTTCCTTTTCCAAGTAACTGCAGGCGCTGATTACCGATCCGATCGAGTAAACGCAAACCGTTGTACCGAGGTTTGGCAACGCTGCCAAAGTCTTTATGCGTAAACAAACCCCAACGTCCCCAGTATTCTTTGCCACTCCCATCCTTTCCATCTTGAATCTCAAATACAAATGCCCGATCAACTACGCCGATCATCTCAATTGCTCCAGCCACGGTATGAGCTGCAGCAAAGTTTGTGTCATATCCGGAATTATTGTTACTGTCATGTCCCCACTCGGTAATTAGAAGTTCAAGTGTTGGTTCGAGTTGGGGATAAGATGATAACCAGTTTATACCATCCACCA
>CAZKNL010000067.1:0-3774 GCA_964554155.1 uncultured Pseudomonadales bacterium | reverse complement strand
GACTCATCCCTACTTTGAATCATTCGAAGCTCGTCGCCTCCGCTCGGCAGTTTCTCTGCTTGAGAGGAACACCAAAAACACGGCCAAGTTGTACAGGTATGCCACAACTGATTTTTTTATGTGTAAACCATTACCTGAGACTGAGGCCAAGCTGTCAGCTATACAAGCAGATTTAAAACTACATAAATCTCACCTTGCTCGAGAATCAGAAAAACGTCAAGAAGAATTCACAAAATATTCACAGTGGCTAGGAACTCTTTCTGCTGATAAAAAAAGATTAGCGACATATACACAAATGGTCATGGAGATACGCGATCAGCGTAAAGACCCATATAATCAACTGCAAACCATCCAATCAATTCTCGGGCAAGAACTTCTCGTTCGAGCCAAAATTGATCCAACGTTTACTCCATATTTGGTTGCGAGCGACCTGACAAATGGATTACAAACATTGATTGAGAAAAAATCTGAGTTCCCTAAACGTCCTGATGGTTTCGTAGCTTTTTATGGAGAAAACGGACAGTTGACCTCAGTCACTGAGAACATCACTGACACGCTAGCATACATCGAACAAAAACATTTAGAGCAAGAAGCAGAACTAGGTATTGAACAAATAAAAGGCCTCGTCGGTAGTAAAGGTATAGCTAGAGGTTTTGTATGTATTGTTCCTGATGTGACGCGCGCCGAACATTTCCGAGATGGTGATGTGCTTGTTACAGGAATGACGCGACCAGAATTTGCGCCGTATATGAAAAGAGCTTGTGCAATAGTCACTGATGAAGGAGGCATTACCTGTCATGCTGCCATTGTCTCCCGCGAACTGCGAATTCCTTGTCTTATCGGTACAAAAATTGCCACGAAAATTTTAAAAAATGGTGATCATGTAGAAGTTGATGCTAATCATGGATTTGTAAAGATTCTTAAAAAAGCAGAAGCCTAATATATGTTTACCCAACCATTCAAGAATCTTTCCGGTAAAGATGTCATGACTGCCGGTGGCAAAGGTGCGTCATTAGCTGAATTAACACACTACAATATCCCGGTGCCTCCAGGGTTTGTGGTTCTTTCTGATGCCTACGAAAAGTTTCTTGAAGAAAATGAGCTCAGCTCAAAAATAGAAAATATACTTACCGCTACTGATTTTGCAGCAACAGAGTCATGCGAATATGCCTCTCATAAAATTCAAACACTCATTGTAAATGCCAGTATTCCCGAAAGCATAGCAAACGAAGTCCGAATCGGTTTTCAAGAGTTGAACACAAAGTATGTCGCTGTCAGATCCTCAGCCACCGCAGAAGATAGTTCATCTGCAGCATGGGCTGGTCAGTTAGATACTTTCCTGAATACTACCGAAAGTAATCTATTAGAAAACGTTCGGAACTGTTGGGCTTCTCTTTTTTCACCACGTGCTATTTTTTATCGCTATGAAAATGGTCTGCAAAAACAAAAAGTTTCTGTGGCTGTAGTTATCCAGAAAATGATTGTCAGTCAAAAATCTGGAGTTGCCTTCTCTGTTCACCCTATAACTGAAAACAAAAATGAGTTAGTCATTGAAGCCGGCTTTGGGCTTGGAGAAGCAATCGTTTCTGGCTCAATTACACCGGATAACTATGTCGTCAAAAAAATACCAATCCAAATACTTAATAAAAACCTGAATATCCAAACGAAAGCATTAATACGGTCAAAAGAAGGTGGCAATGAATGGGTGACTCTGACTAACATGCCTGCAGGAAAAGCTGTTTTGAATGATGCTCAAATACTAGAATTGGCAGCTCTGATCATTCGTATCGAAAATCACTATCAACTCCCGCAAGATGTTGAGTGGGCGTTTGAGAACAACAAATTTTACATTACCCAATCAAGACCTATTACTACGCTTGGTTTGTGAGCAGTCCCCCCGCTATAAACTCTGCTCTAATCTTTTTCCTCAAGTGAGGAGTATACTGTCTCTTATAAGTTGAAGAGAAACTTGATGTTTAAAAACAAACCAATAGTAGTCTTTATCGGTACGTATCCTCCCAGGGAATGCGGTATCGCTACTTTTACTCAAGATTTACTTCATTCAAGTCGACAATTTTTAGGCCACCACATTTCTTGTAAAGTGGCAGCGTTTAATCTTTCTCCATTAGATCATTATGTGTACCCTGCTGAAGTTATTTGGGAAATCAATCAAAATAATAAAAAGGAATATAGTGATCTTGCTCAGACTTTAAATGACAATCCACTTATTTCTGGTGTCATCCTGCAACATGAATATGGTATTTATGGAGGGGAAGAAGGTGAAAACATTCTCTCTTTTATTGAGAATTGTAAGCGGCCTCTCTTAGTTACCCTTCATACTGTTCTACCCAAACCGAGTTCAAAAATGAAAGATGTCACAAGCCGCATAATTAAGCGCGCTCATATTATTGTGGTGCTGACTGAGAGCTCGCGAAAAATACTTGCACAGATTTACCCTTTTTCGATTGGTAAAGTGTATGTTATTCCACATGGAGTGCACTACACTGCTTTCTCTTCTACTGAAAAAGCAAAGAAAAAATTAAAACTTGCAAACTCTACAATCTTATCCACGTTTGGCCTTCTCAGCCGTGGAAAAGGGATTGAGCATGTGATCAAAGCTTTGCCCAGTATTCTCAAAAAATATCCTGATGTCCTCTACTTAGTTTTGGGTGAAACTCACCCAACTGTTCGCCGAGAAGAAGGAGAAAAATATCGCTTGGAACTCGCCCAACTTGTAACCAAACTTCATTTAAAAGATCATGTCAAGTTCTACGATCAGTATCTTGATTTAGATGATCTGATCGAATTTTTACAAGCTACTGATATTTATATTTCCAGTTCGATTAATCCAAACCAAGCGGTAAGTGGGACACTTTCGTATGCGCTAGGAACTGGCCGAGCTGTCGTGAGCACTGCCTTTGCACAAGCTCGAGAAATTATCACACCAGCAAATGGTCGACTCGTTCCAATCAAAGACCCTCAATCAATTAACACAGCCGTTCAAGAAATATTGAGTAACCCCAAAATGTTGAAACAGATGCACCAAAATGCATATGATGCCACCCGCTCAATGGTATGGGACCGTGTCGCAGAAGAATACTCTGACTTACTCACACAACTCGTTCTTCCCCCCATTCATCTCCACCATCTGAAAAAGATGACAGATGACTTTGGCTTATTTCAGTTTGCAACATTCGACACACCAAACAAAGATTTTGGATATACTCTTGATGATAATGCCCGGGCACTGATTGTGTGTAATCAACTCATATCTCAAAAGCATCCAGATAAGGGACTTAATACTCTTTTTTCCAAGTATCTGGCATTCATAGAATTCTGTCAAAAAAACGATGGAACTTTTGTCAACTACATTGGCTATAACCCCAAAGAACCAACTGCACAAAATGACACCGAAGACACTTCGGATGCCACGGCGCGGGCAGCTTGGGCTTTAGGAGAGGTGATGAAGAACACACTCCTTCCTGAAAGGGTGAGAAAGAAAGCGGAAAAAATATTTTTACGCGCCCTCCCTCACTTGGATGTTTTTGCTCACTTACGGTCTCGAGCATTTGTGATCAAATCGATGGTTGCTGCACAGGAAGTACTTCCTACCTATAGGAATGAACTTCACAGACTCATTGCAGAACTCACTTCTTCACTCGTTCAAGAATTAAAGACACATTCTGATGGAGAGTGGCATTGGTTTGAAGAGCACCTGGGATATAACAATGCTCTTTTAGCTGAAAGCGTACTGATTGGTGGTTCTTTTCTGCA
>CAZKNL010000066.1:0-3857 GCA_964554155.1 uncultured Pseudomonadales bacterium | reverse complement strand
CCCGGCCGCTTACGGACTGGCTCCAAGCCCTCAAGGACCTGAATCTGATCTGCTGAATAATCACCATTCGTTTTGCTATTTGATGCACTTGAAGTTTTTGTAGCCACTAGTTACCCTCTCATTTAGAAAATTGGAAATCGAAATCCTGAAATCTATTCAAATATTATCAGCTTGAGCAGCGGGAAAGTAAATGTAATAGATTTTGAGAGAGAAGAAGGGGAAGTCCAAGTGAGGAATTTACAGCAAGAAAAATTGGATAAAAAGGTCCTTTTGCTAAGGTGCGATACGTATATGGTCCAAGCCAACCAGTGTCTTTAATGTTCGTTGCTAGTTCAATAAAAAGCATGTCGTCATATTTATTCACACCTTGGAAAGTGAGATCTTGTGCATCTACCAGCCAAAGCTTTACGAGACAGAGAAAAGTGGCTATGACAATAATGACTGTTGGATAAACCCATCCAGGAATTTTAGGCCAAATAATTGACTTCTTCGGTTGCATTCTAGTGTGGGCAAGCTATAAAGAGAGTGTGATTTGATATCTTTTAAAGCAGTTATATCGCAATGACTCGATCAAAGAAACTACGAACAGCTGAAGAAGGAAAGGTGAACAAGCCAAGGGTTGCTCGCTCACTAGAAGTGAGCGTGATTCTTCCGTGCTTAAATGAGGCCGAAACGGTTGGCAAATGCGTCCGTGAAGCGGAAAAGTGGATAGGTACTAAGCGTGGTGAGGTCATAGTCGTTGATAATGGAAGCACTGATGGATCAGCAAAAATAGCGAAAGCAGCTGGAGCACGAGTTATTCATGAATCACGACGAGGGTATGGAGCAGCTATCTTTCGTGGGCTCAGAGAAGCGAAGGGAAAATATTTAATCATCGCCGATGCAGATTTAAGTTACGATTTACGTCATCTAACTCCATTTTTAAATGCACTAAAGCGTGGAAACGATGTGGTAATAGGAAACCGATTTCTTGGGGGAATCCAAGCTGGTGCTATGCCATGGTTGCACCAATACATTGGAAACCCAGCTTTGACATGGATCGCTAACTTATTTTTTGGAACGAAAATCGGTGATTATCACTCTGGGGTAAGAAGTCTCAAAAAATCTGTTTTTTTTGAGCTTTGCTTGCAAAGCGTGGGGATGGAATTCGCCTCAGAAATGATTGTACGGGCTAGATTGCTGCACTTTAAAATTGCAGAAGTTCCCACTCTATATCGACAAGACGGTCGAACTCATAAACCACATATTAGAACGTTCAGAGACGGCTGGAGACATCTTCGTTTTTTGATGCTATTTGCACCGAACTGGTTGTTTTTCTTTCCAGCACTGCTCATTCTCGGAGTCTCTTTGGTGTTACTTTTATGGATGGTCTTAGAAAGTTTACATTTGGGGAGAGTGTCATTGGGCATCCATACGATGCTCGTGGCGGGCGCGTTGTTGATTCTTGGATATCAATTATTTCATTGGTCATTATGTGTAAACGTTTTTGCAAAACGAATGAAGTTACCAATTAAATCGTCATTATTTATTGAAAAATCAAGCAAATTCAACTTGGAATTTATGATGCTTATTGGCGGCGTCATTTTTGGAGTTGGGTTCGCTTTTTGCATTTGGACGCTTCGTGTGTGGGCAGCTGCGCAATTTGGAAATCTCCATCCTGAGGAAACAATGCGTCTTTTCATTCCTGGAATTACATTTGTTATTCTTGGAGTTCAAATTATTTTTTCGTCACTATTTTTAGGATTATTAAATTTCGAGCGACTACAAAGATAAATTTAATTTGGGACGGCAGATACCTCTCTTAGTTTTGCAAAAAGATCTCTTGCAAATGGTGGCGATGTAATTGTGTCACCCGCAGCCACACGGTCACGCTGAATGAATTTGCCAGTAACCGGGTCGAACCAATCAACATAGGCAGGTTGAGCCAAAGAATTTTTCAGTGTGGTTGTAGTACGTTCAGTAAATTCTGCATTGAATGAATACTGCAATATCATAGTGGAGTCTTGCAATAGATATGAACGAACCAAATCAGCCTGATTCGGCTCATTGCCTGGAACTAAATCAACAGGAAGATTCCGAGTCAAATCAAGGAAGTTTGATGCGTATGACCTTTCATTCTCGCCCAGGTAAATGTTGCTATTTTCAAAGGTAGGGTTGTAGTGATTTTTGGAATCAGATTGATTCCAAAATACTAATCCAGCACGGTGAAAAAACGCAGTCCAAACACGAACTCGCATTCTGTCTGCAGAAGTTGGATCCCAGTTTACGTTTTGGTTACCTTGTTCGCCAAAAAGGATTGGTTTCTTGAATGTCTTGTACTTATTAATTTGTTCAGTTGTGACGGAGTCTGATTTATTGTCACTTTCCGTTTGGTACCAGTGCGGTGCAATGAGTGAAATCTCTTTCAATTCAGGTTTGTCCCAGCTTACTGTAACCAGCCGGTGGAGATAGTCATTTTTATGAATGAGCTGAGCAATTAATTGCACGTATTCGTCACTCGCGACTGCTTCATTGCCAATTTCCCATATATCAACGTATGCTCCATACCGAGCAATAACGTATTTGACATAATTTTCGAGCGCGATGCGTTGATCTGCATACTGCGCACCATCATTAAATGGAAGCGAGAAACCAAACATTGTAAACCAAACGGTGTAGCCTCGCTTATAAAGTGATTGGTTAATTTGGTCAAAGTAACTCCCCTCTAGTGATAGGTAGCGAGAGTAGAGAAAGTTTTCGCCATAGAAGAGTGGTGGTGAGCAATTACTCATTCCTTCGCGAAACATGTTAAATCCTGGCCTGTAGGTGTCCAGGTAACTATCCAGAGTGAGGGGGTTCTTATTGAAGGCGAGTGTTTCCGGAATGTCCCCTGAAGTTGTCGCTACGAGCTGGTCTCCAGCTTGGGTGTAAAAGTCGTTTAATGGTGAGCCGTCTCGATTAGAATCGATGAAGCAATCATTTATTCCAATAGTAGATTGAATCGTGGTATCGTCTCTTGTTAACCAGGTTGAATTTGCTGCCTGGTGAGTCGGTGAGTATGTTCTGTTACTCACAAAAGTACCGGTGAATTCTTTTGTTTGAAAAGCATCTTTCCAGACAACTTTCCATGTCCAAGTGCCCTTAGTAGGAGGATTAAAGCGAATACGCCACTCGTTGGAGTTATAGTAAAACCCTTGAATGGGAAGATTTCTGCTTCCCTCACCAGTGAACTCTGCAGATACCTCGACTGCAGTATAAGGATTAATATATTTGTCGCTTGGAGCAGTAATGCTGAGTTCGTAAATTTGCCCAGCATTAACGGTGGAAAGGAGCGGCTTTATTTTGATTTGAGAAGAGTTATTTAAAAAGTCTGGCCTACCGTTGGTAGCGTTGAGGCGATACATTCCACCATTGGTGCTGGCGATGAAAAGCTGGTTGGAATGAAGCAAAGGTGGTACATATAATGATCCATCGGTTTTGAACGACCATAATGTTTCTCCAGTCCTGTCGCTAATTCTTGAGAACTGTTGACGTTCGTTACTGACAAAGATCATGTCAGTGTAATAATACTTTTTAGTGTCTTTCTGCTGGATATATTGAGGTTTTTGCGCTGCGGCGATTGAGAGAATTTTCGCAGCTTGTTTGTTTTGCCAGGCCAGTTTATGCATAACAAGGTTTACTTTGGCAAGCTGTCCTGCGTCAGAAGATATATAGAATCCAGACTCTTGATCGAAGAAACACTTTTTGGGTGAAAATTCGAGCTGGACATTCCAGGTTGGTTCGAGTGAGCTTGTATCGTAACCGTAAACTTTTCCACTGGACTCTACTTGGACTTTTTTGTCGTCATACTCTTTCCTAAATGAACAAAAACAACTTTT
>CAZKNL010000065.1:0-3899 GCA_964554155.1 uncultured Pseudomonadales bacterium | reverse complement strand
TTGGCTCGTTTTGGCAAAATGTTGTACGAGAAGATGTTTTTGACCTACACCCAAAAACAGTGGGAAAAACATCCGCGAGAGCTTGACGCATCAGTTGTGGCAAGGATTCCACTTCGCTTTAACAGTGATGATCGTTACTTTACAGACAAATATCAATGTTTACCTAGGCACGGTTACACGCCCTTTTTCGAAAAACTGCTGCTTCACCCAAATATCAAAGTGTTATTAGAAACAGACTACTTTGACGTGAAAGAACAGCTAGAAAAACGAAAGCCATTTGAAAAGATTTTTTATACGGGTCCAATCGATCAGTTTTTTGAATTTCAGAAACAGCTTGGTGAAACTTTAGAGTATCGCTCGCTTCGCTTTGAAGAGGTCTGGCATAAAACGAGTTCGGCAAAAACATTTTGGCAGCCTGTCCCGGTCCTCAATCATCCTAGCCTTAAAACTCCGTTCACCCGTTCTATAGAGTACAAGCACTTCACCAGAGCTGTAGATCCAAATGCCGCGAATCACAATCGTACTGTGGTTGTGCATGAATACAGCTCGAGTATTGGTGAACCATACTACCCAGTACCCACTGGAAAGAATCAACGTCTGTATGAAGCTTACAAACACTCCGCTGATGAACTGACCGCGAAAGGCATTTACTTTGTCGGTCGCTTAGCGAACTACAAATACTTTAATATGGATCAAGCTATCGCAAATGCGTTAGAGTTATTCCATCAATTAGAGTCCAAGTAAGGAAATGTATGCCCGAGTTTCTGTTTCTCAGTTTTGAGCAGTTCTCTGTTTATTGTTTTGATCTTGTAATGAAACTGCAGCCGCATTTTGAAGGCAGGAAAATTGATTACCTGATCTCAGTTCAACGAGGTGGGGCAGTCATGTCAAAGATATTGTCGGACGCTTTAAAAGTTCCAATCGGAACAGTTGTGGTCAGTTCATACCAGGACTTGCAGCAAGTGAAACAGCCTTTTATCTCTCAGGAAATTTCAATTGATATTCAAGGGAAAAATGTTGTCATTTTAGATGAAATTTGTGACAGCGGTGATACTTTGAAGCTGGTTGTGGAATACCTACAGCAATCCAAGCCAGCATCATTAACAACGGCCGTATTAGTTGTGAAGCCAAAAGCCTCATTCCGTCCTGAGTTTTTTGCGATGGAAACTGATAAGTGGGTTGTGTTTCCCGGAGAACTTCGTGAAACTGCAGAAGCTCTTTCTCAATTTGAGTATTTAAGTCCAGAAGTTCAAGTCCAGTTCAAAACGTACGCACAACAACATGGTGCGCCCGCAGACCTGTTAGAAAATCTTGGCGTGAAGTTGAAACTTACTACCTCTTGAGAGATACCATCGACATTTCAAGAATGATGCAGTACATTCGTGACTGACAAAGTGCCTGCCTTGTACTTGGTGAATATGCAACATCACTTTCTAGATCGATATTGGTTCGAGTTTGTGTGGGCAATGACGATTAAAGAAATCAAGGCTCGTTACAAAAAAGCGATTCTTGGATTTCTTTGGATCTTTTTAAATCCACTTCTACAGATGCTCATTATTGGGCTCATTTTTCAATTTTTTGTGCCGGTCAAGGTGGATAACTATTACTTGTTTTTGTTCACTGGACTTTTACCTTGGAATTTTTTTTCTTATTCAGTTGCCAAAAACGCTTCAATTATCATTAATGAGCGTTCGATGATCAAAAAATCAAACTTCCCTCGAGAGTCCATCGTGATTGCAGTCGTGTTCTCCAACTTGTTTCACTTGCTCGTAGCATGGGTGTTGTTACTCGCAGTTTTAGTTGGAGATAAGATCTTCTTTGACCATTACTCTGTGCTTCAACTTTCAAGATATTTACTGGACATTCTTTGGACGTTACCGCTGATTGGTTGGTTGACGATGCTAACTACCGGTTTCTCGCTGTTGTTTGCGGCGCTGAACGTCAAGTATCGCGACGTTAATTTCTTGGTACAAGCAATCTTGCCACTCTGGTTTTATGCGACGCCAATTGTCTATACGTTGCAACTTCTGCCGGATTTATTTAGCTCGATGCTGTACCTTAATCCAATGACTGGACTCTTAGAAATGTTCCACGCTATTTTGTTAAAGCAACCGGTCTACGAGCCACAGCTCGTCGTACTGGACGTGTTTTTATCCTTTGTATTTTTCCTTTTAGGGTGCTGGGTATTTATGCGCGAAGCACCATACTTTGACGATTGGGTATAAAAGATGTCAAAAACAAAAAAAATCGTCACCAAAAAAATCAGCACCAAGGCCGCTACAAAATCTGGCACAAAGCCAACGTCTTTGACGAAGAAAAAAAAGCAAACTAAAGTAACGAAGTCAGCAAAGGTCGTGCGCACTGAACATATTGGTCCATTGGCTATTTCACTACGCGGACTTAAAAAAAAATACGTCCTTCATCACGAAAAACCGACTTTTGTCGAGAAGTTTTTTGGCAAATCCAGTAAAGAAGAGTTCTTGGCTATCGATAACATTGACTTAAGCATTCCCAAAGGTCAAAAAGTTGCAATCATCGGTAAAAATGGATCTGGGAAAACAACATTGCTTAAGCTCATTTGCGGAGTAACCAAAGAAACGCAGGGCGATCTAAAGGTGATGGGTCGGGTTGTTTCTTTGATTGACCTTGAAGCTGGTTTTCATCCGGAATTGAACGGGTACGAGAACATTTCGTTAAATGGGCTGATTGTTGGCATGAGTCGTGCGGAGATTCAAAAGCAAATGCCTGATATTATTCGCTTCGCGGACATCGGAAAGTTTATTGACTCGCCACTTTTTACCTATTCCGAAGGGATGAAGCTGCGACTTGGTTTTGCCATTGCTGTTCATGCAGATCCAGACATTTTGGTTCTAGACGAAATGATTGCCACCGGCGATGCAAACTTTCAAAAAAAATGTTTCGACAGAATTCAGGAGTTTTTCAAACAGCACAAAACAATTATCACTGTCAGTCATGTGATGGAGTTCATAGAGCCACACTACCAGCGATTTATTTGGTTGGAAAAAGGTAAGGTACGTATGGATGGCGGGAAGGAAGTAGTTGCCGCATATCGAAAGACTTGGAAGTAAGTATGAAAAAAGTCGGTGACACAGTTCTGATTGCGGGTGGAGCAGGGTTTATAGGCTCTCATATGGTGGACTATTGGAGAACCAAAAAGGTAAATGTCGTCGTTGTTGACAACCTTTCTACGGGGAGCAGAGAGTGGGTTTCTTCGGGTGTCGAGTTCATTGAGCTTGACCTTAATAAAACTACTCAATTAAGCAAAATATTATTGCTTCACAAGCCTAAAGTAATTTACCATTTTGCGGGTCACACAAAGCTCAGAGAAGCTTTTGTAGATCCGGTTGGTGATGCTAAAGACAACTTACTTTCAACAGTTAGTCTTATCCAGGCCTGCTTGTTTACGCAACAGAAACATCATTACCAGCCACAGCAAATTATCTTTTCATCTACGTCAGCAGTGTATGCTGGAAGTAAGTTGCCACCATTCTCAGAACATTCACGCGTCGCACCAAACTCCCCGTATGGTTTCTCAAAAACATCTGCGGAAGAATACTTGGATTGGTATCACAAAGTAAGCGATGTCACCACAACGATTCTTCGCTATGGCAACGTTTACGGTCCACGTCAATCAAGTTCAGGCGAGGCAGGCGTGATCGCAAAGTTCGTTGACGCGCTGTGTCATGAACACCCCCTAACCGTTTTTGGTGATGGGACACATCAGCGTGACTACGTTCACGTCTCAGATATTATTGCTGCGAATGCGGCCGTCATGGATCACCAATGTCAAGGAACATTCGTTGTTGGTAGTGGTATTCCTACCAGTACAGCCCAGTTGGCCAAGCTCTGTCAGCGACTACGTCAGACTTCCGAAATAG
>CAZKNL010000064.1:0-4088 GCA_964554155.1 uncultured Pseudomonadales bacterium | reverse complement strand
TGGGACTGCCTGGATGTCGATGTTTGATTTGGCACTGGCTCGGCAAACTGGAGGACAGTTTGTGGTTCGGATTGAGGATACTGATCGCAGTCGTTTTGTCGAGGGCGCCGAAGAGAAAATTTATGAAGCTTTTTCTTGGTTAGGAATTGAGTACGATGAGGGTGGGCAGAAAGGTGGGCCATTCGGTCCATATCGGCAATCAGAACGATTAAATATTTACCATGAGTACATTGATCAGTTGCTGGCCAAGGGTCATGCCTACTACTGTTTTTGTACGCCAGAACGGCTGAAAGAAATGCGCGATCAACAACAAAAAGCTGGTCAACTGCCAAAGTATGACCGCCACTGTCGTCATCTCTCTGAAGCAGAAGTCAACCAAAAACTGAACGATGGAGTCTCGTCTGTGATTCGGCTGAAAGTACCAGACGAGGGAACAGTAAGCTGGGAAGACGCGATCCGCGGCACGGTTGAGTTTTTAGCAGAAAATATTGATGATCAAGTGCTCTTGAAGTCCGATGGGTTTCCCACCTATCACTTCGCAGTTGTTGTTGATGATCACTTGATGGAAATTACCCATGTGTTACGTGGTGAAGAGTGGATTAGTAGTACCCCCAAACATCTATTGCTTTATCAATACTTTGGCTGGCAGCCACCAGTCTTTGCCCACATGCCGTTGATTCGCAATGCCGATAAAAGCAAACTGTCGAAACGGAAAAATGATGTCTCGATTTTGAGTTACCGTGACAAAGGATATTTACCTGAGGCGCTCCTGAACTTTATTGCATTACTGGGGTGGTCGCACCCAAATCGCGCAGAGATTTTTTCTTTTGAAGAATTTTTGGAAGTCATGTCACTCGATCGCATTCAGAAAACCGGACCGGTTTTTGATAGCAAGAAACTGGACTGGATGAATGGGATCTACATTCGCAAACTGGCGACTGATGATTTGAAGAAGAGACTAGATCCCTACTTGCCCGCAGACTTTCCCAAAACGCGAATCGATCAATTTTTACCATTAGTGCTTGAACGTTTAGTCACCCTGAAAGATATTGATGACTTGACCAGTTTTTTCTATCGAGAGATTGAGGTCCCAACTCAACTATTGATGCGGAAATCAACCGCAGCAGAAGTCACTCAACAATTAAGCGAAACGTTGACGGCATTAGAAGCTATCTCAGATTGGCAGGCTGAGGTATTAGAAAAAACTATTCGAGGGCTCCAAGAACAACACAGCTATAAAAAAAACCAATACTTCATGATGCTACGTCTTGTCCTAACTGGACGAGAAGCAACGCCACCGCTGTTTGAAACAATGGCAGTCTTAGGAAAAGAGCTGACACTTGGGCGGTTGCAGACTGCGCAGACCCTCCTCAGTGATCAAAAAACTGTGTAGACTAAACGAATCATGAGTACGCCGGCCCTGCCCCCAGCCCAACTCCAAGCACTGTATGCGGAACTCAGTAAAGAAGAACATGCTGCAGTGATGGAAAAAATGTCACGAATGGTTCAAGAACCAGCCGGGCATTTGCCAAAACAAGAAGAGCTTTATCTTGAACAGCAACTGACCGACTTATTTGGTTTTGAGATTTCTGCAGAGCTTGAAGGGACTCGCTTGCCCCACTCAATTGGGGTGATGCAAGCCATGCCTCATCTGCGGCGACATCCCACCGATACGTTGGTCAATCATGAACGTTGTCATATGGCTGGGATTCGTCAGGTGCGTGGTGGGTTTGGTTGGTTTACTGAGCTTGGTCAGCTTACTCCGACTGGTGTGCTCCAAGAACAGTACTGCTTTGCCGTCCAAGCCCAGTTCACTTCTTCTTGGCAAAGTTCGCCAACGTTATTGAAAAATTGGTTGCGTTTTCGCAAAATGGTTTTGATTAACCCAACGGAAGAACGAGCAGTTGTCGGTTGTATTGGTGACCTTGGACCGTCAGAATGGGTTCATTATCAATTTGCTGGTTCACCGGAAACGATTCAAGACGGGAAGATTTGGTCTGCAAAAACTCGCGGCCACGTGTTACTGTTTTTTATTAATGACCCAATGAATCAAGTCCAACTTGGACCTCTTGATCTGCGCTATGATTCTCATTAACTTATTTGTCCAGTCGCGCTATCCAGTTGATCGCAAAAAAATTCGCCAACGCGCTGTTCAAGTTTTAACAGAAAATAAAATCACTGCTGCCCAACTTGATATCTCGATCGTCGGTACCCGTAAAATTAAAGCCTTAAATGAGTCGAAGTTAAAGCATGAAGGGGCCACCGATGTTTTATCTTTTCCCCAACATGAAAGAGATAAGCATCATGACTTCCCACTACCAGAAGGAATGCCACCGCATTTAGGTGATGTGGTGGTCAGCTTTCCAGCAGCTGTCACAAATGCGCAGCGATTTGGGAAGAAAGTTGACGATCAGATAGCTTTTTTCGTAGAACATGGTGTAATGCATTTATTAGGGTATCACCACGCGGAGTAGATGAAGGAATACGCGGAGTAAAAGTATGTCTTGGTATCGCCAATATCGGCCAACTACGATCTCTGGTTTACATCTGATTGCTGTTCGACAGCAGTTGGAAAAGTTGGTGGCGGGCAAGACCTTTCCCCATGCATTGTTACTGACTGGTCCACGGGGAGCAGGCAAAACTTCTACTGCTCGGATCATTGCCGCAATGTTAAATGACCCGGTAAATGCCAAGGGCCCACCTTTCACAGAGCCCAACCAAAAAGATGAACTTGTTCAACGAATTATTCAAGGCAGTTCTTTGGCAGTTCATGAGCTTGATGCAGCCAGTCATCGCGGAATTGATGATGTGCGGGCCTTAAAAGAGCAGGCTTACTTGCCGCCCCAAGAAGGAAAGACGCTTGTCTTTATTCTTGATGAAGTTCACATGCTGACGACTGAGGCATTTAACGCCTTGTTAAAGTTATTGGAAGAACCACCGTCCGATGTCGTCTTTATCTTGGCCACGACTGAAGAACAAAAAGTCCCAGCCACCATTGCTTCTCGGTGCACGGTTATTCATTTCAGCAAAGCTTCTGAAGATGAGATGAAAGCAGCTTTGCAGCCAATTATCAAAGATCAAAAGTTGGAGATTGAACCAGCAGCTCTGACTGCGATCACCCAGGCAGCCGATGGCAGTTTCCGTGATGCAGTCAAGGTTTTAGAGACAGTCGCAGCTGGGGTCAAGAAAATTACTGCTGAACATGTTCAGACCTTTTTACATGCCACGCCGACCGCAATCATTCATCAACTCATCGGAGCAATTACCAGTAAAAACGAACGAGAAGTAGTTAGTGTTTTTGAACAACTGCGGGCGAGTGGGACAGATCAGAAACAATTTCTGCAAACACTTTTAACAGTTCTCCATCAGGACTTGATGACAGCCATTATTTCACCTGCTGAAGCCAAGTATTCAAAAAAGATCAGCCAATTTCTGTTGACCCATTTTTCTAGCATTGAGATCAATCAATTTACCCCGATTCCATTGTTACCAATTGAGTTGAAAGCGTTAGAGTTGGTTTTCCGGGCTCAAGAAAAGAAAAATGGGAACGGGTCTGGCGGCGGTTTGAGTGAAGAAAACAGCTCGGTAACAGCTGCCAAAAGTTCTTCGAGTGCGTCTACTTCTCCCAAAACCAGTAGTTTTGTTGTCACTCCTCCACAAGCCGATAAAGTACTGGCTGGTGATCAAGTTGTCCCGATCGCGGACTCGAGCCTGTCAATGACATTCATTGAAAAATGGGCCGACTTTATTGTGGTGGTTCAACAACACAACTCTTCATTAGCTGCATTACTCCGTTCGGCACGGCCTTCTTTAACGGCAGCTGGTTCGGTCTGTGTAGAAGTCTTTTATCAATTTCATCGTGATCAACTCCGTCAGTCAAAGTTCTTACGACTTTTAGAAGAATCAAGCGCGCTTGTGGTTGGTCAAGCCGTCCGGTTTGAGTTCCAGCTTGCGCAGAGTGGTCAACTGGCTGAGTCCCTGTCCACCATTACAGTTCCGAGCAAGGATAATGATCAATTTGTCCAACTAGCTCAAGAGGTGTTCTTATAAGGGCTCTTATAGTAGAATCGAGAACGAATAACTCACAA
>CAZKNL010000063.1:0-4399 GCA_964554155.1 uncultured Pseudomonadales bacterium | reverse complement strand
CAAAAAACCCCTCTGTCGAGGGGGTCTTTGGTATCAGAAAGAGTCCGGTGAGGAGTACCTTCTGATCTAGTTAGACATAGTAGCAGAAGCCTATAAATATGTCAATATTAAACAAATCGAAGCATTCTATATCAAAGAAAAGTGAATAATAGGAGTAATGCGTGTGTAAAAATTGATTAAGGCTCAGGGGTGAGCAAACTCGAGGACATTCGCCCCTGGTTGACGCAGTTCCCGACCAAGTTGGCGATCATCGTAACGCATCTCTGCCATCCATTGATTGACTGAGACGGCCCAGCTGCCATTACTTGAGGGAGTATACTTTTTCATGATTTCTTCTGGGGTAGTTCTCCCCTGGTCAATGTAGTTTTTCTTGAGGGTTTTGGCAGCTGCCTCGAATGCCTCCTCGTAGCTATCAAAGCCTAGAGTTCCTCGAGAGTTGATGCCAAATCCTAAGCAGTTATGAGTCCCATCTGGGATGCTTTTGCACAGATTACTCTCTTGCATGGCAATCGCTGGCAACAAGCGGAAGTCAATTTGATATTTGTCGGCGATATCAACCAAAAACTTGCCATACTTGTCAGCTGGTTGCAGTGGAGATTCATGGCGAGATAAAAAGTTAGTGACTAATTGGGGACGAGCGTCGTTTATCTCAAGTGTCGTTTGAATACCTTGAACTTGGCCAACTTCAGTCAACGCTTGCCCTGGAGAGGTTAACCGTTGCTCTGCTGCATCAGTGACATTCAAAAACGGAACGTCTTGCGTTGCTATTAGATAATAGGTAATTACGCCTGAAATGACACTACTGATACAACAGGCGAACCAGACAAAGATGATGAAACTATTTTTCATCGGTCTGCAGTATACACTACTGGTACATTCAGGTCGACGAAACGCCCTTTTTGTGTTATCCTATAATAATAAATGACTTTATTTACAGATCTGGAAAACTACCGTAAGTCTTTGGCAAAGATCTTGCTTTCCCTGATTATTGGGGGAAGTGCCGTATTTATGCCTTTTCAGCCTGTTTATGCCAGGGAAAACTCGGTCTTTGGTATTCACTTACTCAATCCTAGTGAGCTTGACCAGGCTGTTACCTTGCTCGAACCATCAGCAAGCCAAGAATGGCACTATGTCACAGTGCCGTTGACTCTCGAGGACCTCAAGAAAGAATCAGAGTGGCAAGATTTTTTCCACAAGGCTAAAGAGAAGAAAATCATCCCGATTGTCCGCTTGATGACCAAGTTTGAAAGAGGTGCCTGGCAAGTCCCTACTAAACGAAACATTGTGGCGTACTTCGAGTTTCTCAGCAAACTTGAGTGGCCAACTGACAAGAAATACATCATTGCCTTTAATGAAGTTAACCACGCCAAGGAATGGGGTGGTCGGGTTGATCCGCAACAGTATACCGATACTCTACGTTTTACGGCTGACTGGGCCCACTCAGAAGATTTGAACTATCAAGTGCTCCCTGCAGCAATGGACTTAGCTGCTTCTTCTGGTGGTGGAACTCGCGAAGCATTTCAGTACTTGAATGAAATGTTAGCCTACGACCCACAAATTTTCGCCAATGTAGACTACTGGAACTCTCACTCCTACCCTAACCCTGGTTTTAGTTCCTCGCCGGAGAAAACAGATCAACGCTCGATGCGTGGCTTTGTTCATGAACTGGTTTTTTTGAAAGAAAAAACTGGCAAAGACTACCAAACTTTTATTACTGAAACTGGGTGGAATGACACGCCTGCTACCCATCGATGGCTAACCTCTTACTATCAATACACTGTGGATAATATTTGGTCTGATGAACGAGTCATTGCGGCTACCCCATTTACTTTGCAGGGTGACCCAGGACCATTTTCTGGGTTTTCGTTTATTGATCGTAACGGCCAACCAACTGCTCAATATCGAGCGTATCAAGAGGTGATTAAAAGAGCTGCAGAAAAGAAGTTGGCAGAGAAGAGGTAATTTTTTACCCCGCTGCCGAAGTAATCCCTGCTGGGTTAAAGTTGAGTGGTTTTTGAGCCTGGCTCAACGCTTGAACGCGGAAAGTAAAGCCTTTTTCCCATTCGCTATATTTTTCTTGAATTTCTCTCAGATCAACTGCCCCAAACGTTTTTTCCAGCTCTTCGAAAAGGGCAGTTTTTTCGGGACTGAACTTTCCGAGCGAATCTTTAATTTCTTCGCTGGTGCGAAACTTGGGAGCTTTACTATGAAATTTCGAAACATACGTCATAAACTTCTGCAACATGGTTTGTGGAAACATATCAACTTCTGGGAGGTCCAGTCCGTGAGAGCGGATATCCTCGGCAGTTAGTCCCATCCCAATGTGGCAAAACGCTGCTTGGACAACTGGTGGGGCATATCCTTCTTGTTGCAAAATCCAGGCGCCAATAATTCCGTGCTGAATATAGGGACGATTTGAAGGAGGTTGGCCAGGGACCCACTCAAAACCACCACAAGCATATGTGCCAACTTCGTGCAGCAGGGCAGCTTGAATGACCACTTCACGAACTAACTCAGTTTTATCAAAGTTGTAGTGGTCGAGTAGGTAGAGCGCAACGTCCACAATAATGTTGGAATGTGTCCAGATTAAATCCAAAACTGTCTCAGTGGCCGCGTATTTTTTATGAAGCAAGAATTCACCAGGATAGACGTTCTGATTAATGTAGATGGGCATCTTGTAATTGTAGGCAGGATCAAGAACAATCTGCAAGTCAATGGTGATGATCCGCGTGAGGATTGCGCTGGCCAGCAGTTTTTGCTTGAGGGAAGTTAATCGCAAAGTAGGACGCTGCCATCGTTGCCAGTGGAACAGCCAACACTAAACCGATCGAGCCAATTAAAGTTCGCACAATTTCTTCTGCGATCATCTCGCTGTTAATAGCTACCCAGGCTGGTTGAGTTTGACTGAGTGTGAAAAGTAAAAAGAGTGGCAAGCTACTGCCCGCGTATGCCAAGATCAAAGTATTGACCAATGAAGCGACATGATCTTTGCCAACTGCCAAACTGCGGTTATACAGCTCACCAAAATCAATATCTGGTTTGACTTCTTTCAGTTGAGAAACAACTGATATCTGTGCAATAGCAATATCATCTAATACACCCAATGTTCCTAACATAATCCCACCCAGCAACAGACCCTGCAAATTTAAGCGAGCTGATGGTCCAAACTGTAAGTAGTAGGCTTCTTCTGATCCTAGTCCGACTAAGTGGGCCAAGTGTACAGAGATATACGACAAAATACTGACCGCAAACAAGGTTAGAAACATTGAGACCAGAGCAATATGGCTTTGGCGCGACACACCGTGACATAGGTAAATTGTTAAAGTAGCCACGACGCCGCAGCCAATTAAACTGACTAAAATTGGGTTTTGGCCAGCTAAAATTTGGGGAACGATTTGGTAAGTCAAGACAAGCAAACTGAGTGCCATTCCCACGATCGAAAAAAATCCTTGTCTACGAGCAATCAAAATCACCAATCCAAAGAAACCAATACTTAACCAAACTAAAACTGGTAACCGATAAATATCTGCCAAAACATACTGTTTTTCTCCTGGGCTAACTTGTTGGTAACCAAGAATGACTTCTGTTCCGATTCTGAGACGTTGCCGTTCGTTTAGTGGTTGAAACTCACTGCCCGCTTGGACCTGCACTTCTTCTCCATTGTCTTGTCGTCGGACTTTCAACACTTGAGCATAGTAGGTTTGGTCACCGTCGGGGATGCGTTGTTCGGAAACAATCCGAATCACTTTGCCGCGATAGTACTCAGGTTTAGCAACACCCATGGAGGTGAGGAGTTGATTGTCGCCGTCAGCCTGAACTTGGGACGGACAGCCCAACAGTATTCCTACGAAAAGAAGCAGGCTTACAAAAATGCTCAGTAATCGAAGGCATTTCATATTTTTGATCATATTTCTGGCAATGGTCCTGGTGGGGCCGTTGGTGCTGGTGTTTTTTCTTTACATAAAATAATCGAACGAGCTGTCGGATCAAAACTAACGACTTCATTGATCGCGTAGAGGACTGTTTGTTTATTATGTTGGGTGATTCGATTTTCTAAGTTTGGTTCAAAAAGTAAGTAGTGCTCATCATCTCCATACGACACAATTCCTTGGGAAACGCCTTGTGGTTGGAGCGAATCAACCAGTGCGGGATTATACGAAATAATCACTGGCCGATCATTTTCTAATTCTTGGTCGATGATTTTGGTCGATGGCAACAGGCGACGCAGAAAAACTCCTTTGGCAATCACTCGTTCGACTTCGTTGAGTGTGGGAAGTTTGTTTTCATCAGTTTTCGGGTAATCTTGCAAAAATAATCCGTTCCAGACTTGTCGTGAAAAAAGGTTTGGTTGAGCGTTGATGAAGGTTGTTTCTAAACCATGTTGCAGCAAGCAGTCAGC
>CAZKNL010000062.1:0-4495 GCA_964554155.1 uncultured Pseudomonadales bacterium | reverse complement strand
GAGCGAAAAAGGCATAAGGCAGTTCAGTCGTCGCTTCATCAATTGCATTCTGAGAAATGAAACTTTCCTGGGTTTTTGCTTCAACCCGTCGAGAGACTTCTTGGAGGCATACGACATCTGGTTGTTGTTGAGCCAAAAAAGCTGCTAGTTTATGGTTGTTTTCCTGGAAAAGGGCTACATTAAGGCTAAGTAGTTTGATATGATTCATCTTGAAAATTGTATCACTCAGTCAGTGGGGCTTTATGATTGATCAAAAAGTGCTTGATTTTGTTGACAAACATCGGATCTCAGTTCTGACGACTTTATTGTCTGATGGCTCACCCCACTCTGCTTCGTTGCATTACTCTGCGGATCTTGAGCTCTTAGAGTTTTACTTTATTACCGAAAAAACAACTCGCAAACTTCAAGCTCTTTCCGAAAAAAAACAGGACAAGGCTTCTCTAGTAATTGGTTTTAGTGAAGAAGAATTTGTCACTTTACAGGTGGAAGGAGTTATCCAGATTCTGGAAGAGCAAGCTTCTTCACAACGTGCTTGGAATTCTTTTATCGAAAAATACCCTCAAACAGCAGCTCGTCAAACTGATCCAACGTTTGTGATCTTGAGCTTTCAACCCACTTGGTGGAGATTTAGTGAGTTTCGACCAAAGCCACCAAGAATTATTTCTTCCGAGTAATCTAGATTACACCTAACTGTTCGTAAATATTGTATGCTGGATAAGTTTTCAATTACACTTATACGGTAACTTTATGTCTCAATCTCCCCTTCCTTCCTCAACCTCTTTAAAACAAAGAGTCTTCAAAAGGCCACCAACGGAGCTTCAACTCTATTTTAGAGTAGCAACTTTAGGTGCTCTGATTTTCGGACTGACCTATTGGTATATCCAGTTTCAACACACACCCAATCCACTCAATAAGTCACTCGCTGACACAGCAATAATTTTGATGGGTTTCTCCATGGTCTTAAGTGGTGTCTGTTATTTCTGGAATTTTTTTGATAGCAAAATTGTCTATCGCAAGCAACTCGGGTTAATCGGATTTGCCTTCGGAGTAACTCACGTTGTTATTTCTTGGAAAGCTTTTCTGTCGTTACTGAAAGTTGAGAATTGGGCAAAAGGAACAATTTGGCCAGTATTTAGTGGACTGATTGCTTTGGTTATTTTTACAGTGATGGCGGTTGTCTCAAACAGCTTTATTGCAAGAGCACTTGGAGGGAAACTGTGGCGCACTATTCTTAGGACTGGCTATATTGCAATGATTTTTATTTTGCTTCATGTGGTACTTTTAAAATCCGCACGTTGGATCACTTGGTTTACTGGTGGAATGAAAACACTCCCTTCACTGAGTTTGATCACATCAATCTTTATTCTAGTTGTGCTGAGTATGAGAATAGCTTTATGGTGGTCGATTAGAAAGAAGAACGCTCAAGGGGAAATTTTTCAGCTATCTAGGAAACACTGAAGACAATATCTACAGAAACGTACTACTTTTTGTACACATAGAAAAAGTCTTTGGTGTATCCATTCAGATAAAGCTTTGAGCCATCTTGAATCTTCTTCATTAAAGTTGATGTCTTGTAGGTACCTGGGCCATTTGTATCAAAAATATTGAAGCGTACCCAATATGGATTGATATCAAGCTGCATAGCATTGACCGCACCAGCAGCTTTGAGTGCGATAGCTAATGTCTCTGGGGTGAGACTGTTTCCCACGGCGTAGATGAGATTCCCTTTCTTATCAATGCCCAGGCCAGATCTCCAAGTATAAATTCCAGCAGTCAGTGTTCTCCCCCACAATTTTTTATTTTTTTCTTGATAAATACCGATTTCACCATTATCAATCAACATTGGGCAATTTTGACGGACGAATGCAATATCTTTCCCTAAATTTTGGCCAGTATAATTAATTAACTTCAAGCTGCCATTGGTATAGCCCACTAAGGTGGCAAGATCTGGTTTGAGTGGAAGATACGTCTTGTCTCCAACAATCATGCCATATTCACCATCACGGTACTGGAAGCCTCCATCAAATGCGGCAACTAAGTTACCGCTCTGAGTAATCCCACTAGGCACCTTGCCAGGACCAATCATTCCAACTGGTCCACCAGGTTGTTTTGTGCCAGCAACGGTTCCCAAGCGTAACACTTGGGTATCAAGTTGCACTAATGTAACATTTGCATATGGGCGTGCTTTATCAGGACGGACATATGTGTAGGCCATAACTTCTCGATTTGGGAAGAGGGACAAGGGTCTGTTCTTCCAGATATTTTCCCCACTCTGGGCTGTAAAACCAGTTGGTGACTGTATAGAAATAAGATTGAGATGAGTATTTGAAAGGTTGGTAGGGTTGGTTTGGTCAACAAATTCAGGAACCTGGTCATTGGAGTTTTTGTGAGTTATCTGATGAATCGTATCTGAGGTATTGTAGAAAAGCTTCTCGAGAGCAACCACTTTGCTAGGACCAAACAGTGGACGTAAAACATTGTCAGTGAACTCAGCAGCAGCTGGGGTGTCAAACTTAATAAATAAAACCCCGATAATTCCTAAAAAAAGAATACTACTAACGGCAATGGCAACCACTTTAAATATTTTGGGAAGAACCGAAGGTTTTTGAGTTTTTGACATAAAGATTGAACATCGAGGATTACAACAAAAAGAGCATTATAAAGGTTGAAGTTTAAGAAAATCTTAAGAATAGATTGTTTTTTGAATGAGTTTGATATAATACTACCAAATAAAACCAGCAAAAAAGAACAAATTATGTATTCAGAAAATCGTCGAAGAGTTCAGGACATTCTTGAATTAGTCCGGCCACGAGTTGTCGGACAGGGCACACGTGATTTTGTAGCAACCGATGTAGATCCCGGAGATGATGCGTATCCAGGTCACGAAATGGATTGGGCCTCTTGGTCTGTTCACACACGAGGGACAGAAACAGATTCCACCCACCTGATTCTCGGTTTGAGTTACTTCATAGCAATGGAAGAACTTAACCGGATATTCGAATCACATTTTGGCGCACAAGAGGCAGTGTGGGCTCGCCGCAGAAGTGATCCACGGTATCGTCTAGAAGTAGTGGGGGTAGAACGAGCGCTTGCTCAATTACCAATGGCGGTGGCAATCCAAGACAGAAGAGAGTTCACAAGGTTTCTAATTGAATGGGGGGCAAATCAAAAAGAAGCTCAAGAGTTTAAGCAACTTTATGAAGAGTTGCATCTTGCAAAAATTGGTGGTGGTAACCAGAATCATCGGAATGTGATTTCTCGTTTGCAGACTTTGCAACCGTTAGTCTATGCGCGTGGTCCAGAACCAGTCTTACCATTTGAAAGTAATTGGTTGATAAATTATCCTGATGCTCTCCAAAAGTTGACCCATCCAGTTTATACGAGTATTTCTCTTTCTCCTGGTGTGCAGGTGTCTCGTTCAGGAGCAGGGAATTTTATCACCAGTTCTCAAATTACTGCTTGGAAAAGAACTAAAGAAGTACCAAATGAAATGGTGTAGTTTTATTAAAAAGTGATTTGGTTTATCAACTCAGCATTTTGCAGATAAATCTCTTTAACGTATTTTTCATCTTCTAAAAACCACAGAAGAGAAATCACAGCATTCGCAAACGCCCAATCTCGAATTCTGATTTTATCAAAACCTAGTTCATCAGAAAATTGAAAAATTCTGTCTGTGACAATTTTTTTGTAATTACTCCCTTCTGGCAAATCAGCGTATGGATTCCTTAAATAAGTTCCCACGTCAAACTCTCGTTCCCCTATTATCCCTTTGGGATCAATAACCAGCCAGCCTCTTTGTGAAAGCAGAATGTTGTCATTATGAAGGTCTCCGTGTAGTAAAAATTTCTCTCGTTTATCTTTGGAATATTGGGTAAACATATCTTCAGCTTGCTCAAACATCCATTGAGGGACTGGTCCAGAACTCGGTGAATAAACTGCCCGATATTTATCAAAAGCTTTTGCCCAATCTGACAAAGTAGGCAAAGTCAGCTTACTTTGGGAAGTGATTGGTTTGTGAATCTTTTTTAGGACATCGGCAACGATAGAGATTTGTTCTCGATCGGGAGTAACATTGCCAACTCTTGTTCCTGGTACCGCTCTTTCTAGTAGAACTACACTATTTTCTTTGTCTTCTTGAATAATTCTGATTGCCCCAAGGCCATCATAAAGTTGGAGAGTTTGGATTTCAGGAATAAACTCATTATTTTCAGGGAAACCAATTTTTAAAACTACTGACTCTCCGTTTTGAGTTTCAGCTGGGGCAACGTAGTTGTAACTGAGGTTAAAAGGCGCAAAACATTTAAGATGCCATTTTTGTTCGTACCATTTAATGGTATTAGGTAGCTGTTCTAACCATTTTTTACCAAGGTTTCCTCTGAGAGTTATTACTTTTTTTGAAAATGCTGAGTCCATCATGAGATTATAGCAAGATCAATACCACCTTTGAGCAAGATACCCAGATTAAACAATCCATTTATCTTCTACTGAATTTAGT
>CAZKNL010000061.1:0-4683 GCA_964554155.1 uncultured Pseudomonadales bacterium | reverse complement strand
AAATCGAGAACGAGTAACTCACAATTAAAACTAATCTAAGGAGAACTATGGTCAATCCATTCAAAGCCCTCGGTGATCTGAACCAATTACGCAAGCAAGCCAAGCAAATGCAAGAAGAGTTGGCTGCCGAAGAGATTCGGATTGAAGAAGGCGATATTCTAGTGGTCATCTCTGGTGATCAAAAAATCAAACAGCTGTCAGTTCAAGGAATTAGTAGTCCAGAAGTGATTGATATCTTGAATCGAGCAATCAAAAAGTCTCAAGAATTAGCAGCTAAAAAGCTCCAATCAATGACTGGTGGTCTGGGGGGACTACTTGGCGGTGCTCAGGGTCAGGCTGGCTAAATGACAACGCTTCTGTTGGCCACCAATAATGCCAACAAGCTGGGTGAAATTCGGGCAGAGCTCAACTTTCCACAGATAGAAATTATTTCAGTTGCAGATACCGGAGTGCCCGCAGATTTTGACATTGAAGAAACTGGCCAGACTTTCCGAGAAAATGCTGAGCTTAAAGCCAAAGTATTTTCAGAGCAAACTGGTTTACCAACGGTGGCTGATGATTCTGGACTAGTAGTGAGTGCATTGGGTGGCGCTCCTGGAATTCACTCAAAGCGTTGGGTTGAAGGAAGTGATCATGATCGGAATTTGTATTTGTTAAAACAGCTTGAGGAAAAAACTGATAGGACAGCCAAGTTTGTGACGGTGCTGGCTCTCTATTTGCCAAGTAGTGGCGGGACTCAGTTCTTCGACGGGGAAGTGACTGGTACAATTGCTCAATCAGAACTCGGAATGAGTGGTTTCGGATACGACCCAATCTTTATTCCTGAAGGGCACGACCAAACCTTCGGCCAACTGGGAGATCAGATCAAAGCGCAGCTTAGTCACCGTCATCGCGCAGTTGTAAAGTTAAAGGCTTTTTTGGAACAATGGAATACACAATCATCCTAAACGAGAGAAGAAAGAAGCGAGGCTCACTTTTATGTCCACATCCTACCAACCCTCAGCCGAAGTTTTAGAAAAGTACGCCCAAGTCTTAATTCGCTTTGCGCTCAATTCTGGTGACGGTCTCAAAAAAGGTGAGGTAGTTCAATTGGCTGTACCTGATGTTGCTAAACCCTTACTCTTTGCCCTCCATAAAGAGGTGCTCAAAGCTGATGGCTATCCGTTGGTCCGCTTACTCCCCACTGGGATTGAAAAAGATTTTTATAACTTAGCAACGCCAAAGCAGCTCAAATTTTTCCCCCGTCGATACTACCGATCTTTGACCAATCTGATTGATCATCAAGTGGGGATTATTGCTGATGTTGACCCCGAAGAGTTGAAGGATGTTGATCCCAAAAAAATTACCACTGCCCGTGATGCGCGTGATCAGTATCGACAGTGGTTATTTAAAAAAGAACTTAATGGGAAGTTGACCTGGACCGTCGGACTCTGGGGCACCCAAGCCAAAGCTGATGAAGTCGGTTTATCATTGGAAGAATACTGGCAACAAATCATCAAAGCCTGTTTCTTAGACAAAGCTGACCCAATTGCGGAATGGAAACAAGTCAACCAACTGCAAGCTGAGATTAAAAACAAGCTCAATGAGATGGAAATTGAGTGGCTGGAAATCAAAGGAACTGATGTAGATTTAAAGGTGCAACTAGGAACAAATCGTTTATGGCAAGCTGGAGGTGGCCGAAACATTCCCAGCTTTGAACTTTTTACTTCTCCCAATTGGCATGGGACCTCAGGTTGGATTCGTTTTAATCAACCACTCTATCGCTATGGGAATGTCTTGCGTGATATTTCGTTGAAGTTTGCTGATGGGTTGATTGTGGAAGCAAATGCACGAGTCGGGAATACCTTGCTACAGCAACTTTTAAAAAGTAAAAATGCTGACAAAATTGGCGAGTACTCTTTGACCGACAAACGAATGTCCCGGATTACTCACGTGATGGCTGAAACTTTGTTTGACGAAAATATTGGTGGTCCCTATGGCAATACGCACCTGGCAATTGGAATGGCCTACAAAGATTGTTATCGTGGTGAAGCAGCTAAGTTGACTAAAGCCGAATGGGAAGAGCTTGGTTATAACGACTCACCAGAACACACTGATATTATTTCCACAACTGACCGGACAGTGACAGCAAAGTTAAGCAATGGGGTGGAGAAAGTGATCTATAAAAATGGGATGTTTGTGGTCTAAGTTGTGGGCCTAACTTTTGGATATGTACTAATGATGACCACCTTAATTCCTTTTACTCCAGCTGCCTACCAAAAGTTGCAGGATGATTTCCAGAAGTTGACCAACGAACGTGGTGAAGTGATGAAGCGTTTGCAAACTGCGCGCGAGATGGGTGACTTGTCGGAAAATGGTGCCTATAAGTATGCCAAAATTGAGTTGGGGACTATTCATCGCGAGTTGGGGCGTTTACGGCATCTTTTAAAAAATGGTCAAGTTATTCAACGAAAAACCAGCTATGACGAAGTTGACTTTGGATGTACGGTGACCATTACTAATGGGCAAAAAGAGCAGTCTTACATAGTTGTTAGCATCCATGAGTCTGATCCTCTACATGGAAAGCTCTCAACCGACAGCCCAATTGGGGCAGCCCTGATGGGCAAAAAAGTCGGAGAGGAAATAGTGGTGAAAGTTCCAGCAGGTGAGGTGAGGTATAAGATAGTTAGGATTAGTTGAGGAATGTAAGGACGGGGAAGAGAGAACAGAGCATATTTCTGGGAAGAATAGATTTTTAAACTCTTGGGAATTTACGCAGTGAAGATGCACCTGTTTGAATTCTGATTTTTAGGCTTAACTCATCATCAAATTGTTTTAACAAACGGTCAAATTCCTCATCCTTCATCCGGCTAAAATCCCTCAAGGAATAACGGTCTGTAATTTGCGCTGTTAGATAATTCTCCGTATCAAGTTCAAAGAACTCAAGCGGAAAGTTATTGAGAACTTCTCGCAATGTCAGCCTGCCATCAAGCAGACGCTGATAACGTTCCACAAGTTTATACTCAAGACTGGCGCGAATGTCTTCTGAACTCAAAGAGTTCCCACTTTCAGCAACAGCCTTTGCCAACTCAGCCACTGCTCGCATATACATATTAAACATCCCCCGAGGCATGTCATGTTCTTTATGTAGTTCTTCAGTCAATCGACGCAGTTCATCAGCAGTTTGTTTGCGTGTCTCAGCAGTAGAACGAACTTGTTCTTGATCAGAAAAAGCACTCCGCTCTCCTGTGGCTGTAGTTTGCCATCGAGGTGCATCTGTGTACATATGCCGAAATGCATCGAAGTATTTATAGTTGTTCACAGCACCTGAATAGTCAACAGTAGGAGTAAATAGTTGACTTAATTCTTGGAGATACGCCTCAGTTTCTTCAGGTGTCATTCCTCTGAAGAAAGTAGAATCGTGTCTTCTTTCTTGAGTGATTTCGTCGATAGTTTCTTCAGTATCAGTATAGGAAGAGGCTGTAGTGTCAGCGTGTGGATAGGTCGTAGTATTTTGCGCTCTTTCTTCTCGTTTTCGACGCAATACTTCTTCTGTTGCAAAATACTCTCGCTCAAGTTCTATGATGTCGGGATTACCAAGAAGCTCGTATGCTGTAGTGAGCTCTTTAAACTCATCTGCAAGTTTCTTTTGGTCCTCAGGACTAGCACCAACATGAGCATCTGGATGAAATTGCTTAGCTCGTTCTCTGAAGTGCTTTTTTGCTAAAGCTACTCGCTCTTCCGGCGATATATCATCCGCAAAAAAAGTTTCTGGTTGTATTCCGAGAATTTCACATAAGTTGTAATCTTCTTCCTGTCGTCTTTGGGCATACAACTGTTCGTTGACACTTTTATTTTTTATTTTTCCTGATTGGAATTGCTCAGCTTGAGCATCATCTGTTTGTTCTGATTGGCCGGATGCTTCTGACTGAAAGGATGCAGATGAATCCATTTCAGGTCCTGCTGATCTTGAATCAGAAGGTAGAAGGTGGTGGAGGAAGCAACCGTTGACGATTTTGGTCAAACTGCTTTGCCGCGGTCACTGCTGCTTCTGAGGTTGCTGATGTCTCCATAACTTAATAGTTTAAAGGATTTCAGGAAAAAATACTATAAAAACGAAGCTCATTGGATTAGAGTAGATCAGAATGGTAAGCGTATTTAAATGGAAGCTTTTACTAGACATTTGCAATTAATTTCCAGGAGGAGTTAAGATACACTTTATATTCTACTCAGATGTTGGTCTGATTGTCCTGGTTTCACATGCCTAAGAAAAAAATCTTTATCGCTCTCGTTTTTGTGATAGTAATTGCTGTGAGTGGGATTGCCTCCTCCAAGATATTTTTGAAGAAGAAAACTGTGAGCAATGAACCTGCAGATACCTATACATGCTCTCAAGAACCTAACTTTACCACTTGGCAGAATAACAGCTATCCCTTCGAATCCTTTGATTAAAGTTGATCCAAAAAACTTCAAGCTCCAACAATTCCTGGATGATCACTTTGAAAACAAATACAAAACCCAAGAACTTGAACTATCGACATTAAAGATCACACTTGCCCAACGCAAAGACTCTGGGGACTGTCGTGATGACTTTACATTTAGAAAAGACTGGATGCCGCTGGTGATTGCTCAAGATAAATCGTCTGGACAGTTAAAAAACTTATACACAGTTGAGACGAGAGAAGATGCCGGAAATATTACTTT
>CAZKNL010000060.1:0-4748 GCA_964554155.1 uncultured Pseudomonadales bacterium | reverse complement strand
GCATCGTGGTGCATCGGGAATGTTAGAAGCACGCGATATTCCTTGGGAACTTTTGCAAAACACCCGCTGGATTCACTTAGGAAATGTTTCGGCAAACACAGAGCTGCTCTTTCAACTTTTTGATCATGTCCGAAGCACGTCAGTCGGGTTATCCTGGAATCCAGGTAACAAAGAACTGCATTTCATTGCAGAAGGGAAAATTCAAGCCCAACACATCCCCTGTGATATTTTGCTGATGAACAAGGAAGAGTGGGCAATTGTAGAACCTGTTCAATCAATCCTGCTAGAAACCATTAACCAAGTGGTGATCACTGATGGCAAAAATGGTGGCCACGTCTATATGAAACACCATTATGATTATCAATATACAGTGACTTCTGCACAAATTGTTCAAGAAACAGGTGCTGGTGATGCGTTCGCAGTTGGGTACATCGCAGCACATATATTGGGAAAAAACATTGAAGAATCATGTGTCTGGGGAGTCAAAAATGCAGCAAGCGTGATTGGAAAAATGGGGGCGAAGACAGGGTTGCTGTATCGAAAGGACTTGCCTGTAAGTAACCAGTTATGACCGACTACAAAATGACTCTCCAGCAAGAAATTCAAGAGTTAAAAGATCGCTTAACTGCTACTATGGTTCCTGCTGAAATGCAGCGCAAAGTCTCAAAAGATATTGTGGCGTTGGAGCGATCTGTTGAGCTTGGTTCGTATGAAGAAAAGTATGAAAAAGTTTCCCGTTATATTGACTGGGTCTTAAAAGTCCCTTGGGATAAAGAGAGCCAAGACACTTTAGATATTGAGTTAACAAAACAAATCTTTGAAAAACATCATTATGGAATGCGGGAAGTCAAAGATCGCTTTCTTGAGTATGTCTCTGTGCTGAAGTTAAAAAGCCAACAACAAGATCCTGCTGATTTTCGTGCGCCAGTTTTATTACTTGTCGGTTTAGTTGGTACTGGAAAAACTACTTTTGCGTATTCACTGGCTGAAGCACTCAACCGCAAACTGATCAGAATTCCCTTTGGTGGCATGGCTTCAGCCAAAGAGCTTCGTGGTCAGTCACGCCTACACCTTGAAGCTGAACCTGGATCGATAATTAAAGGTATTTGCCAGGCAGGCGTTCGTAACCCAGTGATTTTGCTTGATGAGATTGACCGTTCTGCTGAAGAAACGCGGATGGATATCATGGGTGTGTTAGTGGAGTTGCTCGACCCAGCACAGAACCATTCCTTTGTCGATAACTATATCGACTACCCAGTGAATCTTTCGCACGCTATTTTCTTAGCAACTGCGAATAATACGACGAATATCGCCGCGGCCGTGATGGACCGTTTAGAAAGAATTAACATGCCGTCATATACCGACCAAGAAAAAATCGTGATTGCCCAAAAGTATATTTTACCGCAGTTAATTAAAGATGCTGGTTTACGATCTGAACAATTAATAATAGAAGACAGTTTATGGTCAAGGATGACCAGACCATTGGGATACGATGCTGGAATCCGTACATTACAGCGGACTCTTCAAGGAGTTGTGCGCAAAGCTGCGCGTATTGTGGTAGAAAAAGGCTATCCACAAGTAACTATCACCCAAGAAAATGCCAAAATTTTCTTGCCACAATTCTAAGTAACTCAGCGAGCTCTGGCTTTGAATGATGATAAAATGAGCGCGAATCATGACTCGATCAAAAGATAAAGCACAGCACCTCCAAGCAATTCGTGACAGATTAGAAAAAGATCTTCCTGTTCTCCCACTGGGCGACACCGGCGAACAAACTGTCCCAGGAGATGGTAATCCGGAGGCTGAAATTTTGTTCATTGGAGAAGCACCAGGGTACTACGAATCTGTCCAACGCAAACCCTTTGTTGGCAAGTCTGGTCAATTTTTTGTCAAGACACTGGCAGAGGTTGGTTATCCGCGAGAAACTGTCTATATCACCAACATTGTCAAGATTCGTCCACCTGACAATCGTGATCCACTGCCAGATGAAATCGTCGGGTACAAATCCTACCTTGATGAAGAAATTGAAGTGATTCAGCCACTCTTGATTATTACTTTAGGTCGCTTCAGTATGGCGAAGTTTTTACCAACAGTCAAAATTTCTCAGGTACATGGTCGGTTGCATAAAGTACATTGGAACAACAACAATCTATTTATCCTGCCGATGTATCACCCAGCTGCAGCCCTGCGGAATCCACAAATGGCCCAATCATTTGTGACTGACTTCAAAAAGATTCCGAAAATCATTGAGTGGATTAAAACCAAAGGACAAGACTTGTTGAAAGAAGAAATGAAAGATCAAGCATTTGAAGCTTCTGTCAAAAACGCATTATTCTCGGAGACAGATTCTGCCTAAGTAAGGCGTATAAGGAGTTTTATGTCAGTACTACGAATTGTTCCAATTGGGGGAATGGGGAACGTCACCCAAAATATGTTTGTCTATGAATACGAAGACGAACTGATGATTGTAGACTGTGGAATTGGTTTTCCTACCCACGCAATGCCTGGAGTTGATGTGATGATCCCTGATATTACCTACATTAGGGAGAAACTCGCACAGGGCAAAGTCATTGCTGGAATGTTGCTTACTCATGGTCATGATGACCACATTGCAGCGCTTCCTTACATCTTACCGGAGCTGCCGGAATTCCCAATCTATGCTGCTGCTTTAACAGCTGGTTTTGCCAGGAATCGCATGGCAGATGCAAAGCTGGAGAGAGAAGTGACTGTCTTCAAAGATAATGAAATCTTTAACATTGGTCGCTACTTTAAAATTGAGGGTTTCCCAATGACGCACTCAGTCCCAGATACTCGCCACTTTGCTATTCATACACCTGAAGGTCTGATTTACCACGGGACAGACTTCAAGATTGACCTACAACCAATTGATAAAGTTTTGCCTGATTTTGATACTATTTCTCGGTTGGGTAAGCAAGGGGTGCTCTGCATGTTGTTGGACTGTTTACGGGTGGAAAGAGAAGGCTGGACAAAGTCAGAGTCTGCTGCCTACACCTCTTTGGAAGAATCGATGATTGAGGTCAAAGGGAAGTTCATTGTCACCTTGATGAGCTCGCATATTCATCGCATTCAACAAGTTGTCAATATTGCTGGTAGGTTGGGTCGTAAAGTGGTCTTTATTGGGCGTTCAGTTGAGCAAAACGTTGATGTAGCCCGCCAACTCAAAAAACTATTTATTCCAGCTGAAATGATCGTTAATAAACGAGAGATGCAAGATTATAAAGATAACGAACTTTGCATCGTAATTGCCGGCAGCCAAGGTCAAGAAGGATCGTCATTAGTCCGTGCTATTTACGGTGATCACCCGGCATTGCAAATTAAACCTCAAGATCGAGTCGTCTTTTCTTCAGATGCAATTCCGGGCAATGAGATTCTCTACTATGAAGCCATTGATGAGCTGTGTCGTAACGGTGTCCGCGTTTTATATCCTGATGTGATTCCCGATCTGCACGAATCTGGACATGGTGGAGCGATGGAACAGATGATGATGGTTGCTTTAGTCAAACCAAAGTACCTCTTTCCCATGGGTGGACAAGACCGTCACCGCGAAAAGTTCTTTGAGATGGTCGGCCAAAAAATGGGATACCAAGCAGAAGATGTGCTGATCCCTGGCTATGGTGATGTGATTGAGTTCGAAAGTGGTAGACCACGAGTTGGAGAACACTTGAATCTCCAACCACGCTATGTAGATGGCTTGGGAGTGGGGGATGTAGGACGCTCAGTTTTATCCGATCGGCAAGCATTAGGGCGAGAAGGAATGATTGTTTTAGTCATTCCCAAAACCGCCAACAAACTTGATCTGGATAATATCAATGTCATTTCTCGTGGCTTTGTCTTTATGAAAGAAGCTCACGAAGTGGTGGACTATATCAAGCAAACAACTAAAGAAATTATCAACGAAGCCCAAAGTATGGGTACACCTAACGCCCCTGTGACTGAAGAGGATCTCAAACGAGCTGTGGAGAAACGGCTCGGCAGAAAGTTGTATAAGATTATTCGCCGCGAACCAATGATTTTACCAGTGATTGTTGAGGTCTAGAACGTAACGATTCTCTCATCATTGATGCTCAAAGAATATCGTTGACAATCTTAAAGCATCTAAGAGTATCTTTTTCTATACATCCATCTTCTTTTGCTCTTTATGTGATCGAAAAATCTGCGGGATGTCTTGTTTCAAAGCACGTAACAGGTTAGAGCTAGCTGCATCAATTTCCGAAGCGATTTGTTGCTGAATCTTTAGCTCGTTAATTTTCTTAATCATCCGCGTCAACTCAGGGTCTGCAGTTTGCAGTCCCATATGGTTTTTCATCTCAGCAAGGATCTGTAATATTTTAGTAATTTCTTGCTCGGCAATCAGATTCACCTGAAGTTGAACTTCATCTCGAATAGTACTGGTATATGAACTACGATTTTGGGTGATCAGGACAAAGATTGAGAGGAAAATCGCTTCAAGAGAAACAACCATCGTCAATAGACCAAAAGGGAAGGGATCAACTGCGACGACTCCAGGAATAATGTTGATATTCACAACAATCCAGACGATGAAAATGAGAGTATTTAAAACTAAAAAATGAGTTGAGCCACACCAAGCTGTTAATCCATCAGCGAGCTTGGTCAACGACGAGCGATTTTTTAAAGCTTCTGCTTCAAATGAACGAAAGAATTGTCGACTATTTGCGGATTTTCTCATTATCTAAGGGTAGCATATTTTCCCATATTCTGATCGCATA
>CAZKNL010000059.1:0-4926 GCA_964554155.1 uncultured Pseudomonadales bacterium | reverse complement strand
AAACAACGCAACGATCTTTTGCTTGTTCCCCAGGGATTTGATTTAGAAACGTTTCTTGATGAAAAATCTAGACCACCATCGCCATCCGCAAAAAAGTTTCTAGCTAAGCTTCAAAAAAATCGTCAAAAATACCGCGGGGTAGTCTCTTATATTGGAACCCTTTCGTACCGGGTTGACTACTTACTGCTACGCCAGCTCACACAATCCAACCCTAAAGTTCTTTTCTGCTTTCCAGAAACCGTTCTCAGTTGGCCCACGGAAGACCGAGAAAAGAACTGGTCCAAGGAACTTGACTTACTTCAACAACAGAAAAATGTACTTTGGTTCCCGGCGTTAACGCGGTCTGAAGTCAAAGCTGTTTTACAAAAAACAACCGTAGGGCTAATTCCTTACAATGATCAACTTTCGTTCAATAGGTTTTGTTTTCCAATGAAGTTTTTCGAGTACATGAACGTTGGCATTCCTACTCTTTCCACTCAAATTCTAGAGCTAAAGCACTATCATCCTTTTGCAGAAACTGGCAAAAATATTCTGGAACTCAATAAAGCATTGAGGAAGCTTATTCGTAAAAAGTTTAAACCTAGAGAGCTCGCTCAAATGCAACAACTTTGTGTCGACCATTCTTGGACTAATAAAGTTGGAATGATTTTGGATGCCGTTAATGAATACCAACGTCGCCACTATCGATTTGCTTAGCTAAACTAATCATCATTTGAGCCTGATGAGTGTTTCCTTTTTGAGAACGTTTCGCCGCAGCTATCAGCTGTAGTGCCACTGGATGCTTCACCGAGTAGTCAAATGTTGTAGGTGATGAAGTTCTCTTTTCCCAGGCTAATATAGCCAACGCGAAAGCTTGAAGCTGGGTGTCACTAGGCTTGTCTGTTTGGTTAAAAGTGTCTTTGACTAAAGTTTGTACCTTCCAATCATAATCTCCACCAAGTGCCATAATATCAGTCATCAATTGCCCAGCTACTTCAGGAGAACCATACTTAATTGACTGCTGCAGTTGATAAGACTCTCCTTGGTAAATTAGTTGTTCGTCTTTAAAGACAATGCCGAACTTTAGTGCATTGAGCAGAGGCAACGTCTCTTGAATTGGAAGTTCTTTCAGTTTTTCGTATACCGATATATTGTGAGAGCCAAACTGAACATCTTGAATGTGGTACGCATGTTGGTAGAGCTGCAGCGCAGAAGAAGACTGCCTGGCAACTAATAAGCGATTAGCCTCCTCGATAGCAGCTGCCGCAACTTGACCATGTTGTTGATAGGTGTAGCTATCAAGCTGTCCTGCTGATAACTTCTGATCCCAGATACTAATTGCTTGAACACTCAAAGCCTCGTCATTGCTGCTCAGCGCCATTGTTATATATGGGAGGTATCTCTGTTGAGAGAATGGGTCAAGTTGAAGTGCTTCTATAATCGCAAGTGTTTTTTCAGCAACTGAAGCAGCATTTGAATGAGCAACTGCATCCCAAACACGGTAGTGATTTTTGTATAGGTGGAGCCACCATTCATTTGTTTCCCCATGAGCTCCATCATTTAGCAATGATTCTTCTACCTTCCAGTAGGCAAAAGGAAAAACTTGCAACGAAAGGTCCTTCTTTCCCTGCCGCCAAAATATTCCTGATGCCAGGAATGCAGTCGCCCAAACCAAAACAGATACTGCACAAAGTGTCGCAAGTATCGTTGAAAATGTCACCCACGATTCAGTAGAAAAATTCGATGAGATAGTTTTTTTTCGATCGTTTTTAAAGAGAGTAGCTACTGCCATCAAAAAGAAAATCCACAAGCCAATCATGTGTAAACCAAAATCGAAACACGATGACACAACCACACATAGTACGCCGATTGCTATACTTTTTTGCAGACTTGATTCATTTTTTTGCAACACTGCCACTGCTTTCCAACACACCAAAGCTAGAAAAGCAGTAAAAACAATCCCGCCAAACATCCCGTATTCTGCAAATGCATGCAGCACTTCATTGTGTGCATACCCAGAAAACTCTCCGTATCTCTGTTGAAGTACAGGCGAGAGCAAGGAGAAGGTTCCGCCACCCCAACCAGTAATCGGCCGTTGAAGCGTAGCTCTCACCGCCTGTGACCAGTACGCTGGCCGTAGTTCATGGTGAATACTTTTGCATAGTTTGTCTTGAAAAAAAGGAAACCCACACTCTTCACCAACTCGATGCCAACCTAAACTGAAAACAGCCAAAAGTACCATGGCTAGTCCCACGAATAGAACTAATACTTTTCCAAGCTCCCGTAATCGGTGATCTTGAGTTTTCCACGTAAGTAGCAACAACTCCACCACCGCCAACACCGTTGCTACTCTAGAAAAGCTTAAAATAAGTGCCGCAAAGAGCACCAGGACAGCAACGCGCGTGAGCTTACTTTTGCGCTGATCCGCAAAGAACCAAACGACTGGCAGAACGAGTAAAAATAAGACTGAGGCTTGGTTGTGCCCATACTGAGCCGTCAACAAGCTAACCGTTGGTAAGGTCGTCGTTAAGGCAGGAATAGCGATATATAAAAGCGTTAAGCAAGAAAAGAACGTTGCTAGGATACTCGCCCCAACAATTAAGAGTTGTGTGGGAAACCACTCTGGGTCAGTACATAACACGGTAAAGAAAACGACATAAGAACTTGCATAAAACATAGCTGCGTTGACAGTCAACGGAATACTGATCGTCGTCAGAAGAGAGAGAAACGTAACTGCCACAAATGACCCGAACAAGCCAAGCGGCAGTACAAATTGTCGAACTTGACTCGCTCTACTATGCGTCAAAGCAATTCCACAAACTGCCACTAAGAGTCCTAGAAAAAAGATTCCAAAGGTTGTTTCACCAAAAATGAGCAACAGAAACACTGTCCCTAAAAACAACAGTACAAACGCCACTTGTGAAAGCGAATACATCATCAAGATCGTAGCATTTTATTGAGATAAGCATCAACGCAATCGAGCTTCGCGTGCCAAGTTTGCGCTTTGACGATGCGTTGCCCAAAGTTCTTTTGAGCAGGCGTCAGTGGCTTTTTGACAGCTTCGTCCAACAAACGTGTAAACGCTGTTGCAGAATCGGCTAGCTTGATGACTTTTTGGTACGACCGAAGCGAAGGCACCGGCGTCGCGACTATGGGTTTCCCGGCAAACAAGTACTCCATCGCTTTCATCGGGAAACAACATTGATTGAACTCATATGACGTGTTGTACGGCAGGATCAATGCAGCACAGTCCTCCATCATAGTAAGCAGACAAGCTCTTTGGACAGCAGGATGCCAAGACACATTTGGCATCCGTAAAAGCAGGTCAATCTCATGTTCTATTTTTGAGCTAATTGTTGCAGACTCGTCTGGTCCTCGTGGACCAATAAATACAAAATGAAAGTCCGGTGAGTGCTTAGCAACGTCACACAATAGAGCAATATCTAAACGGGCACTCACTGCCCCAAAGTAACCAATGATTGGTTTTCTTAACTTTTTCAGGCTGCGCTTTAATTTAAGTAAGCTCTCTGGTGCGTTACTCTTTGCTGTTAAACCCTGAACGTCAAATCCCTGGGGAACCAGCTCGATTTTCTTCTTGGTTAACTTTTTTATTCGCTCCAAGACCGGCTGAGTAAGCACTGTGATCGAATCTGCGAGTTGAACGAGCTGTTTTCTTTTCATGGAAATTTGCTTCTGTCGTTCTGGAAAACACGAGGTATGCCAATCCACTGCGTCATAATGGAGATGCCATGCTTGAAGGTCGAAAGATGACAATGCTTGCCCATCGCTCGGATTAAACACCCACAAGAGTTTTTCGCTTGCAGAAAATTGAGTCGAAATAACTAGGTTGAGAATTAAGAGATTGAGTTTCTCATTTGCTTTTTTCACTCCATCAAACCTCTGAAAGGGTAAAAAGTGAAACATTCCTAGGTAAACAGCAAGTCCATCATTTTTTACGCTAGTCTGTGCCATAGTTGTATGGGAAAGCTCTTGAAAAGCAGAAAGCCATTTTTTTAGGCCAGATCTTCCCCGCCAGTTTTCACCAAGCGCAAGTATAATGACCACATTTTGATGAGCTAATTCTTGAGCAGTTTGAAAAACAAAATCACAAATTCCATCCGGTCGGTCGAAAGTGGGCATACACACCAACGTGTGCTTCAAAAAAATTCTGTGCTTCAGCAGATTTTTCATAACGTCATTACTCGATGGCATCTAGCCGAACTATACCATCAGCTCACCGCCGGGTCATACGTCAATGCAATATACTCAACAATCTTGTTTAGCGCAGTTAGCGCAGTTCTGCCCAGCAATAAACTTTTTTTTGTGGTCGCCACTCTTTATTTACTAAGTCTGGTTTTCTTTACTAAATCTGTTTACAAAGCGTTTTTGTTCGCATTCGTCCCGCTCGCCGTTTTGAATATTGGGCAACTTTATATCACTACCGCGATTCCAGCAAATGCACTGAGTCACCTTGCAGACTCTGAGGGTCGTTCACTGTACTTTAGATTCTCACCGTTCTTTGTGCTTCAACTCACATCGACGGCTTTGCTAGCTATTGAGATTGTTCGCCGTAAAGGAAAGGTCTCTTTCCCACTTTGTATCGGACTACTTCTGGCAAGCTTGCTGATGAGTTTGATTTCTGTCTTTTTTTCTCAGCAATTTCCTCAATACTCATTCATACAAGTCGTTAGTGCTATCGGTACGGCAAGTTGGGTTTTATTAAGCAGGACAATGCTCTCCGAGAGCAAAAAAACGGAGCAATTGAAGCTACTTAAAACTTTTCTACTCATACTCATTTCTATGACTATGCTCGAGGTTTTTGTCGGGTTCGGCCAATATCTAAGCCACTCAACTTTGCATCTGAGAATTGAACAATCTACTGTCATTCCAAACTTCGGTTTAGGAGCTGATGAAGATGGCACTCAGTTTCGGCCAATTGGACTTCTC
>CAZKNL010000058.1:0-5004 GCA_964554155.1 uncultured Pseudomonadales bacterium | reverse complement strand
ATCGTCATCGCTGACTACTCTGGAACTACCGTCAACCAGCAAGTTGAGCTCCGTGCCAAGTTAAAAGAAGTCGGTGGTGAAATTATCGTCGCCAAAAACACCTTGATTGACCTGGCTGTTGGCAAAGGAAAGCTTGCTGAATCTTTGCAGGGAATGAACGCTGCAATTTTCAGTTACGCTGATCCTGTTGCTCCAGTCAAAGTCCTCTTCGAGTTTAGTAAAAAGAACGAAAAGATGACGATCAAGCAAGGCTACATGGATGACCGCGTCCTCTCTCAAGAGGAAATTGTTGCTTTAAGTAAGTTGCCAAGCAAGAATGAGTTAATCGCCAAGTTATTGATGATCCTCAACTCACCTGGAACTGGATTAGTAAACGTCTTAAATGCCGGTCCACGCAACTTAGTCTACGCACTTAGTGCTGTCGCAAAAAAAGAAGGGTAAATAATTGATTCAGCTCAACTTGAGGAAATCCTTCTCCTCAGAAAATGTTGAGTACAGAAAGAAAAATATGACAGATAAAGTCAAAAAAATTGTTGATTCCGTCAAGGAATTGACGCTGATGGAAGTTTCCGAGCTTGTCAAAACTCTGGAAGAAGAGTTCGGCGTTTCCGCCGCTGCTCCAATGATGATGGCAGGCGCTATGCCAGCCGCAGGTGCCGCAGCCGGAGAGCCAGCTGAAGAGAAAACCGAGTTTGATGTCATCTTAAAAGATGGCGGTGCAAACAAAATTGGTGCAATCAAAGCTGTCCGCACCATCAAACCAGATCTTGGTTTGGCCGAGGCCAAGGCCTTTGTCGAGTCTGCTCCAAAAACATTACTCGAAAAAGCCAAAAAAGAAGATGCCGATGCCGCCAAGAAAACCTTGGAAGAGGCTGGTTGTGTCGTTGAAATTAAGTAAATTTCTTCTAACTTTGAGCAATACTCACCGCTCCCAGATGGGAGCGGTGTTGTTTTAGTCACAATTTTGAGTTTTATCTTCAGATGAAAAAACTATAGGTCGTTGTTGTGTGTTTTTTTGTGATTTTTACTTTCAGTTAAAAAACTATAGGACTTAAATGTGAATGCGTTGTGTATCTTTTTTCATCTGTAAAAAACCACGAACTCCCTATTGACCTACTTTATTACACTCTGCTACTTTGAGTATGAAACAGTTTCAACTGCTTTCAGTTGGTAAATGCTAGTTCTATCTTTTTGTAAGGAGTCTTATGACAGACCGATCCACATCATCTTATGCTACCGCAGCTGCTACTCTGGCAGATGAACAACAACGGAAAACCGGCCGGTTTGACGACGCCCAAAAGTTGGATGTGAATAACCTTCCAGACCTTTTAACTGTTCGCGAAGTTGCCGATTTACTCAGAGTTTCTCCCTTGACCATTAAACGCTGGGGGAAGCGCGGGAAACTCCCTGCCATCCGGATTAACTCTCGAGGTGACCGCCGCTATAAGAAAGAAGCCGTACTGTGGTTGCTCGGCATGAATGCAGGTGAAGAAGAAGTCAGCGAAGAGTAAGAGGAATTACAAACTCCAAACTAATCCTTAATTACTGAACAATCTGCCGCAGGGTCAATTGAGCAAACTGAACTAACCGGAGTTGTCTTCTCCACCTCCACGGCTCTTGAAGTAAGCGAAATAACCATTCCATGCCTAGTTGTTGGAATACTCTGGGAGCCCGGCTGAGTTTACCGCTCAAGACATCAACAGTGCCGCCCACAACGAGAACTAACCTCACTCCACTTTGTCGGAGGATAGCTCGATGGCGGAGCGACCAAAACTCCTGGTATGGCGCGCCAAATGCGACAAAGACAACGGTCGGACGATGTTTTTTGAGAAACTGGACCATTATTTTTTCTTCCGTAGTAGTTGGGTGTTGGATATTTTGATAACCAGGTAACCAGGGAATTTCCTGCGATTTGTAGGTCAAGAACTCTTCCGAATTAAGTTTGCTGTTTTCAGAATGGCCTCCAATTACCACGTATGAAGTCGTTGGAAAAGCGTCCAGGATTTCTTGAAGGAGATCAATTCCGGTAACTCGTTGCTGAATCGGCGCAATATTCTTAAACTTTGCCAACACCCTGCTGGCCAAAACAACTCCTATCCCATCTGGAATCAGTAGATCGGCTCGCTGCAGTGCGGCACGAAAAGCAAGATCCTGTTGGGCCAGGATTATCTGTTCAGGATTTGGTGTAAAAATAAAAAATGGTCGAGGTTGTTGTGGCTGACTATTTTTGATAATTCTAGACACATAAAGATCCTTTAGTTTACTTTTTGACTGGTTAAAAAAACGCAGCCCAAAAAGATCAGTCGTGTCGCTTTTTTTACTTATAAGCATATTTTGATCTCTTTCCACTCTTTTTTCTGATCTACATATTTTATCGTGTTTGATGATAACCAATGCTCTCAGTAAATAACCGAAGGTTTGACAAAATCTGCCCAATTCCCAAAATAACAACTTTGGCCGGGTCATCCACAACCGAAACTGAGAAACCAAGCGATTGATTTAACAAGATTGGTAGTCCAGCTAACTGAGATCCACCACCAGAAAGCAGCATCCCTTTATCTAAAACATCTTGAGCCAGCTCAGGGGGGACACGTTCTAACAGGTGGCGAGTTAGTTGACCATAACTCTCTGCTGCCTGGCAAGTAAGTTGACAGAGTTTCTGCACATCAACTAAAACCTCCCGAGGACTTTTAGTGTCAACAGCCTGACCAGCGATCCTCATTTTACCCACTAGTTTTGAGGATCCAAGTAGTTGGCACTTTATTACTTCAGCTCGGCTTTCTCCCACGATTAAACCATACTCTTCTCTGAAGAAAGACTGGACATTTCTGGTCACAGTTTGCCCAGCAGAACTACTGGTTTGGGCAGCCACCACTGAACCCATCGAAATCATTCCAGCTTCTGCGACTCCAGCCCCAATGTGAAGAAACAAGCTCCCCGAAGCATCAGCTACTGGCACTCCTGCACCAACTGCGGCCGCTAATACTTCGTCTACCATATATACCTCTCTTGCTCCTACTCCAAGTAAAAGATCAACTAACATTTGGCGTTCTGGTTGACCTAAATGAGAATGAATTGAGACCATCATTACTGGTCTGAAAAAAAGACCTAAGCGAAATACCCGTCGCATCATAGCCTGTAGCATGGCAATGACCGCATCTAAATCAGTCACTCCCTGTGCAGATATTGGATAGATCACGCGAATATGCCTTCCAACTCGTCCAGTCATTTCAGCAGCTTCTTGACCAACAGCGAGCACTTTTTGGGTGGAACTATCAATAGCAATCGCACTTGCGTCATCGACTACTAGACCAGTTTTTTTTCCCAAAATACGAACCCGGGAGCTTCCTAAGTCAATACCGATATAGTCAATCAGCGAGTCAAACATGGCAGCCAGATGATACAATACTTTCGTGCGGTTTTCGATCAATACTCGAGTTCTTTACACACTCCTGTCTGCCCTATTAATTATCATTGGGTCTTTTGTGGCAATTCGTTTTGCACAAGGATACCGATTCAGTCTTTCTCGTCAGAAACCACCTGTACAAGCCACTGGTTTATTGGCAGCAAACTCATTTCCTCAAGGAGCACAAGTGATTGTGGATGGTCGATTGATTGGAGCCACCGATGATACGTTTTACTTGGAACCAAATAAGTACACTGTAGAAATTATTAAAGATGGTTATTTCCCCTGGAAAAAAAATGTCCAACTGCAACCAGAATTAGTCGTTCAAACAAATGCTCAGCTTTTTAAGTTCGTTCCCAGCTTAACCCCTTTGACTTACACCGGAATTCATAACATCTCACCTTCTCCAGATGGAGAAAAAGTTCTTTACTACACTGCTTCAGCATCCGCTAAAAATCGAAATGGCCTGTATGTCTTGGATTTGACTACTCCTCTGCTGAACGCCCAACGGGAACCACGGCAAATTGCAGAAGAGACTGGTGGTTTGAACTTCGAAGAGGCAAGATTCATCTGGTCTCCAGATAACAGCCGGGTCATTTTATTGACAGCGAGTAAAGAAGTTCTTTTAGATCTAAATAAAAAAAATCTCCCGGCAAATCTGCCCGATATTAGTTTTCGCAAAAAAGAACTGCTCAGCCAATGGGAATCAGAGCTCTACATTCGAGAACGCCAACAACTTGGCAAGTTTCCAGTTGAGATTCAAGAAATTGCCAGTACCAGTGCGATCAATGTCTACCTTTCCCCAGACAAGAAAAAAATTCTTTATACCGCCACAGCGCCTGCCACAATTCCTACAGGCTTAGTCGCTGAACTGCCTGCTACTAGTAATCAACCTGAAGAACGACAACTGCAACCAGGAAGTACCTATGTTTATGATCGTGAAGAGGATAAAAACTTCAAAGTTGATGTCGTTTCTAACCAAAGTGACTATGTGAAGTTAGCAACGAGCGCAACAGGTGTTCAGCGAGGGAAAATTCTTCTTGCTAATGATCTCGCGGGTCCGGCTAAGAATCTGGAAGCTTCTCCAAGCAGCTTTCAACGATTAACTGCCAGTACCTCTGCCCAAACTGCTATTAACTTTGCGAAGTACTATTCTTCGCTTTATAGTCATGGTATTCAATGGTTCCCAGATTCCCGTCACTTATTATTTACTGATACTGAACGGGTCTACCTCGTTGAATACGATAATACTAACAAGACCACTGTCTATTCTGGACCGTTTGACCCCCATTTTCTCTACCCTTGGCCAGATGGAAGTCGTATTTTGACCCTGACTTCTTTGAGCAGCACTTATTCACCGAATTTGTATGCGATTGAGCTGAAGTAACTGCAACGATTCAAAAATGAAGATTCTCTCCTGATATACTAGCTCGATCGGGGACTAGCTCAGATGGCTAGAGCGCTGCGTTCGGGACGCAGAGGCCGGCGGTTCGAGTCCGCCGTCCCCGACAGTTGAGCCAAAGACGCGTTCCCATAGTTCAAAGGATAGAACGAGGGTTTCCTAAACCCTAAATCCAGGTTCGATTCCCGGTGGGGAC
>CAZKNL010000057.1:2302-5153 GCA_964554155.1 uncultured Pseudomonadales bacterium | reverse complement strand
ATTGCACCCTTTGATCATCGTGGTTCAATGGCGAAGTTAATTGGGATCGATCTTTCTACTGAGGCGGGTAAAAAAATGCTTACCCATTTGAAGATCCTGTTTATGCAAGTTTTTTCGCCAATTTGTTCAGCTGTTCTGGTTGACCCTGAGTATGGATTCCCAGCAATTGAGTATAAAGCAGACAAGTGTGGATTAATTCTGACGCTCGAAAGTTCTGGCTATACGGATGAGAAAACCGCAGTTCCTACGTTGATGCAGAACTGGGGAGTAGAAGCAGTCAAAAATAACTATGGTGTTGCTAAACTATTGACCTACTATCATCCACAAGAGCCGCATGCAGAGCAAAAAAGAAAGTTAGTCATGGAGTTGGCAGAGTCATGTCGGAAAGAAGGTGTCCCTTTTTTGCTTGAACCAGTGATTTTTCCTTTGAATGAAAAAAGCCAACTCAGCCAAGCTGAGTTTCAAGACGCTCAACTGCAAACATGCCAAGAATTCCAACCATACTCTGATGTCTTGAAGATTCAATATCCTGGTGACGCGTTGTCGTGTGCCACGATTACAGCAGAACTAGATATTCCATGGATTTTACTTTCACGGGGAATGGACTACCAACAATTCAAAGATAGCCTCAAAGTTGCTCTAGAAAATGGCTGTAAAGGTTTTGCCGCTGGTCGCTCAGTCTGGCAGGAAATAGCTGGCTTTAAGTCAGCCGATGGTTTGCCAGACATGGAAGCAATTCACTACTTTCTGCAGACAACTGGGGTGGAGAGAATGAAGGAGTTGGTGGGGTTGAATGAGGCAGGAAGTTAAATAACTAAGAGCACACATTGGCCGTTCTTCTTACTCAAAGAGTACCCCAACTTACATTCATAATAACCTGGTTGATCATTCAACAAACATTGTTGTGTATTCTTGAGCGATGGGGGATGGACTACAGCAGCAAACCTACATGATGTTAGACTACTCAATGGAATACAAGTATTGTCAGTTAAATCTACCACAAAAGTTGGATTACACTGATACATTGTGACAATATCCACTTTTCCTGGTGAGGCGAGATTGAACTTACATGGAGAAGAATTAGGAACAGGAGTGTGGAATACTGATGTAACAGATGAGGATCGACAATCTGGAAGTGAGAGATTGTCTCTCTCGTGGAGAACGCATTTGTTGCTCTCCAGTACAAAACCTGAATTACATTCATAAGAAACTTTCCCTAAAAAGTAATCACTTAGCCAACCGGAATTACAGGGTGAAGAGTTTGGAATAGGACTGGAAAATTGATCTGTTTCAGATTTACAAATAGGATACGGTGGAACCGAAGGCGATGGTTGACACGCTCCTGATTGACATGTTAATCCTGGGGTACATAGCGATGATTTAAGAAGCACTCCATCACTGCAGGTTGAAAAAGAACGCAAGTCGTTACATGTAGTCATGCCATCCGGTAGAAGCCCAAATCTAGTAGAACAAGGTTTATGTCCTCCTACACACTGCCCAGTTGCTTTCTGACAGGTTTGGCCAGTGGGACAGACTAAGGGGATCAGGGCTCCATTATTACACATGCTAAACGTTGTTTCTCCCTGGCACTCTGTTTGACTATGTGTCAAAAGAGCTCCAGTACGTGGACTGATACAAGTTGCATATCCAGCAGCCTGTTGGCGCACATCTTGGTTCGTCCGTGCTAACACACTCGCAGCGACCAAACCGACGACGGCTAGAATACCAAGTAAACTTACCAACATATACTTGGGAAAGATTTTTTTACTAGGATGATGATGAATACTTTCTGTGAGGTCTAAATCTGCTGGACCTCCAGTAGAACCCCCTGAACTCTCGGAGGTTGAAGTGTTATCTACACTTGCAGTTGCGGTGAGTGGAGAAATGTCCGGTAAATCTGAAGTATCTTGCATAAAATATCTTAAATAGGAGGATTACTCCTCCAGAAGAAAGTGTGCCAGAAAGGGCTATTCGAATGCAAGAGGAGATTAATCAACGACTATACCTGCCGACTGTTCCTCCAAAATATTTTCCACCATAAAAAACAAGATCAACATAATACATAAACTAATCGCAGCTGAAAACTGTTCGATGTAAAACGCAAACATGTGCGTGATTAAAATATTAACCGCCAAACCATTTCGAAAAAGTAGCAATGCTTTTCGTCGTTGACGTTGAATCAGTCTCCATAATCCTTGACACATCAATAATGCTGAGATCACCTGAGATGCTAGCTCAGCAAAGTAGACATAACCCTCTACTTTAGTAGAAATGCCATAACGTTGTGGATCGAATTGGCCTCCAGTAAACCGATAAATGAAGGCAGTCATCGTCCAGAAACTTAGTAAAACATACACGATAAAAATCACAATTAAAAAGTAAAAAACCGGTTTTCTTTCAGCAGTGAAGTCATCAAGCCATCTCCATGAAGACTGAATTCTTTTGAAAACAACATGTTTCTTTGGAGTGGGTTGTACGGGAAGGTCTCGGACCAGTTTTTGCAGTCCCAAAGCAAACTGCTGATAGTTTTTATCTTTGGTTTGCAAAATTTTTGCGACAATTTTCTCAATTGCTTGACGATGATGTTGGAAAAAATGGTTATCAGCGAGATCTTCTAAATGTTCAATGAGATCAAAAGAAAGCTCGCGTGAGTCCTTTGCAGTGTAATGGTCGAGTCGTCGATACAGAAAAAAAAGTGAGATAAAGCAAATGTAGATAATTACCGGAACAGGTTGGTAAAAATAGTTATTGTCCTTAGTAATGAACTTACCAATTTCATCAATAAATTGACCAAATCCTAATCCGCCAATTATGGCTGCAACCTGTCGTACCCGTTTGCCATGGAAAGTTA
>CAZKNL010000057.1:0-2202 GCA_964554155.1 uncultured Pseudomonadales bacterium | reverse complement strand
GTTCGAGAAACTACTTTCCGTGAGTACCTCACTACTGACCTTGGTCGTGATCCCTACCGCGTAGTTGTTTCAGAATTAATGCTCCAGCAGACCCAAGTTGATCGAGTTTTACCAAAGTACCTTGGCTGGATGGGAAAATGGCCCACCATCCAAGATTTAGCAAAAGCTCAACTGGCTGAGGTGATTATTTTTTGGCAGGGTTTAGGCTACAACCGCCGCGCTCGTTTTTTATGGTTATTGGCTAAAGAAATTGTCGAACATCGCAGAGGAGAGTGGCCACGGAGTGAAGATGAGTTACTTAAGTTACCTGGGATTGGAAAGTACACTGCCCGAGCAATTCTGTCATTTGCTTTTGGTCAACATCGGGCTGTCGTCGATACGAATGTTAAACGAGTTGTCAGTAGAGTTACCGAAGGCAAGGAAGCGAATGTTGCTCCAACTTTATCTGAAAAAGGATGGTTTGAGTTGGCCGATTGTCTCTTGCCAGATGGATTAGCTGATCCATGGAATCAGTTGCTAATGGATTTTGGAGCACTGATTTGTAGTGCTAAAGCGCCCAAATGTGAAACTTGCCCAATTCAACAGTACTGTCAGGCCCAACAGACTGCTCTTCAACGAGGTTATCCAACATACGGAGCACTTCTCAACAAGCAGTTGCAAGTCAAGAAAGCAACTCAAAAAACAACCAAGGAATCAAATAAAAAAACTCAGCGTTTTAAAGATACCGATCGTTACTTTCGGGGAAGAATAATTGACCTTCTCCGCCAAGATTCTTACCCAACTCAAAAACTCTTCAAAAAAATGTCTAATACCTATAACTTGACAGATCGCCCACGACTTAAGCGACTACTCGATGACCTCTCAGCTGAGGGACTGATCTCAAAGCATCATGGTCGGCTGAAACTTGGATAGGTTCGGAGCTGAGTACTGAAACGGACTTTACTCTTGCCAGTCCTGACAGCCTTTGTTACAGTGGTTGTACACTACCCGAAAGGATTTCATGTATACACTTCCAGCTTTGTCATATGCTTACACTGCGCTTGAGCCAGTGATTGATGCCAAAACCATGGAGATTCATTACACTAAGCATCATCAAACATATGTTGATAAATTAAATGCTGCCCTAGAAAAACATCCAGGGTTACAAGAAAAAAGTGTCGAAGATTTGTTGCGTGATATCAAGTCAGTTCCAGCCGAGATTAAAACTGCAGTCCAAAATCATGGTGGCGGCCATGCCAATCACAGTTTATTTTGGACAATTATGACACCAGATAGCTCGGGCAAACCAGATGGAAAACTTTTGACAGCGTTGGAAGAAGCTTTTGGGACCTATGAAACATTTGTTAATCAATTCACTGATGCTGCCACAAATCGCTTTGGTTCTGGATGGGCTTGGTTGATCGTTACTCCGGAAAAGGCAATCAAGATAGTCTCAACCGCTAATCAAGATTCACCACTGATGGATGGCAACACGCCTATTTTGGGACTAGATGTTTGGGAACACGCATATTATCTGCACTACCAAAATCGCCGCCCTGAGTACATTAAAGCGTTTTGGGGCATTGTGAACTGGGCAGAGGTTGAACGTCGTTACCTACACGTAGTCTGAACCTTTCATATGCGACAGATCATTCTTGATGTTGAAACCCAGCATACTTTTGCTGAAGTGGGTGGGTACTTTCCTGACCGACTTGGTATTTCTTTCGTAGGGGTGTGTGTCCGTGATGGTTCGACTGGCGAAGGCAAAATGATGGGTTTTTTTGAGAAAGATTTAGCTGATCTCTTTCCTTTACTTGAATCTGCTGATGTAATTGTCGGATTTAACTGCGATACCTTTGATATGCAGACACTAGTCCCATATTACTCTGGCAAGATTGAAAAAATCCCAACTCTAGACTTGTTGTCACGAATCAAGAAAAGTGCGGGTCATCGGATTGGTCTGGATGCTGTGGCAAAAGAGACGCTTGGAGTCGGCAAAATTGGAGACGGCTTAGATGCCATTAAATACTTCAAAGCTGAACAATGGGATGAGCTGTCAAAGTATTGTTTACAAGATGTGACTGTGACTCGTGATGTCTATGACTATGGTTTACGCACTGGCAAAGTCAAGTTTAAAAATAAGTGGAACCGATTAGTAGAGTGCGAAGTGGATTTTAGCTTTTTGCCGAAAAAAGATAATGGGACGCAGATGAGTTTGATTTA
>CAZKNL010000056.1:3806-5277 GCA_964554155.1 uncultured Pseudomonadales bacterium | reverse complement strand
TGTTTCTTTAGGTGTGTCTTTACTAAAAAGATGTTTTACTAACATGTATTTGATTCACTTACAGTATCGGCAAACTGCGATTACTATTTAAATAGTCTCTATACAACTCAATATTTTTCAAATGATCAAAAGCGATTTCAGCTGCTGAAGGCACATTATTCAAATCAAACCATTGTTGATCGTCTACTTCCCAATCTGAATTGCTCACTTTTTCTACCACATCACAGAAAAAAATAAAGGAAATATTTTGTCTATCTTCTTTGGGACGGTCAGGATTATCTCGAATGGTTAAAAGCGTGATGTTTTTAACTGTGTAACCTGTTTCTTCTAATGCTTCCCTAGCCACAGCTTCTTTGACTGTTTCGTCTCTCTCAACAAAACCACCGACTAACCCCCACTTACCACCTTCTAGTAATTTGCCTGTTCTTTTAACAAGCAGAACTTTCCCTTTATTGAGCAGAAGAGCGTCGACCGTAACATGCCTTAGTGAGGCTTTGTTACCATTTTCAAAAGTGCAGGTGAGCATGACGGATTCCCTTCTGTTCAGACAACTTTACTCACCCAACTTCATTGAATGGAGTTGGTCAATTTGTTGAAGATACTTATTATAGGGGACACTGATCACTTTAGTACTCGTTAAACCTAATTCTTTTTCAATCTCTTGACTTTGTTGTTCTGGGAAATCCAGAATGACTGAATAGAGAAAATTATTTATCACATAAAGTCCAACGATCCCGTCTTTATATGCGTAATCGGTATATACCATTCCAACTAAATCAACCATCTGATAACCCTTATCCTTCAACCACTGTAAACCTGTATCAATATTTTCTACCGGGATGTTTTCTTTAAGAATAAATCTGCCTTGCGATTCTTCAAGGATGTGAACTTCACTTTTATCTTTGTAGGAAACAAGTTTAACGACATCATTCCCGTTTTGCCGCGCATAGTAGTGCTTTGAAGTGGTTACTTTGAGTTTTTTTGCACCCGCAGTATGCAGGATGTTTTCCACTTTGGTAAAAGAATCTACGCGATACTTTTTCTCCTGATAGATCATTCAAAAATCACTTTCCCTCGTAGGCTTTTTTTAACTCTGCAACATCAAACTTTTTCATTTGCAGAAACGCTTTGGTGACTCGATCAACTTGCTCTTGCTTACCGTGTTGCATCATCTCACCCATTATTGTTGGTGAAACTTGCCATGATAGGCCATACTTGTCTTTCAGCCAACCGCATTGCTCTGATTTCGGATCTGCAGAGAGTTTTTGCCAAAAGTAGTCAATTTCTTCTTGGGTATCGCAGGGAATGATAAATGAGATGGCTTCAGTGAAGGCAAACTGATGTTCATGGGCACTGTCCATCGCCCCGAATTCTTGTCCCAAAAGTTCGAACGAAGCATACTTTACGGTACCTTCTTTCTCTGGCTCCTCCCCTTTTCCGTAGGGTACGATCATCTTCACTTTCGATGGAG
>CAZKNL010000056.1:0-3706 GCA_964554155.1 uncultured Pseudomonadales bacterium | reverse complement strand
TCCCACAACGTATTAACTTCATCGATCGTTTTGCATTTAATGTGAAAGGAAACTGACGGGTTAAACTTAAAAATAGGGCCGGCACTAATCGCCATGAACGGTTGGCCAGCAAGTTCAAAACTGACCATGTCGCAATCACCGGAAGGTGTATTGTGGAGAGTGGTGATATTGGTGATTTTTGAATCTGGCAGCAAGGAAGTATAAAACTCAGCCGCTTCTTTCGCTTGTTTGTCGTACCATAAATGTGGAGTGATTTTTTGCATATGGTCCCTCGATAAGTTTTTTTATTTTTATGGTGCTCAAAAACTACGTTTTACTGGTGCAGTTAAACATCGCACCACTTTAAACCCCATTGATTCTGGCGCGTCGGTCCCCATCAACACATGCCCACCTAAAATAGGTAGCGCAATATGCATCACTAAATTTTTATCTTCTTCTTTCATTGGAGGTTGTCCTTCTTGTGAAGGGACACTGGAAAAACGGGCAATCTCTCCAATGAACTCTCCACCGAAGACGGATTTGTAGAAGTTAAATGCTTCTTCAGTATTTCTGGGGAAGTTTAGATAGGTGCTGACTTTTGACATAAGATGAATATATCAATATTAATTGCAAATTACCAAGTTGCTTTAGTTCTTGACACTCAAGCAAAGAATGTTTGATAATTGGCAATGTTACAAATCTGTAACACATGTTTGTCATAGAGATGGGCTACATCAAGAGAGAAAGAAACTTGTTATGAAAACTCGAAATATAAAGACCTCTACAACACTTTTGCTTATTATTTTTGTGTTGAGTCTTTTTAGCTCAGTACCATATGCATATGCTGCAACAACACCGGGTCTTGGGCAGGCTGCCACATTTGCGATTCTTTCTAGTACCTACACCAACACCGTCGGCGGAACCACGATCAACGGAGATCTTGGGTACACTACTGGACCAGCAATGGCACCTACAGTGAACGGCACGACACACGCAGCTGATGGTACGTATACTCAAGCTGGAACCGATCAAGGCGCTGCTTTGGTTGCTCTCAACGCTCAACCATGTACCCACACTTTCCCCGCTGGGGCTGTTGATCTAGCTACTGATATTTCTCATGGCCCAATTGGAGTGTACACACCAGGTGTTTACTGTACCACTGCTTCGAGCGCTGCCTCGATTGGCTCAGGGGGGATTACTCTTTCCGGCAGTGGGACGTATATCTTTAGGATAGATGGTGCGCTGACTACGGTTGCAAACTCTATGGTCACATCAGCCGGAGCCTCAGCATGTGATGTGTTTTGGACACCAGCTGCAGCAACAACACTCGGCGCGAACTCGACTTTCTTCGGAACTGACATTGATGATTCTGGAGTTACTATCGGCAGTACCGTCACATGGACTGGAAGAGCACTCGCATTTGGTGGGACGGTATCAACGGATGTAGATACAATCACCGCACCCACATGTACAGCTTCTCCTAGTCCATCAGCTGTTGCTACTAGTTCTGGTGGATCATCTTCCTCTTCCTCAGGCTCAGGCGGGGGCGGGTCGTCTGGTCCAGCATGTCCCCCACTCAATAGCACTATAGTTGCGCCAATTATCATAGAATCCAGAAGAGTTAGTCCCACCAGTATCTTTGTGAGTTGGGGTCCGTACTCTGGAACAGATACATTCAACGTTCGATATGGTTTTACAAATGGAGATTGGCTGTATAACACAGACGTCACGGGGTTCTCAACCACGATCAATGCTCTTCCTACTAACCAACCCATCTGGATTCAGGTGGCAGCAAGGAATAGTTGTGCGGTAGGAACGTATGGCGCACCAAAGCTTGTTGGAGGACCAAGATTACCGAATACTGGATTTGCACCTCACGGAAACAGTATCGAATGGTATATCTCGACCATCAACTTTGTCCTTTTGTTTCTTCTCTTAAAACTCAAGCATGCTTGATGTAACAAAAACGAAGTGTTTTGTAAAATTCCACAAAAAGTATTTGCCGTAACAAGATTAAGGAATGGCTCTCTATGAGTGCACCATATCCTAAACGGCGATTATTAAAAGTAATTTTGGGAATATTTATACTGATATTGTTTTTTTATGCTGCGAGCAGTCTTTACCAAAGATACATTCAGTACAAAGCAGGCCAACCTACTATCCAACATCCCGAAACTAAAAAAGAGAGTCAGGGGATACCAGTCCGTCTGAAAATTCCGAAGATCAATGTCGATGCCACCATTCAACAGGTGGGCGTAACGTCTCAAGGAGCAATGGCAGTCCCAACTAACACAGTCGATGTTGGATGGTTCAATCTTGGACCACATCCTGGAGAGCAAGGCAGCGCTGTTATTGCCGGACACTTTGATGACAAGCATGGCGAAGCAGGAGTGTTTAGTGACTTGGATAAACTAAAAAAAGGGGACAAAATCTACGTCGAAGACGATACCGAGGCATTTCTTACTTTCGTCGTCCAAGAAAGTCGTACCTATAACCCTGGCTACGCAGACGATGTTTTCGGTCAGGGTAATGGTGTCCATCTTAATCTCATCACTTGCGATGGCGTCTGGGATACAGCCAGAAAAAGCTACAGTAAACGGTTAGTGGTTTTCACCGATATGACTAACCAATAATCCCGACTCTACTTTGCCATCTCGCCATATGCCTCATCTTGGGCATCTTTGTCTGCATCGGCTTTTGTGATATGAACGCGTCCATCAATGTGATTTGGCGGAGCATAGACAGTATATATCTTGAGTGAACTCGTCCCCGTATTGATGAAGTTATGCTTTGTACCAGGTGTTACAACGACCACATCACCAGCACTGACTGGACTTTCTTTTCCATTTAAAATTGCTTTCCCCGTCCCACTCAAGAAGAATAACGTTTGTTCGGTATACTTATGTGTTTCTTCACCGACCTCTCCACCTGGCGGAATATCCATCACTACCAGCTGACTTCTTGTTCCTGTGAAGAGAACTTTCCGAAAATAGGTGTTCTTCTCTGTCTCGTTGATAATGTTTGTCATGAATGCGAGCTCATTACTTGCTTGTTTATTTTTGTAAAAAAAATACGTTCCAACCACAGCGCCGCTAAGAAAAAGGATTGCGATGATGAAAAAACGAAAGTACTTTTTTACGTTTCGCAGAGTATTGCTTAGTTCTGTTACAAATTTGTAATATATTTCAGGATAAATAGTTCTGAAGAGTATGTCAACAGAGTCCAAATTATTTGAACTGATTAAAATATTCCGATAACTTTTGACTTGATTCTTGCGGGGATCTTGGGTTGTAGAGAAATGTTTGCCAGCCAAAGTTCTGGGCTGCCTGTATATGTTCTTCACTATTCTCAACGAAGAGGATACTTTCTTTTGGTGTCTTTGAGTTTTCTTCTGCTATTTTATAGATCTGTTGATCTGGTTTTTGCTGCCCTACAACACTTGAATCAATAATAACGTCCCATGTTACGGGTGGAAGAATACCCCTTTTTTGAATTGTGTCTAGCATCCGGGGATACGCGTTTGTTAATAAACCAATTTTGCAGACCTTTTGAATGTGATTGATCACTGACCAAATTGAGGTGTTCGCTTCAAACCGATCAACAAAATCTTGCAGCATCGAGTAGTCTTTTTGAAACTCAAGACCTGTTTCCTTTGCGAAAGTTGGTAAGAGAGTATCAATGTCACAATCAATACAGATTCTTTCTTTGGTCCGCTGCCACACCTGAT
>CAZKNL010000055.1:0-5451 GCA_964554155.1 uncultured Pseudomonadales bacterium | reverse complement strand
CTCTCCGGTTCAGGGTATTCCACACACGGTGCCAATAGTTACTTAAGTTACTCGGAACTTTAGGGCCGGACAAAGCAATTAGCAAGGGTCGTTGTGCAAAGTGTTGAATACAAGTGGAAACCCAATGTGGGGGAACCATTTCATCATCATCAAGAAAAGCAAAGAGTTCAGACTTTAGATGTTTTAATCCATAGTTCCTGGCATAGGAAATGCCACGATGATGAATCTTCAAGTACTCTAGAGTGACTGTATTTTTCTCACATAAAACTTCAATCGCTTGTTGAAAGGGCAAGTGTTTATTTTGGTTGAGACTGCTGTCAACAATAATGATCCGAGAAGGCAGGGTGTCATTTGCTAACAAAAGTGAAACTGCATTGAGTAGTTTTTCTGGTCTATCTTTGGTGACAATTACAACATCTAGAGAGAGTTGTCTCACTTTAGGAATGGGATGTTCTTTCATGAACCACTACATCATCCCTTCCATTCCACCCATGCCACCTGGCATAGCTGGCTTTTCTTTTTCAGGAAGATCAGTGATCAAGCACTCAGTGGTCAAGATCATTGAGGCAATCGATGCGGCGTTGGTCAATGACGCTGTTGCCACTTTGGCAGGTTCGATGATCCCAGCTTTGACCATATCACCAAACTCATTGGTCATGGCATTGAACCCAAAGGTGGGGTCATTTTTGGCGAGTACAGTTTGAGCCACCCATCCTTCATCCACCCCAGAATTTCTGGCTAGCATCCGCAGTGGTTCTTCGAGTACTGACTTGACTAAATCAATGCCTGCTTGTTCGTCATTAGAGTCACCTTTCAACTTCAGCAAAACTTTTCCAGCTTGCAGTAAAGTTACTCCACCACCTGGGATAATTCCTTCTTCGATAGCTGCTTTGGTGGCCTCTTTGGCATCTTTAACGCGCTCTTGGAGGTCCTTCATCTCGACTTCAGTAGCTGCACCAACTTGGATGACAGCCACACCACCAGCTAGTTTGGCTTTGCGCTCTACAAGTTTTTCTTTATCAAAACTGGAACTCGATTTTTCAATCTCCTGCTCGATTTGAGCGACGCGAGCTGAAATATCGTTTGGTTTGCCTTTACCACCGACGATCCGAGTTCGATCTTTAGATGAGCGGACTGAGTCAGCTCGACCAAGATCTTCGACTCCTGCACTCTTTAAGTCACGACCTGTTTCAGTCGAGATCAGTGTGCCACCAGTTAAGACTGCAATGTCTTCCAGCATTGCTTTGCGACGATCACCAAAGCCAGGGGCTTTGACAGCTAAAACATTGAATGCTCCACGCAGTTTGTTGACTACGAGAGTAGTTAATGCTTCTCCATCAACATCATCAGCGATGATGACAAAGTTTTTGCTGACTTGCATTAATTTTTCGAGTAAAGGTAAAAGATCCTGAATTGAAGAAATCTTTTGATCAGTAATCAAGATATATGGACTTTCAATGACTGACTCCATATCCTCTGGTTTAGTAACGAAGTACGCAGAGGCATAGCCTTTATCGAACTCCATTCCTTCACGATGATCAATCGTAATTTCCATGGTCTTACCTTCTTCGACTTCAACTACGCCATCTTTACCAACTTTCTTCAAGGCTTCTGCAACTTTTTGACCAACCACTGAATTTTGGGCAGAAATAGTGGCCACTTTCTCCCAGTCTTCTTCTTTGACTGGCTTAGCAAGGCGGCGAATTTCGTTGACGACTGCGTTCACCGCTTTGTCGATTCCCATCTTCATAATCATTGGGTTCGTCCCAGCAGTTACTAGGCGCATCCCTTTAATCGCAATTTGTTGTGCCAACAAGGTTGCGGTAGTAGTACCGTCACCAGCGGCATCATTTGTTTTGGATGCGGCTTCTTTGACCAGTTGCGCCCCCATGTTTTCAAATGGGTCTTCAAGTTTAATTTCTTTTGCTACTGAAACGCCGTCATGTAAAACAGTAGGAGCTCCCCAAGATTTATCAATCGCGACATTGCGACCTTTGGGACCGAGTGTCACTGTTACTGCAGATGCAAGCTTGTTGATGCCAATGAGCATCTTTTGGCGTGCATCATCACCAAACTTTAGTTGTTTTGCTGCCATAGATTCTCCTATTTAATAATCGCTAAAATATCTTCAAATTTAAGAAATTGATACTCAACATCATCGACTTTAAAGTCGTTGCCACCCCATTTTTTGTAGATGACGTGATCACCTTTTTTGACTGGAGAAGAAACTTTTTGTCCATCCACAACAGTCTCTCCACCGACAGCCAAAACAGTCCCATACTGTGGTTTTTCTTCATGAGCATCTGGGAGGTAAATTCCAGACGCTGTTTGTTTTTGAGACTTAGCTGGTTCAACTAAAACATATCCAGCTAGTGGTTGAAGCTGAGAGACAGAAAGATTATCACTCATAGAACCTCCTCCTAAATAATTGTGTTTAAATTTCTAGCAGCGAATATAAGAGACTGCCAGACACGAGTCAAGAGGATATTTTGACTACTTGGCAGAGGTGTTTAACACAACGTTAGGGGTAGATTGTGTCACCACCGCAATATCTTCTTTTAAGACAGTTTCTTCTTTTCCGTGATTCATAATGTGGCGAACTTCAGAGAGTAGGAAACCTTCACAGTTTAAGCCACGATTCTGGAAATGATAATTGAGGTCATCTTTTACCATCTGTTCAACTTCGTTTCGATTCTGCTTGATTTGATCTAAGGTTAATTGAGAAAAAACTGCTGAAATACGGCTGCGGGCAAATGGACGAACTACTTTTGAGACCATATATTCGCCAATATTTTCCCAGAGTTCAGGAGCATTATGGCGATCAATTCTAAATAAAACCGAGCCTTCAATTGAAATATCTTTACCATCTTGACTGGTTGTTACAATTGGCTGGTCACCGAGTGCTTCTTTATTCATCGAGAAGTCAAAGTCACGACGAATCGAGTACTCTAAGATTTGAGCATTGAATAACTTGGCAATTTGCCAAAACGGAATCTTTAAGTGCAGACCAGGACCCCATACTCTTGGTAAAACCCCACGTCCGCGGTCATACACGCATGCCACATGACCTGGTGGAACAGAGATGAAGAAGCCACCAACGACTTCATCAACCATAAACGAAACAACTAAGCGATCAAGCTCCATAGTGGATGTATTCTACCCTAGTTAAAACAGTTTGTCTGCTCACTTTGTCTCAACTACGATTTGCTCTTGGCCTTGCCCAGCAAGTCGTTCCTTCTCGAGTTCTCTTGCCACATGTTCTTCAAATTTGCGACGAATGTACTTATACACTAATAATATGAAACTGATGACGAGCGTGGTAATAACAAATAATTTTTTACCAGCGGGCAAGTTCATAAAGATGATAAATGACAATACTGGCAGAACTAACTGAAGACGCACCACCTCACCCTTCATTGGTGGATATGGAGAAGTTAAGATAGCCAGTGTTTCCACTAAAAAGATCATTATTGATTGCACAAAATTCAATACTAAATTTGGGTGAGTTAAGTCAAACTTGCCTAAGAATAGTAAGTTAAACGGTAAGCTAATTTTTGGCATAAATGGATAAATTAAGTGAATATCCCCACCTGTTAAACCAGTGGCAAACATTCTCCATAACATTAAGGCAATCGCGATTTGAATGAGCAAAGAGAGCATTTCTCCAATTACAACACCTCTATTCCGATGAAACAGTTTCTTTGTTTCTGCTCGAAGCATAATTGGATCGTGGGCGAAGACACGCTGCAACTCTAAGTTTTTCTCCACTAACCCTCGGCGTTCTTTCTCACTGCTATCTTCCATCAAAGAGATGGGCAATAACAAAATTCGAATCACAATCGTTAAGCAAATCACAGCAACACCCATATCTGGGTGACCAGCCGTAACAATGTCAAGTAACCAATAAAAAAAGACCAAAATATTTAAAAATGGCTGGTAGATCAAAAGTGTAAAGTAATGGCCCATAGTTTTTTTGTAGTGTTTTTACCCTTGAAGATGTGCCTCTGGAAAAAGTGAATGAATGTACGCAGCACATTCTTGGAGTGAACGAGAATACTCTGTTAACAAACCTAACATTTCTTGATCCAAGTCTTCTTGGGCAAAATCCAACCGAATATAGTCTTGAAACTCGTGGAACATACTCAATGTGGTCTCTTCATGCTCATCTATCCAGGCGTGTTTTTCGGTTAATCCTAAGTTGTTCACCCGTTGTAACTGCTCAACAACACCTTGGAGTTGGTGCAGTCTGCTGAAAACACTTACCTTAAGCGGTGGGTGGAGATTATGATCTTGATAGAAGCCAAGTGGCTGTCGTTGCATTTTAAGCAATTATAATAGACCCGTCTCAAAATAACTAATTATGAATATCTTAAAGACAACCAAAACATCTCAAGCAGATCTTATTGCTCGTGCATGCCAAGTTTTAGCAGCAGGCGGACTTTTGATTTTCCCAACTGAAACAACCTACGGAGCTGGTGTTGATGCGACAAACCAGGCAGCGGTGGATAAGTTGTTGGCATATAAAAGCCGTCGAGAGGGGAAACCATTATCGATCGCTGTGATTGATCGAGCTATGGCTGAGCAGTATGTCGAGGTGAACGAGTCAGCTGCTCGGTTGTATGAGCGATTTTTGCCTGGACCAGTCACAGTTGTTTCCAAGTCAAAAGGGACTGTTGCTGAGGGGGTTGCTTCTGAATATGGTACGTTGGGGGTTCGGATTCCAGCATACCCGTTAATTTTGGAAATTGTCAAAAAATATGGCAAACCAATCACAGCTACCTCGGCAAATGGATCTGGAGAAAAACGCCCATACACGATTCAAGATATTCTCGATGGCTTGTCACAAAAACAGAAAAGCTTCATTGATCTTGTGATTGATGCTGGCCAATTGCCTCCAAACCCTCCTTCTACGGTGATTGATACAACTTTAGAAACTCCAGTGGTTTTTCGCCAAGGTGAGGTGGAGTTGGCTCAGTCAAGTAGTGTCACTATTTTTGACTCGCACTCTGAACAAGAGACGCAAGAAATTGCCCAACGGTTAATGTTAAAGTACTGGAACATGTTGAAGGAGGATGGGCTACTGATTGCGCTGCATGGTTCATTGGGCGCGGGTAAAACTATTTTTGTTAAAGGTGTGGCACAGTTTTTAGGTATTCGCGAAACAATCACCTCGCCGACGTATGTTTACCTTCAGGAATATGAGTACGATCGTCATGATGTGAAAGGGAAGCTTCACCATCTTGATTTGTGGCGTTTAGAAAAGCCAGAGTTGATTGATCAATTGAAAATTATTGAGTTACTTGGTCCGTTGAACGTGGTGGCAGTGGAGTGGCCAAATTTAGGAAATGATGTCTTGAAAAAAATGGCTATGGAAAAGAAAGTTTTTTACTTAGAAGTTGAAGTAAAAGATCGGGATAGTAAAGGAATAATTACCGAAAAAGAAATAAATAA
>CAZKNL010000054.1:0-5504 GCA_964554155.1 uncultured Pseudomonadales bacterium | reverse complement strand
CAGAGGAATCACGCACTTCAGCTGTTACAACCTTTTCTAGAGCTTTCAGCGCCAAGTTCAATCTTTGATCTAAATCAGATGCTTCCCTTTCATCAACCTGAACCCCTAATTTAGTTTGTGCATTTTCAGCAGCTTCAGACATATCGCTCCCTTTAGATCTAATTTAATCAAGTACTACCAAAAATTTATATTTTTTCTTGATTTTTGGCTGATAACTCAGAATCTGTCACATTCCCTGTATTGAGTGTATGTGTTGGCTCAATCAAAATAATATGAGTTTCTTCTTTTGCCTCAGTCATATGTTCAATTGGATGCGGAATAATAATGAGCTCCCCTTCGTTAACAATGATGTCTCTGTCTCTAAAATGAATAATCAGTTGACCTTTAATAACTAAGAAAAGTTCATCTTCATGTTCATGATAATGCCAAACAAATTGGCCTTTGATTTTGACGACTTGAATCTTGTGGTCATTCATCTCGCCGACAATCTTAGGATTCCAATACTCAGTAAATAAAGATAATTTTTCTTTAATATTTACAACTTTGACTTGACTGCTGTCTGTTTTCATACAAAACGTATTCTAACAAATTTAACTATCAAATTAACCACGACCTTTTTTATTGTTACTTCAAAATGAAAAATATGTCTTCAGTGCCGATCGCCATAATTTGATCCTTTTCCAATAAATCAGCTAAGTTTCTCGCTAAAGTTGCTTTGGAAACTGAGTATATCGGTCGAATTTTTTCGGCTATTTGTTCGTGTGAAAGTTGATCAAATTGAGCTAAGAGTGTAATAATTGCTTTTTGCCTAGGTTCCATAGGAATCGTCTCATAATGAGACGATCGCTACGATGGGTGAAACTTTAAAACCATGTACCTCTGTGTTAATGGTCAGACTGGAGAAGTTTTGAAAGTGAAGGCGAGTCAGGAGAGTTTCTTTACCTTATACTTTCGCGAATCAAATCTACTAGAGTTATTTCTCCTGGATTAATACCTTTCTTTTTAGCAAAATCAGAAATGGCAGTTTTCCATTTTGAACCATACTCTTCATAAAAGCCATTTATTTTCAAAGACTCTGCGAGGGATTCTAAGGGCCTTCCCACATAAACGGCTGGATCTTCTTCAACGAAGAGCATATTTTGTAATTCAGGATCTGAAGACGAAATCACTATAAAAGACAGCGCTCCAAAACCGAAACCACTGTTATGTAATACTTCCCCTTTTTTTATAAAACAGATTTCTCCACCTCCAGCTACTTGAGCAGTATGAATTTGAGGAGTTACACCATGTTCAATTAGTTGTATCAGGTAAATAGCCCGGTGCATTTCTGCTGAGTCACACAATCCATGTTCATTATTTAATTGAGATCTTTTAATCTCAACAGCGTTTCCTATTTCCATATCAATTTTTTCGGTCATACGTTTCATTCTTTGTTTTACCATTCTCTTTGTGAAAAATTGTTGAAGATAATCTGAGATTGAAGTCATACTTTTTAATTAACTTCCCCACAATTGCATCTAATTGATGGCGATACGCTTTATCTTGTGATTGGTAAAACTGAGATAAAACCTGCTGATTCATTTTCCCCAACTCTTCCAAGAGTCTATTAAGAATGTATGCACTCAAGTTGATGTGTTCAATGTATAAATCTTTATTCCCTGTTTGAGCAATTGAGGAAAAAAGTTCATCAAGTTTCTTCTCTTCGGCTACATAATGTGGCAACAATGGTCCCACAAACACGTAGGTGGATAGTCCTGCTTGACGAAGTTTTTGTAGTGTAGTGATTCGAGTTGAAACAGGTGGAGCATACTTTTCGAAAAAACGAGAAACAGAGTCATCTGTGGAAGTGATGGTTAGTCCAACCTCAACGTTTTTAATCTTTTTCAAGACATCAATATCTCTGAGTACTAAATCTGATTTGGTTAAAATCCCCACTGTCCCTTCAAACCTAAAGTCTGCCAAAACTTCTAAGCACTTTCTGGTCAGCTGATACTTCGTTTCCATTCCTTGATAGGGATCAGTTACGGAACTTAACAAGACTGTTTTGCCTTTACCTTTATTTTTTAATTTTGTTAAATCACCAGCAAGCAGCTCAGCAGCATTGACTTTGGCAAAAACATACTCACCCCAGTCTTTGGTCGACTTATCCACAAACCGACCCATAAAGCTGGCATAACAATAGATGCACCCAAAACGACAACCGATATACGGATTAATCACATAATCAGCGTCGGGAAGTTTGGAAGGGGTCAGAATTGACTTTGCTTTGATCTCTTTGACTTCAAATGGTGGCACATCGTTATTATACTCAACAATATTTGGTTCAAAGATTTATAAAATATAAGGGAAAGAAGAAATACTTCTAAAAGAATTATCTTTTGTCTATCAATCTCAGAGTTTTCCCGTAATCAGCTTTTGTGTTTACATATTGGTTGAGTATGTTATATTATGGGCTGTTGTTTTTGTTTTTACTGCTCACGAATATACTCGAGAGAAAGTGGACAGGAATAACAGCTCTTTCACAATCCCAAAGAGAATTACAGGTATCTGGTCACGAGTTCTGATCTGGTGGCACGATTTTGCCCTCCTTTTTTGTGTTTTTTAAGGAGGTCTAAGTCGTGTCCCCATCTTCGGGCCCGGGCCATATACCCCCGGATCAGTCTGCCATGTGCAGAACGCCATGATTGGCGGCCCCTCAGAAGAGAGGAAGGTGACACTATATCCGTTATAAGAAAATAAAAAGTTTCCTTTAAGGAGAAATTTCGATGATAAGGTCACGATTTTCCACGATTTTGGTTGGACTAGTCATTCTGGTGCTCACTGTGGCGTTGGTCGGCTGCGACCCGGGCAATGAAAAGGTCTCAGCCACATTAGTTCCCGCCCCCGCAACTCCCACCTTTGTCCCCACGCTCGTTCCTTCCCCCATCCCCACCCTGGCCCCCATAGAAATGTTCCCGGGGACATCGGTGAGTTTACCGCAGCTAAACATAGGCTGCGGTAGTACGGGAAACAAACTTCCTGTCCAAGTAGACACAGGACAGCTTACTTGGACAAAGACGATCTCCGATAAAAAAGCGATCAAGCTGAAAGGTGGCTACACCCTCAAAGATGGGGATGAAGTTGACATAAACTTTTGCAACGGAATGCTTAAGTTAGGGTGGGTCGAGATAGGGTGGACCCCCCTCAAAGTTGTGTTACACCCTTACGCAGACCCTATAGTCCACGCTAAATGAACCTCCCCGGTCCTTGTTTGGGCAAAAGGCAATCCAGCTCTTTGGGATTGCCCCTTCTGTTCTTGACGATAACCGAGCACAGAAGGGGTTACAGAAAGATGGTTAGGATCATCAGAATGCTGCAGCAGATTCTGACCAATTTGGGATCGAAAGTAGTAGGGTGTAGAATCGCAGGAATAACAATCACTCGGGAGATCAAGTATGCCAACCAATCAGGAACTTTTTGATTCTTTAACTGAAAATGCGCGGTTGTTTCTTGCTGGGAATGCTCCTATTTTAAATGTTACAACTCCTAGTTTTATCAGACAAATGGACAGAGAAGTCCCCAGCGGGGTGGATATTGAAAGTGCTGAAGCTGAATTGGCTAGAAACGAGATATTAAAAACAGCTGAAGCTCTGAACGGTTATGAACTACTTAATGGACCTTTTATTAATTGGGTTGTTAGTCAACTTGAGAGTGGCACTATCTAACTTGCTTGAGCCCGCTCTTTAAGTGCGGGAGCAAATAACTCACCCCTATATTTCAATCTTCGAGAACAAATACGCACCAATAGCCATCACAAATAGAACAAGGACACTCAAAATACCGATGTCTGTGAGTAATCCAAAACTAGAACTTCCAATCAGGGTAGCTCGCAGGCTGTCGACTCCATAGGTGAGTGGATCGAGCGCCGCAATTGTTTTCAACACGACTGGAATATTATTTAAAGGAAACAAGGCACCCGATAAAAAGAATAATGGCATGACTAAGAAATTCATAATCAACTGAAAACCCTGAAAATCTTCAAGAGTCGAAGCAATTGCTGTTCCAAGTGCCGTAAAAAGTAAGGCAATCATAAACATCATCACAATTGCCAGAAAAACCGCACCGATACTTTGTGGTCGGAATCCAGCAAGTAACGTTAATCCTAAAACAATCAAACCTTGAAAAGTCGCGATTGTAGCCCCTCCTAAAGTGCGACCAATCATAATTGCCAACCGGGAAACTGGTGCAACCAGTGTCTCCTTGAGAAATCCAAATTGACGATCCCAAATTAACTCTATGCCAGAGAAAATCGCTGTAAATAAAATCCCTTGGGCAATCACTCCTGGCGCGAGGAAGTTAATGTAGTTGCCACCCCCAGCTTTTTGGAAAATTGGGCCGAACCCAAAACCCAAAGCAAATAAAAATAAGAGTGGTTGTCCCAACGAACCAACAATCCGCGACTTTGACCGGAAGTATCGCTTCAACTGCCTCAACCATAATATGTAAATTGTTTGCATTATTTACCCCTCCACATCCGTCGTCTCATCCGCATGTGTTCAGCACCCGTAGCTTCTTCTTCACGAATAGCTTTACCAGTCATAGCCAAAAAAGCATCTTCTAGCGATGAAGTCCCAGTATCTTTTTTGAGTTGGGTAGAAGTACCTTGGGAGATAATTTTCCCTTGGTCAATGATCACAATTTGCTGAGCAAATCGTTCAGCTTCTTCCATGTAGTGAGTGGTGAAGAAAATTGTAATGTGTTCCGTTGTATTTAAGTTTTGAATATATGACCAAATTTGATTGCGCGTTTGCGGGTCAAGTCCAATCGTCGGTTCATCCAAAAAGAAAATTTTGGGGTGGTGGAGTAAACCGCGCGCAATTTCTAGACGTCGTCTCATTCCCCCTGAAAAAGTTTTGACTAAAGAATCTTTTCTCTCCCAAAGCTCAATAATTTTGAGCAACTCCTCAATTCTTTGTCGGCGCAAGTTTTTTTCTACGTTATAGAGCGCACCGTGTAACTCCATGTTTTCATAGGCGGTCAGTTCTTCATCCAAACTGGGATCCTGAAATACGATTCCAAATAAGTTGCGCACTTGGGCTTGTTGAGTGACTGGATTAAAACCATGAATGGAAATTTCCCCTGAAGTAGGATGAAGCAAGGTCGTCAGCATTTTAATGGTCGTTGTTTTGCCAGCGCCATTCGGACCCAAAAAAGCAAAGATTTCTCCGGCTGGCACACTAAAAGAGATATCTTTGACTGCAGCAAAATCACCAAATGTTTTGACTAAATGATTCACTTGAATGGCAATGTTTGAAAGGTTTGTGGATATGACAAAGGTGTCTTCTTTATGGGTAAGTATCTTAAGAGGTTTCTTAGCTTTATGTCTAGAACCGTCTATTTCAAGAGGGTAATTCATATGAATGGCCAGTTTGATAACTGTTTTTTTCCTGGAAATTAGCGCAATTGTCTCATGTAGATGTCTTTATCGTCTCATAATGAGACCATCGGCACAAGAAGATATAGGT
>CAZKNL010000053.1:0-5504 GCA_964554155.1 uncultured Pseudomonadales bacterium | reverse complement strand
AAAAAATACAACGGGTAAAATGAAGCCACAACGTCAATCTTTTTACTTGATAAAGGTGAGGGAGAAGCCCTCTTAAATGCACCTACTTTTAAAGCATAGCCAATACTAGCAATCAAAATAGATCCCAAAACAAGAACGATAATTTTAGTATTCTTCATAGATCAAAAGACTTCCCAAACAGGCTCTTCGTTATTGTAGTGCATAAAGGATCCCATCGTTTGCGTGATTTTTAATTGTTCATCCGACTGTTGTTGATAGACACGAAAATCTGACTATGGAACTTATTCTTGTTTTGCTTTTTTTATCAGCTCCGATTTTTTACTTTACTGGGATCGGTGTATTTCTGCAATTTCTAGTGAGAAGTGTTAGGCGTTCCACTCAAAGAGGCACAGAGTTGAACCAACTAAACACAGCAAAGGGTATTGTGAAAAATTCAGATTCAATACACTTAACAAAGAAGAATTCTTTACCTCCTTCCCCTACCCAGCAGCTTCCCTCCTTTCTTGGAGATCACAAACAAAATCTGCGAGCTATTTCTCTACTCCTCGGCCTAATTTATGTGTTAGCTGTTGAGTGGGGCCAACTTCCTAGTGGTTTGCAGATGCCATTACTCAGTCTTGTGTTCAGTGGAGTGATTGTCTATTTGACGCATCAACGAAGTTGGATTAAGACTGGTTGGTGGTGGGCACTGCTCTTTTTTCAAAATGCAGTTGCTTTTTCTATCTTCATTACTACCAATCCTCTTTTAGACGCGATCAACCGGCTGACTTTTTTTGGGTTGAGTATTTTTTGGTTAACTTTCTTAAGTCAAGGATACTTCCCATCTCAAATCACCCAGGTTCTCAAAGACAGCTATTACTTCTGTCTGACCACTTTTCTGCAGTTAATGAATCCTCAGCTCTATGGCAGTTTTTTGGCCGTACCAAAAGTATCTCCTGGGAGACTAAAAGTTGATGGTCAAAAAGTGGTCGGTATTTTGGTTGCCATCCCAGTGTTGGTCATTTTTCACCTTCTATTTGTCCGCATCAATACGGACTACAGTCTTTTTATGCATGACGTTTTGCACAAAATCTGGGAAGTCATAAAGTACATTTGGGAGTTAGATATTGTAGTCGTTACAATCAAAACCATTACAGCCAGTTTCTTCTTTTTCATTCTTTTTGCATCCAAAATTGACCAAAAAAATAAACAGCTCGCTGCTCAACAGAAAAACTACGTCACGATTTTTAATAGTATTCTTTCTTTATGTGTGGGACTGTTTTTGATCTTTGTTTTTTTCCAAAGTCGTTTACTCCTGACTAACTTTGCTAGTCTCACTTTTAAAGCCCTTTCTACATATGTCATCCAAGGATTTTGGGAACTGATTTGGGTTTCCTTGATTGGCTACACACTGACATTGGTGACACTCCACTTTGTCAAGAAAGACCATTCCTTGCAACGCCCTCAGCACACCAAAATATTACTGACTGTTTTTACGGTTGAGTTGATTGCTATTGTTCTTTTTACTTTTCATAAACTTTTCATCCACCAAAATTTGTTTGGCCTCAAAGACCAACGAATCCTGGCAACCGCTGGCGTGGCATTAATCTTCTTGACCTATCAACTTTCGCTGCTGCGGATCTGGGAAAAGATCACGTCGCGCACTGTTTTTTCAATCCAGCTATTTGCTTTCTTGAGCACTGTGACTGTCTTGAATGTAACCAATATTGATTTGTTTGTCACTCGTTTTAATCCCATTCACTACTATGTAAATGAGCACCAATATAAAGACTATTCCTACCTCCTCGGCAACTCTTTTGACAATTCTGTAGAATGGTTAAAACTGGTTGCGGCAGCAAAAGCTGAGCAGCCACCACAACCAGAAGACTACTACTACGGTTGGTATCCAGCATTTTGCCAAAAGACAGTTGTGTACGGACCATCACATCACTACGATCAATACCGATACAATCGCCTCATCCCACAATCCTATTTGCAAAATAAGTATCAGTATCTTTTTGAAAAGTATGATCACTTAGAAAAGAAAAGTTTGCCGGAAAAGTTGGCCATAAACTATCATGAGTACCAGGCATATCAAGTAGTCTCCCAACACCGAGCCGAGTTTGATCAGTTGGTGGAACTGTTTTGTACAAAGTAACCATTTCTCATTGAGTCACTAAATTGATATGCTAAACAGGTGAACTTTCCGTACGTTCTGACAATCATCCGATTAGTTGTTCCGATTTTTATTTTGAAGTGGCCATTAACTGGCATATTTCTGTCTAGTCTTGCTGATACACTCGATTGGAAATTCTTTCCTTTTCATACTGCTGCTGATTACCAGTACTACCAAATTTGGGATAAAACACTCGATATGTTCTCCCAACTTTTCATTGCCTTGATTGTTTTACGATGGCAAGAGATACGTGTGCGAACTACTGCGTTGGTACTTTTTGTCTATCGATTTCTGGGCGTGATGCTTTTCCTCCTGACAAACTTCAGACCATTATTGGTGATTTTCCCGAATATGTTTGACGACTTTGTGATTTTTTACTTGCTGGCCCTTCATTTTTTCAAAAGAGAAGAGTTGTCTCTTTCAACAAAAAGTATTGGGGAGATCGTTTTTGTGCTAGCCATACCGAAATTGTTTCATGAATATTTTGTTCACTATCTCGAAAAACAGCCGTGGGAAATATATGATATTGGTAAGTATCTAGGATTCACTGGTATCTATCAAGAATTGATCAACACCTTCACTTGGGGAAGTTTGATCTATGTTGTGCCAATCCTGATTTTACTTTTCTTAATAAGGGCAGGTTGCCTCTCAAAGACCCGGTAATAAAAAAGCTTGACGACTTCATTTGTTACAAAATAAGCAAAGACTAAAGTTACAGTAAGCGTCATATACTCTATTGTTGGTGTTTCAAAATGAAAAACTCTATGACCAAACTCACTGATTGGCAAAAGCAGAGTCACCACAGAGGCAATACACATTAAAATTACGACAATGGTAGCTGGGCGTTTTGCTTTAAAAAATGGGAGCTTTGTTCTCAGCGAAAAGAAGAGAATCAGCTCACACAAAATACTGCCAATAAACCAATTTGTTTGTAAAGTTGCCGCAGAAATTCTAGAAAAGAAACCAAAAAAGAGGAAGTCAAAGAGTGAGCTGACAAGTCCAAAAAAAATACTGATCAGGGCAAAGTCTCGGAGGTCATATCTCTCCGGCTGTAAAGTTTCAGCAGGGTCTACTGAATCTGCCGCAACTGCAACTAAAGGGAAGTCCGTTAAAAGATTCACTAATAAAATTTGCACCGGTAACATTGGTAAGTAATTGATGAAGAGTGCAGCTACTCCAACAGTAAAAAAATTGCCGAAGTTTGACGACATCGTCAGTTTTACATACTTAATCGTATTTGCAAAAACTTCTCGACCCTCCTGAATTCCATCAATAATGACACGCAAACTAGGATTTAATAGAATCACGTCAGCAGTCTCTTTGGCAATATCACTGGCTTCTTGAACCGCCAAAGAAACATTAGCAACTTTGAGCGCTGGTGCATCGTTAATTCCCTCTCCTAAGTACCCAACCTCGTAATGTTCCTGAAGCAACTCAATAATGGCAAATTTTTGCTGTGGAGAGACTCTGGCAAAAACGTGATACTTCTCTATTGCCTGACGTTGTTGTGCCGGCTTTAACTCTTCAAACTGACTGCCAGTAATCACTTCATCGATGGACTCAATTAATCCAACTTCTTGAGCAACTGCTCCGGCCACCGCAGACCCATCTCCGGTTAAAATCTTAACTTGAACACCCAACCTTTTTGCTTTTTCAATGGCTGCTGCGGCAGTTGTTTTTAATGGATCAGCAAACGCTAAACATCCCACAAACTCTAAGTGTTTCTCTTCGGTCTCAGCTGAGTAGTCCGCGGTTGCTAGATGTTGATATGGTCGACGGGCGATTGAAATGACTCGTCGGCCGAGCTTACCTTGTTGGTCTGCCCATTCCAGCAGTTGTTTATGTTGAGTTTTAATCACGTTATTACAGAACGGTAAGACAGACTCCAAAGCTCCTCGCACAATCAAGGTTTTTCGTTCCGAACTGATATTCTCGATGAGAACACTACTCCGCCGCCGTTGAGGATCAAAAGGAATTTCTGAAAGGTAACGAACACTTGGTAAGGCAATTCCTCGTTTGTGCGCTGCTTCTGCGATTGCTAAGTCAAAAGGATCTTGTTTGCCCGCCTTGCCGAAACTTCCCAGGGCTGCCGTTAAAAACACCTGTTCATCATGGCTAGGCCCACCTTGAGCAAACAAATCACTGACTGTCAAAATATTTCGGGTAATGGTGCCAGTTTTGTCTGTACACAGTACCTGAATCCCTCCTAAATCTTCGATTGCTGACAGGCGTTTGACAACTACTTTATGTTTGGCGAGTCTCAAAGCTCCTCTGGAAAGTGAAAAGGTGATCACCAACGGTAATGCTTCTGGAATAACAGCAGTCGCTAGTGCAATCGAAAAAATGAGTAACTCTAGAATATTTGTTGTATCAGGTTTAAGTAGTACATTTGCCACAAATAAGAAGGACAGAGTAATAAAAACAATTTTTAAAACAAACGAGCTAAAGCTTTGCATACCTTTTTCAAAACTGCTCTGGTGATGTGTCTCGACTGTTAACTTAGTAATCTTTCCTACATAGGTTTCTTTCCCAATAGTCACTACAACCATTTTGGCCGAACCACGTAAGACGCTTGTCCCCGAGAAAAGAACACATGTGGCATCACACATTTCTGTGGGTGAGTTGGTCATTGGCTGACAACTTTTCTCAACAGGAACTGATTCACCAGTTAAAACCGACTCATCAACCAGTACGTTATGATCAGCAATAATTCGACCATCAGCTGGAACAATATCTCCTGGTTCTAGTTGAATGACATCCCCTGGAACAAGCTCCGTTGTTTCAATGGTTTCCTGTCTGCCATCTCGGAAAACTTGGGTGTGACTAACTGTATATTTTTGGAGAACTCGCAGTGCTTGTTCCGACCGATATTCTTGGAAGAATCCTAAGGTTGCATTAATACAAACGAATAAAACGATCATTGAAGCATCTAATGTCTCCCCTAGAAAATAGGCTAAAACAGCCGCAAAAACTAAAATGTAGATAAAAGGAGACTTGACTTGTCGCAACAGGATTTCCCACCACTTGAGCGTCTGTGCAGAGAGTTGGTTGTGACCATACTGGAGTTGGTTTTTTGCAGCTTGAACAGAGCTCAAACCAAGCTCTGTAGAATCGAGTTGATGCAGAACTGCCTCAGCAGGTTGGCATGCTACTTTGAGCAAGGAGAGTTCGGGCATTTCAAATCATTGTACTTCGTTCTTTGATTGAGTGGTTACTGAGCTTCTAGCTCTTCCACAGACGTGATATTGTTGAGAGGTATGACAGACATGACAGAATTAACTGGTGAATTTTCTACTCCGATGATGCAGCAGTATCTACGCGTCAAGGCACAGTATCCCGACTATATCTT
>CAZKNL010000052.1:1884-5598 GCA_964554155.1 uncultured Pseudomonadales bacterium | reverse complement strand
GTTTCCATATTGCTATAGAGCGTCGCCAAATCAGTAATAACTTGCGCATTGCCAACTGCCCAGCCTAGTCGCCAACCGGCCATGTTGTAGGTTTTGCTGAAGGAGTTGAGTTCCACACAAGTATCCGCAGCACCTTCAACTTGGAAAATGCTGGGGGCTTTAAAGTTATCAAATGTGATATGAGAATATGGTGCATCACTGGCTAGAAGAATGTGATGTTTTTTAGCAAATTCAACAACTTTTGTTAATTGTTCTAAAGTCGCTACTGCCCCAGTTGGGTTGTGGGGATAGTTGATCCACATTAACTTGACACGTGATAAATCTTTTCGTTCCAATTCTTGTAAGTTGGGGAAGTACTCTTTTTCCTCAGAAAGCAGATACTCAACCGGCTCTGCTCCAACAATCATTGCCGCCCTGGCATACGAGGAGTATCCAGGATTTGGGACTAAGACTTGATCTCCCTCACCAGCCATCGCCATTGTTAAAAAAACGATTCCCTCTTTTGACCCTGACAACGGCAGAACTGAAGATGAGTCAACACGAATGTCATATTCCCAATGGTACCACTCAACAATCGCTTGTTTGAGTTGCGGTAAACCATAGTAGCTCGGATAACTGTGAAGAGCTGGATCAGCAATTTTTTGCGCAAGCTCTTGAATCACTTCATCAGCTGGGGGAAGGTCAGGACTCCCCATTCCTAAATTGATGACATTTAGTCCACGACGTTGAACTTCACTGATTTTTTTGCTGGCTAAGGCAAAGAAGTACTCATCCAAATGAGTAAGACGAGAAGCTGGAGAAAATGCTGCGACTGACATAGACAGTCTATTGTAAGGGAAAATTTGTCACAGCCAACCATGACAGCGCAACTCCTGATCAGCCGTGTTTACCACGCTTTGACAGTCACCGGCAGACTCCACACACCGTCATCCTGACGAACCTGGAAACGGTAAGTTACACCTGGTGTTAACCCACCAATCGTGACACCGCCATCATCACAGCCTGCTGCTGTTGCATATCTATATGAGCGTGCACTAGCTTCGGTGTAACGAACATGACAAGTACCCCCGCGCATATCCCAGTTTAAACGAACTTGACCATCAGTACGGTCGACATACACCATTGCAACTGGACGAACTCGCTTGAATCTTCTGCCTTGAACTGGAGCAAAGGTGAATACATCACTATTGACTTCAACCCGTTGGGTCTGTTTTCCCCAAGCAGTACTGCTGGCTTCTGAGGTAGTGGTGGCAGCGGTACCTGTGGTAGCTGTCCCACCGGTCATCTCAACTTTGGCACTACTCGAGTTACTCATCTCTTGAGTCTGCCCAACTACCATTGCCTGGACTGGTAAAGCAGCAATCAAGGTCATAGCTGTTCCAACAACAATACCTTGAGCAATAGTGGTTTTTTTCATAGACACACTCCTCTGGGTGGCAGGCGTATTAGCTATATTGTACTACTTTGATCAAGTTAGTGGAGTTGTTTAGGCAACTTGAGGTTGAAGTTTTTCAGGAACTAAGAAACCTAACTGTCTTTTTTGTTCTTTGAGAACACCGAATCTTTTTGCAGTTGCCAGTATATCTGTTGTAGTTATTGGACTCCACTGCTCACCCTCCAACTCTGCTATAGTTTTTTCTTCAAGAGTCAAGTTGACTAAGTTAGCGATGTCGGCTTGGCTCATTCCGTCAGTAGCTTGTCCGAGTTGGACAAAATCAATTTCTGCAGAGAACAGTTCTCCGGATGCGGTAGCTGCCTTTTTGGCTTTATCCATGTGAACTCTAAATGTTTCTTGTCGTCCTTTTTCATCCGGTAACCCAACCCAGATTAATTTATCAATCCTGCCCGGTCTTTTTAATGCTTCATCAATATCCTCAGGCCTATTCGTTGCAAAAATGATGGTAACATCAGGGTTTGCCTTCATTCCATCCATATTCTGTAGTAATGTAGCAACTACCTTTTTAGTTGCTTCATGTGCTGTTTCACGAGGAGGAGCTAACGCATCTACTTCATCAAAGAACAAAATAACCTTTTGTCCTTTTGCGACTGCATCATTGGCTAAGTCAAAAACTTGCTGCATTAATTTCTCCGATTCACCATACCATTTCGTTCCGACGTCGGCAGCAGATACGCTCAAAAACACCGCTTGAGATTCGGTAGCTATTGCCTTTGCTAATAAAGTTTTGCCTGTTCCGGGCGGACCATAAAAAAGAATTCCCTTAGGTCTTTTTACACCTCTCCTTTCAAAAACTTCTGGATGATTGATGGCTAATACTAATCTTTCTGCTTCCATTACTGCCTCAGCTTGTCCGGCAATATCTTTAAAGTTTGGCATTTCCTTTTCTACTTGTGATTCGACAAGCTTGAGAGGAAGTGTGCTCTCTGAACTCTTTATCTGAGCGAGTGTATCCTGATTTAATATCGGTGGACGAAGTATGACTTTCTGGTTCGGAACTGGGTATCCTTCAACTTCATAGAGCACATCTACTGCATCTTTATAGGCTGCTGCATAAGCGTGAGCTTCGTGGATAAAGGCCATTTGGGACAGTTCTGCCGTCTCAAGATTTTTTGGTTTGCCGATTAAAAAAACACCATAATTCCTTTCGTAACCCCTTTCAAAATTTGGAAGCACGTACTTTCTGAAACGTCCTATTTCACTTTTTTTTGCTTCTTCCTCAGCTCGGCGTCTTATATAAGCGCCATGAACTTCTCGGCTCTCATGACCAAGAAGCATACTTATGCTCGTATTACCTTTACTAAAAACAAGAATGTTTTCTTCTTCAGGAGCTTTTCGCAACTCAGTTTGATACCCTTTCGCTTGTAGCGCTGCACTGATCTTTTCTATTTCGTCTCTGCTGATATAACCACCATTGATGGTCAGCCTTTGTTTAGACAAACGCAGAATTGTCTCGAAGTAATAAAGGTAATTAGCCGGAGTTTCTGAGTCTTTATAATGTCTAAGAAAGCTCCTTTGTGCTTCTAAATCACCTGGGTCTGATGCAAATAAAGGATCTTCGCGCACATCTACTTGATTTATCAATGTAGATTCTTCTCTTGTTCGTGCAGCAGTCACTGCTAACTTGAATAACAGGTCAGGTTGTTGCACTTCAACAGAAAAGTTATTTTTTGAGGGCTCAGGAGGAGGAACTGCTTCCGGGGGTTTGTTTGGAGGTAATGATCTTGGTTGATGATCAATCATGTCTAACTCTAATCTCTACAATAATCTCAAATTCCTTCATAAGATACAATGGCAATGAGTATGCAGAACAAAAATGATACTGGATCAGCAGGTAATACAAAAGTGCTAGGAGTTAGTTTAAAGTTACTGGGAGTATGGTTCTGGGCAAAACTTTGCTGGAAGATTATTCAGATACTTTTTTTCCTTCAACATGATGCTCACTTGCTGCGTGACACAGGCATTAGACCGTACATGGTCGAGTTGAAATGGCTGATTATTAAGATTTTCATCTACGTGGGGTTCGGCTGTATTTTCTGGGTGAAAGCTGATCCAATAGCTAGCAAATTGGATGAGAAACTGAAGCAATTATTGAGAAAATTTTTGGGTGTTCGTATCACTTTTGAGAAAACTTTGTCATTGAAACGAGTCGTGATTGCAGTTGTCATTTTGATGATCGGGCTGCCATTGACAGTTTCCTCCATAAATATGGCTTTTTACGAATTGAAAATTTTGGCTTGGGAACTGACTACCGATCC
>CAZKNL010000052.1:0-1784 GCA_964554155.1 uncultured Pseudomonadales bacterium | reverse complement strand
CAAAAAGTCAGTGGTAACTTGGGAGGAACATTTGGTGCGTGAGTATCCCCCGGGTAAAGTGCAGAACATTGACATTTATCTCGATGGGAAACCGCTTTCACCAATTTTTGGGGTAGCCCAATACCCAGAAGTCAGCTGTCCATCTTCCAATGGATCATCTCCAAGTCCGACGCAATCAACGGATTGTCAGGTTCCCCGCAAACCACCGCTACTGCTTTTCACTAAACCAAGTTTCCCACTCAGTGAAGGGAAACACACGCTGAAAGTTATTGGTGACAATGGTGGTGACGATAGTTGGGATGGTAACTTCGGGACAATCACATTCTCTGTACTGTCCGATTATAAGGATGTCCCGCAGCAAGTTCCAGAAATTAAAGATGCCAAAGATATAAGTACTCTTTTCTTAACAGACAACTGCGCCCCCGGCTACTACTATGACTCTAGTGCGGTGAAGATTCCGTTGCCAAGATTTGATAACAAAGCGTTGGTATATCAATATGCTGTTCCCAAAACTCCTAATGCTAAAGAGAGTGAAGGTGCTATCGTACAGATTGGCTTTGAAGGATACCGGTACGATGTGTTCTTCCCTGATTTTTTTACATTTTATGGAAAGGGTAAAAACAGTTACATGGACTCATTTGAAGAATTATTTTTGCCAAAAAGTAATTTGTACTATTAGGATGGGCAAAAAGTTGAGGCTGTCCAAAAACGGAATTGGGGGAACTCGCCTTTTTCACAATTCAATTTGTTTGTCAAAAATCACGCCGGTGGCATTTATCATGAAGATTTCTCGGAGTGGGTGACAACTGATGGGTCGTGGTGTGATGGGTAAAGACCAGCTTAGAAAGATGAGTCTCCTTCTAGCCGAGCTTCATCTGGAGTTATCTTGTTTCTGATAAAGTCTCGTACTCGGATTGTTCCATCTTCGAGTGCTCTTGCCCTGAGACCCCCTCTCCCCTGAAATGCATCTTTAAAACCAGTTTTGTCAGCCAATTGAGACGGCCTATCACATGGGTCACACGCTTCAATCCCTAACATTGCTACTCCACCCACCAGAAACACAACACCTATGAGGGTGGTAAGATCTTCTATCCCCTCTACAAGGATATTTCTTCTCGTCTGATCAAAAGTAAAATCTGTCTGATGTTCTTCGTTTGCTTGCTCAATTACTTCTCTGGAAATCAGAGTTACATCTCGTATGATTTTTCTGTTCTGAGCTAACTCTGGTGGGACATTTTCTCTTTGAGATCGAGAAAATGCTCCAAATCCATCGGCATACCTATCGCCTTGCAGACCTTTATCCCGAACCACTTTTACCTCAGTTCGACCTTCCATAGGTGCACCTGAGTGAGGACTAATATTAATGGCAAGCACTTTCGCTTCTGTCATAGGAGTAAGGATATCACATATTTGGTCAAACTGGTCTTGTTTGATCTAGATTGCATTGGTTCTTCCATTTTTTCCTAAGACATCCTATAATAATTTTGCTGTGTCTTCCTGGTGTGACTGCAGGGGAAAGACTTCCCTGTTTGACACGACCTGGAATGGCATAGCGCGCACCTTCACAATTCGCTCGAAATTCTCCTGGCGAAGGGGGAGTTTCTTAGTCGGGAGAAAAAAGAAAAATGTCTCGAAAGCAAAATACAATTAAGGGGGTTGCCATGATGCTCGCAGGCCTTGCCTGCCTCGTGGCAATTACGTTGACATTTCACGACGCAGTGTGCCGAATGACAGTCAGCTTGAATCCTAAGGGGGCTGATGTCGTAGAAGCAAGAAAAACACTT
>CAZKNL010000051.1:0-5599 GCA_964554155.1 uncultured Pseudomonadales bacterium | reverse complement strand
ACAATTGTCCGCCCGCAAGCATATCGATCTTGTGGAGGTATTCATCGAGATACAACATACGGAACCATCTGAAATTTGTACCGTTTTTAGATTTTATAGGAGATTCTATTGAAGCAATATTTCGATACTGTCTTACTAAATACCATTGTTCTTCTGTACTAAGCTCATTTTGTTTTACTTTATGTTTAAATGTATCCCAGTAAATATACTTCGGCTCATTGGCTGCTTTTAGAAGTTGCCTATAACCAGCAGAAGGATCTTGAAGGGTTTTGATAATTTTCTCATTATCGATAGTACTGAGATTGGGTTTTTCTAAGCTGAATTGTGGGGGTAAAGTTTGTACCATTTGGCCTTTATATGTAAAGTACATGTAAAGTTAGTCTTTACACTTGACATGTTAACAACACGACAACTACATGTCAACTGTTGACATGTATCATGAGGAAATTTCAACAGGAAAGGGAAAGTTAAATACTATGGGCTATTGCAGGCCTGGAGGGAATCGAACCCCCGTTATCGGTTTTGGAGACCAATGTCCTACCGCTGAACGACAGGCCTATTCTGAGATCATTATTGTACCAGAGGGGATGCGGTCAAGACATGTTGTTTCCGGATAGCGAGGATGGTTATAAGATGGCTATAATGAATGGGCATGATTCGCCTGCCCGACAAAAACCTTGAGAAAGCTCTGGCACACGACCGAGAGCGTCTTACCCAAACCGAACTGCCAATTGTGACAGTTGCGGGAACGTTTCGCGAAGACTTGAAACGCCTCTATGGTCTGCCAAATAACAACACCTCACCAGATACTGTTTTTTCGCGAGCGCACTTTTCGATGGCCGTTGCTGTGGCCACAGAAGTTTGGGGGAATCGGATCCAACCAGACAAAGCTTGGTTAGCTGATCCGACTAACTATGTTTCTGCTGCAGACTGGCAAAAAATTCTGTTGACTGAGTTAGTGGGCAAAACCATTGCCCGCCACACTTTTTTACATAAAATCAAAAGTTTCATTGACCAATTTGGTCGCAATAAACTGCCTATTTTAGATAGTATTACGCCACCGCTGCTCTACCTGACTGAAGAAATCACTCAACCAATTTTAAGTTTGCATATTGCTGCTGGAAATATTTTAGCCAGACAAGGCAAACAAGTTGTCCAAGTCGTCACCGACCCACATGTTCGACCAGAGTACATTCAAAATGCCGAGTTACCAAACATTACTTTTTGTGTGTTCGACGACAGAACACAGCTAGAATTCTTTGAAGTGGCTGCCATTAACCACATCTCGGTTGACCCACAACGAGTGATTGTAACTGGTCCACCGATTGATCCCAGAATTATAGCTGCTCGCGATCACAAAACACCTTGGCGGAGCGGTCTCCTGAAGTTATGTATTTCTACTGGTGGTTTAGGAACAAATAGTTACGAAATCAGACAAGTGCTGACTCAGCTTTTACCACATCTACGCCGTGAACCTTGTCCATATCAGTTAGTTCTGTATGCAGGCACCCAAAAAGATATTGCCGAGATGGGCGGCCGGCTAGCTGAAGAAAACCATGTTCCTGTGGCAGAAATCGGCTCTCGACGGGCACGTTTCCGGATTGCCTATCATCCACAAATTTTAGACGCGAATGAGTTATTAATTAAGTACATTTTTCCCTGGGCAGATGGACTTATCACTAAACCTTCAGGTGATATGGCCTACGACGCCGTCGCTGCTGGCTGTTTCTTGCTAACTCTTTCAGAATGGGGGATCTGGGAGGAACGCATTCGGGAACTTTTTGAACAACGCGACATTGCTCGGCGCGCTGAAACAGATCAGTTGATCACTCAGCTGTCACTTCTCCAACAGGCTATCCGTGGCCGGAGTTGGATTGAGTCAGCAATGAATGAGGCTCTCAAGATTGAAAAATCTTTTTTGAAAGGCAGTCAAAAAATTATTAAAGTTATGGAGTCGGTAAAATCTGCTACTTAACTTCGTGAGAGTTAGCCGAAGGAGTAAATCCCCACCTCCGATCATGAATGATGACTGTAGCCAAATACTCCCCAAAATCTTTGTGAGTTTTCGGACTGGGATGACCCTCCATTGTTGAAATAGGTATAAAAGTAAAGTCTGGGATGCCCAGCGTAGAAGTAAAGTACAAACCATGCTCTTTGACTTTAAACGCGTAGGCGTTCATCACCTGCCAACCTTTTTTTTCATAAGAGCCTTCAGGATCAGTATTTTTGTCCCGCAAAGGGGCAAAGCTGAAAAACATCACTTGTTTGTCTCTTAATCGATCCAGAATTTTATCTAAGTAGCAGATGTTGGCATACTTGGGATCTGCGGAAGGAAGAAGGTTAAGGTCCATCGCTTCGTAAATAGTCATCTGTGGTCCGGTCCAAACTACTTTTCTCTCTTCTTGGGGACATTCTTGACGTAGTTGATTGTAAAAATCTACTTCTCCTGGATACTTATCAGTCTGATCTAACAGAAAGTCATTCACCACCATCCCGAAAATAGACATATTAGGATGAATAATCTTTTCTGCTTTTTCGAACTTGTAGTAGTTATCAACAATAGAGTCACCAGACTCGGCGAGGGTATAGACTTTGGTAGGTCGAACTTTGTTCAGCTCTTTTTCTAAAATCGCCGACATTCTTTGAGACTCCCGCACACCATTCCCATAAACCACAGAGTCACCAATCAGTAAGATTTTGTATGGCTGGTTCTGAGTGCGGTCATCCGAAGTACCTAAGACTTTTTGGGTTGCTGGTGGAGCTGATGGTGAGAAGACCAGTCGTAAATCTTTAATCCTGTGCTCAATGGTTGAGGGATTGTGGACATTTGCTAGTGGGTTTTCAATCGGCTTAACGTATCCTAACTCAGGGACTTTATCATAGTAAAAACGGTCAAAGAAGTAGAGTTCACTCACTTTCAGACATCCCACAATGGTGGCAAGAGTTACCACACTGCTTACTCCAACAAGAAAGAGACGTTTGCGAAGAAACACCATACAGTAGAGCCTAAAGAAATACTCAAGTTACTGTACTATAGGGGAAAACTTACTTCAACTTTTTGGAGATGGTGTGAGAAGTATGTTTGCGACACACATCACAGTATTTGTTTAAAGGGAAAGAACTCTTATTGTCAGTTTGCTTTTTAAGCGTCTCGTTGTTTTTGTTGTACTCAGTAATGTATCCAAATGCATTACAAACAGTACATTTCAGTCCAATAGCTTGACGTGGTCCTTTTTTCTTTTTTGCCATAGATTTCTTTCCAATTTTTCGCGAGCAAAATGTGCAGAGCTCTAGTATACCGCATCGAGTGAGTATGTGCCAGGTGTAGGATTCGGACCTACGTAGGCGTGAGCCAACAGATTTACAGTCTGCCCTCGTTGACCGCTTGAGTAACCTGGCATGTTCGGCAACCTTGCCTCAACCATCTCACCGCGCGATAGATTTTAGCAGAAGAAAAGGAAAGTTGTAGGAGGCTGGTCTATCTAATGTGCAGAGTACTGGACACAGTCTAAAAAAAACAATATTATCCGAGTAAGATAGAAACATATCCAAAAGCAGAAGACCTAAAAGGTAAACCCGATCAAATCCTGCTCGAAACCACTAGGTACTATGCTAATCCAGGGATGAGACTTGATGTTATCCGTAATGTTAAAAGTTTACTTGAACATTTGCCCTCAGAAACACAACCTGATGCGGAAGAGGGAGTAGCGTTTTGTAGAGAGGTGTTAGAGAAACTCTCTGTGTATGAACAAAAGATACAAGCCGATAATCAAAGCATGCGTAATAGCGATGTTCTTATTACTGCAACTCTCGAAATATTAATAATAGCTCTATCACTCACTACACTTGCCTCGACTAGAAATATAGAATCTGCACTTGTTGTTTTCAATGGAGCGACAGGTGTCAACATGCTCCATTATTGTGCTGCTAGATATACAACTCTCAGAAAAGATCGCACTTTTGCTGAAATTAAAGGCGAAGTTGAGAGAAAAATGGCCTTACTCGAAAAGCGATTGTCTAGTACTCAAACAGTTCCTGAACCTGGAATTTGAAACAATTGGTTAAAAACTTGTGAGTGAACAACCCCACAAACTTCACTGCTTTATTTTAGTTTTTGCCTTGCCCAATTGAGAAACACCAATATAATTGAGAGTCTTATGAATGAAAGACTCAATCCATACGAATACGCCGTGGTTCCCACACCTGGGCTCAAAGAAGCCATAACTTCAGCACAACTTGAGGTTGTATGGCAGTTTATACAAGATATTAGAGTAGTTAATATAGAGAATCTTGGCGATACCTCTACCCCAAGAAATCACCTTTTAGCTATTTGGCAGCGAGGCCTATTAGGCCACCTGAGAAGATATGAGACTGATGAGGTGAAGGCCAGAACACTGGCTGATTTGCTATTGAGGATGGTGGAACGTGGTTACTTAAGGGTTCTCCCTAAAGAGAACGGAATGGCTATGGAATGGCCGAATAGAAGAAATTTGAAAATTACCAAAGAAAAAACCTATAAACTTCACTTTGAACCAAGTGGAAAGATCGAGTGGAGTGAGTTGGAAGAGAAAATTATTAAAGGTATAACAACTTCAAGTAGGGCAGATTTGGAAGAAGTTGCTGCACATATAAATGAGAATTATCAGACTGTTAGAAATTATTTGTCATTCATCAAACAAAAAATGCTAGATTATTTTGGCATAGAGAAAGAAGATCTCGAAGGGAAAATTGAGCTCGCATGGGTTATCAAAGCTTTAATTATAAGTGGAGAAGTGAAAGTTGTTGGCAAAAAGAGTTAGAATTTATTTCCCAACAGTGTTGATTACCACAACCATGTTGTCACTTTCTTTAGTGTTATGAACCATCTACATGATGTGCTTGCCACCACAACAACGCAGAGACACCCAGCTGCAACAACACAAAATTCAGCAACCAAAATACTGGCGGAAAACACTGAATCAGTACAGAGTCTGGTGGGAATGAATAGTTTCCGTGAGGAAAAAGGAAACGGTGAAAGAGCTCAAAAGCTAGCGGGAAAATCAATACATTCACCCCAGTAAAAAGTGTAATAACTTTGATCGCTATTCGATTTGCTCTTCCTACTAAAAGATGTACTATATTTTTATCAATCAATATACTTAGGACTACTGCGCAAGCAATCACAAAACTGCCTGTCAAAAAAAGTCGATGGACATCAATTAAGTGGTTTACTTCAGCATCACTGAAAACCCCGCCGCCTACTTGGCCAGTGAGTACAATATGTAGCGCTTCCACCGTTCCTTCGTATCGAGTCGCCGCAGAAAGTTTCTGTTCAACAAAAAGATCAGGCAGTAGTTGTTGAATACTGTAAACAACATTTTGATTCAATATAGTTACCGGCGGTGCGGCTAAAAAAGCAACCATTACACCATAACTCATCACCAACCGACAACTGAAAAATACTATTTCTGGAAAACGATGCCGCCACATGATCTTCGCCCTTTTGAAGAAGCCTGATAAAATACCCTTTACTCAGTGTAGCACCGCCTTCTTAGCTCAGATGGCTAGAGCGGCTGTTTTGTAAACAGCAGGTCTAGGGTTCGAATCCCTAAGAAGGCTC
>CAZKNL010000050.1:0-5615 GCA_964554155.1 uncultured Pseudomonadales bacterium | reverse complement strand
TGTGCCGAAGAGAGGATTTGAACCTCCATCCCCGTGAGGGGACACGCTCCTGAAGCGTGCGCGTCTACCATTTCGCCACTTCGGCAAGTGGAGGGTATTATAACCCAGATGTAGAGAGTCCCCCAGTTTTAAACGATCTCCCTTATCTCATCAATTGGTTAATGAATGCCCCAGTTACAAAGGCAGCAACTGCGGCAATTGTGCCGATCCCCAACATTTCTAGTCCATTCACCCACCATCTCCCTTTTGTAACTAATGTCCGAGCACTCCCAACGACAAATAAAGTAGTTGCGGTGGCTACGATTGAAGCAAAAAATCGATCAGCAAAGATCACTATTCCTAAGCTCTCCAAAACATACGGCAGCAATGGTAATCCCCCCGCGATTGCAAACGACAAAAATGTCACCACGCCCGTTTTCCACATGCTAGCTTCAACTACTGGCGAACTTCCCATCTCATCAAAAAAACCAATTTCACTCCACAACGCAGGGTACTTACAAACGATTTTAGTCAGTTGTTCAGCATCAACGCCATCAACTTTTCTTTTCAAAAAAAATGCTTGTAACTCTTTAGTTTCTTCATCAGGGATATTTTTAATTTCCCATTGTTCAACTGCATATTGATATTGCTTAAAACGATTCTCCGACCGTTCACCTAAGTAGTCGCCAATGCCCATGGAGATACCATCTGCAATTAAGTTGGCAAAACCAAGAATTAATACAATTGCTGGGCTCAGACCGGCACCGGCTACGCCGGCAACTACTGCAAACGTGGTGATGATGCCATCATTTGCACCAAAGACCGCAGCTTTGAGAAACTTACTATCAAAACTTCCATGCAACTGATGAGCTCTACCCTCTTGATGAAGTTGGCGAGCTTTTTCCACGTTGAGCATGATTTTCGGCATAATGACACCCATAATACTCTAGTGGACCCTGGTAGATCTAGTTGCTGTTTGTTAAAATACCTATTCTGTGTTCCATCTCAATGGGGCTACGTAGAAGCATCAGTGCCCGATCGTCTAAAGGTAGGACAACAGCCTTTGAAGCTGTGTGTTCAGGTTCGAATCCTGATCGGGCATCATTTTTCCAGATAGGGCACCCTCAATAGAACAAAATTCGAACGGTATTTTCTATTAGCTAAAAGTGACAAAATTGTTACATTTGTGCTACTCTTAGTTATCTTAATAAAAAAATATACACTGAAAGAAGTAAAGATATGGCAACCATTATAAACAATCCACCACCTTCCGATAATTCAGGTGGACCTCTAGGTTTAATCATCGTCCTTGTTGTTTTGCTTGTCCTAGGATATTTGGGATTTGTGTATGGATTACCTGCACTCCGACAAGTCCAGGTGGGTACCCCCCAAATTAATGTACCGAGTAAAATTGACGTAAACGTTCATCAAACGAATTAAAATACAGAGCACGAGCTTCAAAGAAAGTAAAAGTATGGGATTACTAGACATCATTATTATTATCTTAGTTATATCTTGGTTGGGCGGGTCCGTACTAAAAATTGGTGGAGGCTTGATCCATCTTCTTTTGGTGATTGCAGTCATCGTGCTTGTCGCAAGACTTTTGGGTATAAAGATATAAAACTCATATCTTCGGTTTAAGATATATAGTGAGAGTGTGCAAAATCTGGCCTTCGATCTTCTTTGGGGGCCATTTTATAACTATGGGTTTGATGATCTTATGACTTCATGAACAGAGATAAGCTTAAGCTCGAAGAAAACAAAAACTCCCTTACCCACTCTCTGGTTCGGGTAGTAACCTGCGCGGGCATCCCTTTATTGCTTACACGAACTGAGCCTTCCTCGATGAGGTCTTTTACATCAGGTGTGAGCTCCACTCATACTCAGCAAATAGAATGTGTGACACCACCAAATACTCATCAGAGGACAGATGGGAAATGTTATCTGTCAGACTGTACAAATCCACTTTATATATAAGGGTTCCGATGGTCGTTGCTATACTTCAATAGGGCTTTGATGAAGTGTTATAACGAGAAAACTTCTAAATAAAGACGAAAATGCCATAAGTGATGAAGAACTGCAGCAGGATTATAGATACCGCAATTTTTTTTTGCTAATATTGTAGAAAGTAAAATTTATCAAGTTACGGTCAAATAATGAGTTTAATCAATGGTGATTTGAGCCGTTAAGTTTTTTCCTGGATGAACTTGAACTGTGAAAAACTGTGTTTCGGGATTGTAGATTGGTTTCTCAGCTACTCCTAAAGCGGCAGTAATTACCGGCAAGTGGTTAGCAGATCCAAACAGCATGATCGACGATTCACCAATCGAAAACAGAATTTTAGTTTGAACAGTATCCCCAATCTGTAATTCACTAATCCGCTTTTTGCCCAGAGAGACAAACTTACCTTGATCACCCAAAAAAGCGACACCTTGTTTGCTAACTGGTACAATCACAAAATAAGAAAGAGTATTCTTGGCGCTCATTGCTGTAAAAACTTGACTACTTGGCTGAACCAAACCTGTTTGATGAAAAACATCGTACACATAGACGTTGCCATTGGCACCAAGATCTGATGGTTTAAATTCGAATGACTCATCAGAGTTAAATGGTCGGGAAAATGCTGTCAGATAGTACGCTTCCACGTTGCCAAAATCAGTGAACGTTGAGGCAATGAATGCAGTCTTAGTTTGCCCATTGGCTTGCTGAAGGTACATTTGATCGATGGGAACTAAAGGAAAATCCGGTTTCACAATCACACTATCAGCTCGCACCACTTTTTGTAAATTTTGCTCGTTAACAGAGCCTAATTCGTCCCCTGGACCCACAATCCCGGCTGACAAATCGGCTAATAGCAGATTATTTTGATCACGACTTTTAAAGACGTCTACCCAAGGCCAAATGCCCAAACTGGTAGCGTATTTTGATGTCCACAAAGCACCCTCCCATTTTCTTTGTTCAAACACATCACTGCTGACTCGAATAGAAGACAAGTTGTTATATTGAGAACCTTGTAAAAAGTGTTGTGGGAGAGCCAAGCAATACTGCATAACTAAGTTGTTTGCTGCCGTCGCATTAGCCATCTCATCCATAAATTTTTCTGGATCTGTTAAATTGAAATCTGTTTGGGCTTGCTGATACAACCAATCTTGTTCAAAAAGAACTGAGTGAATGGTGTTTTTCAAATATGCCATTCGATTCAACCACCATTTTTGATCAATAGATACGCCTTTCGACATTTGGTACATATGAAAATATGGACTATTTACCCCAATCCAACGAGCATGCTCTAGCGTCGGTAATCTCAATTGATTTTGAAAAAGTTTTAAAGCGTCACTTCCAACTTTTCCAGTCGCTGAATCTTTCCAAATTGAGGGGTCAGCTTGATACAGCAAAATGCCTTGATCTTTATCTTTGGGACCATACCACCAGCTATCAAGCTGCATATACTGAATTGGCACCTCTTTTTGTTGGTATTCCTGTTTGATCGCTACTAGCGTTGCTGGGTAGTTACCAAGTTTGGGATCGAAATGATAGTAGTAGGCAGCTCCGTTGTCAGTCCAGTATCCCAATGTATTGAGCGTTAGATCTGAATCATTCGCAGGACGAACTTTTCCCTGCAAATCTGTGAGCGCATTACCCCAAGTGTTCAACGTTTGATTCACCCCCGAATCTATGACCAACATAGTTTTTTGATCGTAATCTTTTGGCAATTCAGTAATTCGCTGATCGATTCCAGATATAATTACACCAAAAGCATCTTTGTGGGTAGCTGCGATCATAAAATGTGAAGCGGGGGAAAGGACTGCGGTGTGATAAGCATCATCAAAGAATACCCAGGGACTTTGTTCACTATTTAAATTGAATTGTGCCTGAGCAAATGATCCCTGATATGTTAATTGATGGGAGTTTTTCGGATATGCCGTAAATTGAGGAAAAATCCCAGTATTTGTTGAAGCATCTACATAGACTAAGTCAAAAAGCACGACTGGTTTTTGTTGATAAACCCGGATAGTAGCTTTTCTGTTCGTAGTCAAATGAAACGAGAAATTAAATTCAGTATAATTGCCAATAGTATCTGTGCCACTCATTGTAGCTATAGCATTAATGGTGCTAGGAGTTCTTCCCCCGAAATCCCAACCAGTTTTTTTTGAGACGATGTCAAAATGACCATTATCTTTTAAGTTCACCACAAAATCGTTTGTCTTAATTGTATGAGTGGGTGAAACTAGCTCACTGAGAAAAGAAAAACCCTGCCAAAAGAATCCCAATAAAACAATTGCTAACATTATTAGTAAAACAAGCTTCTTTAACTTTTTTCTCTTGGCCATTTTAGATGGATAGCCTTACTGGGTAACTGTCACTTGTGCTTTCATAGATGTATGGATACTACAGTGGTATGTGTAGATTCCTGCTTTGGTGAAGGTATATGAGAATGTGTTACCACTTGCCACATTTTCGCTATCAAATACACCAGTATCACTCGTAGTAGTATGATTCAGTTGGTCTTGATTTGTCCAGGTTACTTTTTGCCCAACTTTGACCTGTAAATCTTGCGGTGTGAAAGCCATATTTTGAATTGTTACTGCATTAGTAGTCGGTTGATTTGTTGTGTTGCCATTTTTCGAGTTGGCAGGAATTGAAGTTGATTGGCTGCCATACTGGCATGCAGAAAGAAGTACCGCCGCAGCCCCAATGACTGAGATCAACACTGTTATCTTGGTTATATTCATATAGAAACCTCCATTTTCACTATGGATATTATCCTAGCATCTTATTTCTTTTTCTAGGCAAAGACCCGTATTGGGCAGAACTCGAATGGAATCGTATCCGGTGTATACTGAAATTCATGAAAAACCTTACTATGGTTATTTGTGTTTCAATTGCTTCCATCTTACTGAGTGGGTGTGCACGAAGTTCAGTATCTACTGCTTCTCCATCACTTAATACTGCAACCGTTCAAGAAAATGACCAGGGTCAAACAACTGATACTTCAAGTTGGAAAACATATACAGGCAATCACTTTACCATAGAATATCCAACAAATTTTTCTTTAACCATTACTGGCAAAGGTGCTGACTATTTAAGTAGCAATGCCTCCATGGAACAATTTTTCAAGTTTGATACGCTGCGAAATGATCAAATAGTCGTCACATTACTAGGTGGGTTATTAGAGAAGTATGATGAAAGTAAATTTCAGGCTTTGGCTAATAGACTAGCTGGTGGAACACAACAAAATGTTCCCTATGCCGTTGTTACAGTAGACGGAATAAAAGCAGTCAAAATAACCTATCAAAATACCGAGCATTATGGAATTCCTACCAAAGATGGTTTGGTTTGGATTTCAGCAAAACCAGCAAACAGTAGTTTTGTGCCAACTTTTGAAACGATGATAGCTACGGTGAAGTTCCAATCATATTAATCTGTTGATAATCTTTCACTCCTATGCCGCTTTCCATAAGGAGTTTCTGCATATTTGAATTCTATAAGGGATATCAATTCATCCGTAAGGTTTCCTGACCAAAGGGCACTTACTTGTGAAGCTCGACCTTTCTTTTTGAGTTCTCTGGCCAGTAACAATTGTTGCTCCAGTGAACGATTACCAATAGTCTGGGCCACTCCTTTCACATCCAATT
>CAZKNL010000049.1:0-5891 GCA_964554155.1 uncultured Pseudomonadales bacterium | reverse complement strand
ATCTTCTTAGATTTTCCTGATGTAGAAAGCTGCATAACAATCAAGTAAATACGATGAGTAAATTTATACTCTGGAAACTCCTCCAGAGCAACAGACAATACCCATTTTTACTAGTGGTTTAGTGTAACAGAAATCAGCAAAATGAATCAACTACTCACTAGTCTAGATTCTATGTCGCAGAGTTTTTTATTTTTTGCCAAAAGTCAAGATAGCTGGAATCACCCACCTTTGCTCTCCACAACCAATACTCAACTCCCCAAAAAAAGACTGTTTCTCTATGTAGGCGCTCTGCTTGTTTGAGATGTTGCTCCAAAACAGGGACACTCATACTTTTGGGATAATCAGACTTATACTCAACCTCTCCTTTTTCCCATGGTTCTGCTTGTAGCTCGGTGACCCAAACTGGCTTTGAACACAAACTGAAAAGTTGGAGCAACTGCTGGTCACTATCTTGTGGTCCAACATAGCGAGGACCTAGGAGTAGTGTGTTCTGATATTGATGACCGTATACATCTATACCAACTACATCAGCTCGTTGAGCTAATAGCGGCAGAAAATGACGCTTACTCAGTTCATTTCCCCAAGTCGTTAAGAGAATGGGGCGATGATCGTTGGCCTGAATATACTTGATTTCTTTGTCTAAAAACTCTGTTTGAACTGTCCAGTGATGAAGCCCACTCGGATCAAGTGGTTCATTTTCAATTTGCCAATAGCTAATGCAGTCATGGTTTTTTAACTGCTGAAATGCAGCCCTGAGAAAATCCAAGAACGCTTGTTGAGTGTGCAGATTTTGCGGCTGTTGGTTCACCCAACTTGGCAGGTAAAATTCTGGCCACCTAGGAGCTTTCATGCCGAGCGTCAGCACAACGTGTTGTTGAGTGTGTTGGCATTTTTCTAGCAATTGCACAATAGGGTCAAGGTTGATAGTGTCCGGAGTGGGTTGGCTTTCATTCCAGTAGACAGACAGACGCAGCAGGTCGAACTTCATTTGCAAAACATCACCAAACGCAGATTGAACATTCAACCCTAACTCTTGGATAAAGCGATGACTGAATGTTGTTCCGTAGTTCATATTGAATGATTCTACAGTTGGTGTTACGGTTGGTCGATAAACTGGTGAGGTGCTCACCTTCACTCAACCTCGCGAAAAGCTGCAACAATTAGGGGCAGCTCAACTTACTACAGCTGAACTTATTGCTTTGGTCCTCGGTTCAGGAACTGCCAAACTACCAATCGATCGTTTAGCAGAAACTGTGACTGAACAGTTGCGAAATCCTTCGTTATCGTTAGAGAGCCTGCAAAAAATCGATGGAATTGGTATTGCCAAAGCATGTCAACTTTTGGCAATGTTAGAGTTTGTGGAGAGGCTGCGACCGAGCGGGTCACTGGTTATCGATGAGTTACAAAAAGTAGTGAACTTAGTCAGCGAGCTAAGGACAGCACAGCGAGAACATATTATTTGTCTGTACTTGAATACACGCTTGCAGTTACTGTTAAAGGAAACGGTGGCGATTGGCAGTGTTAATCAATCCGCGATTACTGCTCGGGATGTCTTTTCAGTCATTAAGTATCACCCAATTAGTCACCTTATTTTGGTACACAATCACCCCAGTGGAGATCCATCTCCCTCACCGGAAGACTTGACCTTCACCAAACAGATGGTCGAGGCTGGACGACTACTGGGGATCGAGGTGTTGGATCATGTGATCGTAGGCGCGACCATTCATTATTCGTTCAAAGAACATAAGAGATTGTGAGGAGTGGCTGTGAGGAGTATTCCTTGCGAATTCTGATCGCACCAAGCTATTCTTCACAATTGCTCGCTCCCAAGATTCACAAAAATACTCTTCACTCAGGTTGTTCAATGATTTGCATTAAAATTTTTTTAAGTTCATCCAACTCAGTCATTAATTGGTCAACTCGTAAGAGCGCTTCGGTAGTTCTTTGGCCTGTAAAAAAATGGAGCGGTTTTCGGGTATGGTAGGCAATCTTTTCCAAGTACTCACTGGCAGGTGGGATACGATTACTCTCGAATGCGGAAATGGATTGATGAGAGACACCAATTAACTTCGCAAGATCTGATTGGCGCAGACCGCGATCTTGACGCGCTTCTTTAATTTTATCGCCAAGAGTTTGTTTTGGATGTCGATCTGTTGAACTCATTACCTTTTCATCGTAACACTAAAAAATGGATTGTCGAAAATAATTGCTTGCTCTCTTCGAGGACCAGTCGTAATCATGCTGACTGGGACACCAATTGTCTTTTCAATGAACCGCAAAAAATCTTTCGCTTCTTTAGGAAGCGCTTCAAATGTTTTTGCTTGCGTCAACTTTTTCATATCCCAAGAAGGGAGTTCTTTATATATTGGTGTGACTGTGTCCAAAAATTCTTGATCAGGTCGATACTCAACTTTCTTTTTAGCTCGGAGATATTCGGTGCAAATTTTGATCGGTTGATCTGAGTAACTGATATCCATATGCGTTAAAATCAGGGTATTAATTTTTCCCATTTTGCAGAAGAACTGCAGTGCAGGAATATCTAAGTAAGCAATGTCTCGAGGACGTTTGGTGGTTGCTCCATATTCATGTGCATCTTGTCTAATTCGATCAGCAAGCTGAGACTCCATCATACTTGGTAACTTTCTGGTGCCCACACTTGACATGTAGGTTGCTTTGATCACTCCAGCTTTCATCTCAATACGTTCAGGATCAATCACACCTTCTGTTGCCGATAAAATCCCAGCAAAGGTTGTATCCGAGGCAGTCACATCTGGGTAAACACCCCAACGCACATCTAGTCCAACTGCTTGGGCTTTCTCAAAAACAAAACTACACTTCAAGTCTTGCCATTTTTCGGTTAACCATTCATGCAGATCACTGGTAAGTGGTTTTAATTTTTCTGCTTGCATCTTCAAACGCGTAATGAACTCGTCTTGTGAACCTACGGCCAACTTCTCACCTGTTAATGTGGAAACCATAACTGTTGCTAATTCCTGACCAAGCCCTTTGGTTAAGGCAGCATACATTTCATAGTGCCGGGCAACTTTTTCGGCATTGAAAGTAATAATATCTCTCATTCTGAGAGGATGACGCAAAAGGACATCAGCGTACGCAGGGGCAATTCCACGACCAGTTGATCCCTTCCCACCTGATTGCCATGCTTTAAGAACTGTCTCAAATGCGCGGTGAGTATCTAAAGCTAAGGTTGCTAATTCATCGATACGAATCTCTGCCCGATCTTTAGTAACTGTTACTTCTCGGATTTGTTCGAGCTCCGCTAACAGATCACCAGGATGAATAACCATCTCTTTTCCCAACACAACAGTAGCCCCTTTAATGAAAATTCCTGATGGCAGTTGGTGGAAGGAAACCCGTTGACCATTTGCAAACTCAACAGTGTGTCCAGCATTTGCTCCGCCATTATCACGATAGACAATCACTTCGCCGTCTTTGCTCAGATCGTGCACCAGCATGTCAACAATTCGCCCTTTGCCTTCATCGCCAAAGGCACCACCACAGATTGCATAGCTTTTTGGTCGTTTTGAGTTCATGTCTTTCCTTGGAGATAGTTCGTAATAATGCGAACAGCTTGTGATGTTAATTTTGAAGAAAGACCTATGTAAGTAAATGGCGTGAGTTGGCTAAGTCTTTTTTTGGTAGATTTTTTTAATTGTAACTGTTCAATAAATTGATGAATGTTTTCTTGATTAATCTGTTTACCTTGAGAGAAATCCCTTAATTTTTCATATGCTGCTGGCTCTCCTTCAGTTCGCAAAATAACTTGGAGCCCTTCAGTCACTACTTCCCAGTGTTGATTTAAGTCTTCAGTCAGTTTTTTTTGATTAACTGAAACTTTATCCAGACCTTGTTGTAGTGATTGATAGGCTAACTGCATATAGCCAAATGCTGATCCGATACTTCGCTTAACAGTACTATCAGACAGATCTCTTTGTAAACGAGAGATCGGCAATTTTTGGATAAAAAATTGTAACAGACTATTTGCCAAACCCAAATTCCCCTCACTGTTTTCAAACTCAATGGGGTTAACTTTATGAGGCATGGTCGATGAACCAACTTGGCCTTTTTCTAACTTCTGAATAAAGTACCCATCGCTAATGTAGCGCCACAAATCCTGGTTCAAATCAAGCAAGATTGAGTTAATTCTCAAAAGCGAGCTGAACAATTGAGCGTATGTTTCTGCGGGTAAAATTTGGGTGGTAAATAAGTTTGGTTGAAGGCCAAAGTCTTTTATAAACTCTTTACTCAATTTCGGCCAATTTACTTTTTGAAAAGCGACAATATGTGCATTAAAATTCCCGACTGCTCCATTGAGTTTTGCTTCTATGTGTTGTGATTCCAATACTTGTAACTCCTGGAAAATCCGATACCCAAAGGTGATGATTTCTTTTCCAACGGTGGTTGGCACTGCAGGCTGACCGTGTGTTCGGGAAAGCATTGGCGTATTGTGATACTGCGTAGAGAGATCGACTAATTTTTGTAAGATTTTCCGCAGCTCAGGAATTAAATTTTTTTGTTTAGCTTCTTTAAGTAGTAAAGAGTACGCCAATGAGTTGGTGTCTTCGCTGGTCAAAGCAATATGAATGTATTCGCCGTTTGGGATTTTCTGTGCCGAGAATTTTTGACGAAGGAAGTACTCAACCGCTTTAACATCGTGTTTGATTTTCTGCTCTATCTTTTTAATTTCTGTGGCATCAGCTTCACTGAATGTGCTCAGGATTTGACGAGTTTTTTTTGTTTGTTGTGAAGAGAAGGAGGGAATAATCTTTTTATCTGAAAGAAAAAGCAGATACTCCACCTCAATCATGACTCTTTTCTTGATCAATCCGTACTCAGAAAAGAGGCTCGATAGATTTATAAGCTGGGAGCGATAACGCCCATCTAATGGTGAAAGTGCAGTCAGTTCAAAGTAATTGCTTGACAACCTGTTCCTCTGTTTCAATACGTAATGCTTGTACTGTTTTCCTAAAGTTTCCCCTCAACCTCCAGAGCTGCTTGGTGAATTCGTTCATAGATGTCGCGAACTAATGATGTCTCTAGTCCTTTTTTTTCGGCAAGTGTTTGTTTAGAGTCGAGCACTGCTTGCCAACGTTTTTGGTCCAAGGGCGGTAGGTTGTGTTTTTTCTTGAAAATCCCGACCTGTTTGACTAACTCCATTCGCTGATGCAACGCAGCAATTAGTTGTTGATCAACTCGATCAATCTGTGTGCGTAGTTCTTCCAAGTTTGGATCATGCATAGTCTCCTTTATATTTCTAAAAAAAGTTATGTTTCGTAGATTTTGCCAGGTACGTAACTACCGAGTACTTTTAATATTGCTGTATGAGATTCTACTAATTTTAGGACACATTGTTTCTCAGTTGGCGTGTGAACAGAAAGCATATCAATAAAAATCGCATATTCCCACGGATGCCCCAGAACTGGGCGGGACTCAATCTTTGTTAAGTTAAAGTTTTGTTCTGCGAGTACGGTCAAAATTTTAGCCAGTGCTCCTACTTTATGTGGTAGCTTTAAGGCAATTGAAGTTTTGAATTCACCCTGACCATCTTTATCTTTAGCAGAATCCTGTATTTCTTGTGGCTGACGAGACAAGACAAAGAAGCGAGTGTAGTTTTCATGGTCAGTCTGAATTTTAGGGACAAGCACTTCCGCTCCAAATAGTTCTGCAGCCAATGAACTGGCAATACTTCCGATTGAGACATCTTTTTTTTTGATCATGCGTTCAACGCTTTTGCCAGTATCTTCAGTAGAAATGAGTTCAATCTGTGGATACTTTTTAAAAAACTGCAAACACTGTTGGAGGGCAATTGGATGAGAGTATACGTGACGAAGTTGCTCAATTTTTGTTCCCGGAATGACAATCAAGTTCTGGTG
>CAZKNL010000048.1:0-5915 GCA_964554155.1 uncultured Pseudomonadales bacterium | reverse complement strand
TCAGCGGAAATCGATGCCTTAATCGAGGGATTAGCAAAAGTTAAACAAGTCTTCCAACGATGACCCAAGATCTTTACCAAGAAATTATCTTAGAAGAATATGCGCATCCAAAGAATGTTGGGTCACTTGATGGTCCTGATGCCACAGTTACAGAAACCAACTCTTCCTGTGGTGACCAAATGACCGTGTTCCTTAAGTTTGATGCTAAAACACACCAAGTTACCCAAGTTGCTTGGATGGGTGCTGGGTGTGCGATTAGTATGGCAATGGCCAGCATCCTCTCTGAATACTTGAAAGGCAAAACTGTCCAAGAAATTGCTGCCATGACCAAGAAAGACCTAGAATCAATGATTGGTACTGATCAAATTGCTTTTGGTCGCCAAAAATGTTTAACACTAGCATTACATGCTTTTCAAAAAGCTGCTGCAGAATGAGCAATAACAAAATAGTGTGCACCATAACAGGCTAATATCGAGCTTTTTATTTTTATGGTAATTACTACAGTTACTACAATTGTGGTAAAAAGTAAAAGTTGAGACAAAAGGGTACCCTACACCTAATAAATAAAGAAAACTAAACAGGGAAAGAAAAGGAGACGATGTACTTTTTTGTTGGTTCCACAAATCCAATCAAGATCCAAGCAGTTGAAGAGGCAGCTTGTGGAAAGTGGCCAACTGCCCAAGTTGTGGGATTTGCAGTTTCTAGTCAAGTTTCTCATCAACCCATGACCGATGAAGAAACTCAGACAGGAGCAATCAACCGAGCCAAAGCAGCTCTGTCTGCTGGTTTAGAAAAACACCCAGAAGCCCAAAAAGCAGAGTGTTTAGGAATTGGTTTAGAAGGTGGGGTGACCACTTGGCATGACCAACTCTGGTCAACGGTGTGGGTGGCAGTTATAGATCTAGAAGGAAAAATCTTCACTTCGAATGGGGCACGCATCAAGTTACCAGACCAAGTTGCTCAACCTATTTTACAAGGTGGTGAGATGGGACCAGTGGTAGGAAAGTTAATCCATGATAACGAAGTTAGCAAAAAACAAGGCATGTTTGGGGTGGTGACAAAAAACCTCGTTACCAGACAAGAAGAATATACGACGATTGCCAAGATGGCGATTGGTTTATGGTATGGACGAGATTGGGACGCCCAGTTAAAGTAGAAAGCTATGCCACCACAAGTCTACACTGCCAAACTTTCAGATAAGATGATTCATAATCAGAAGTTTACTCAGTTCAAGTTTGAGCTGGTTGAGCCAAATAGAATGGAGTTTGAGGCTGGGCAGTATGTTTCCATTGCTGTCAATCCAGAAGGGCATCGACGTTCCTACTCAATTTGTAGTACTCCAGATGATAACCATGGTTTTGAGACATTAGTTGATGTTCAGCCAAATGGGATGGGTGTTCAGTTTCTCAATGACCTCAAGTTTGGTGATGAAGTAAAAATTTTGGCCCCAATGGGCAATTTTGTCATCCAGTCCAAAACGCCTGAAGTCCCAATTGTGTTTGTGGCAACAGGCTCAGGAATTTCTCCATTATGGAGCATGTTGTTTGACCAAATTCAACAACATCAAAATGCTCGACGAATGACACTCTACTGGGGACTTCGCCACGAAGCAGATTTATGTTGGGAAGATGACCTGAAAGATTTGATTGGTAACTTTCCCAATGTCACCTTCCACCCAGTGATTTCTCAAGCAGAAGGTGATTGGCCATTGTGTCGGGGGAGAGTGACTGACTGTTTAAGTATTCATCAAATCAATCTCAGTGCAGAGTACTATTTATGTGGCAATAAACCAATGATCGAGGATGTAACAACCATATTAATCAAGCGAGGAGTTCCTCAAGAAAAAATCTCCCACGAGAAGTTTTATTAAACTGTATTCAATGTAAGTTATGTTAGGATACGAACATGTCTTCTGCTCCATTAACGACTCAACAATCTCCGAGTGATAACCAACCTCTAGTTCAACAAAAACAGATTGGGAAGTACATTGTCAAAGTAATTCGCGAAAAATGTATTAGTGCTGCCAGCTGTGTGGCTATTGCCCCAAGAGTCTTTGAGCTTGATGAAGAAGGTTTAGCCCGTGTTATTTCTCAAGATGGAGATGACGATGACACGAAGTTACTGGCTGCTCAAAGTTGCCCAACTGCCGCAATTGTTGTCACAGATGCAAAAACAGGCGAGCAAGTTTGGCCACCAAAGTAAGGTTCTAAGGAATGAGTTATGAAAAATCTCCCACTGCTCTTCGGCACACTTTTAGGCACGATTGCCCTAGTGGTGGGTTTAGCAGTTATTTTTTCTCAGCCAGAAAAGCCGAAGTTTGTTGACGCAAGCATCATTGTAAAAGAAGGCCGCCCGAGTAAAGGGCCAAACACTGCCAAAGTGACGATTGTTGAGTTTAGTGATTTTCAATGTCCATCTTGTAGAGCAGCTCAGCCATTACTCCAACAACTTAACAGCAAACATCCCAATGATATTCGATTGATTTATCGATACTTTCCTCTAACGACCATTCACCGAAACGCTCAAACTGCAGCTGAGATAGCCGAGACAGCCAAAAGTTTTGGCAAATTCTGGGAAATGCATGATCTCCTTTTCGAGAAACAAGATGAGTGGTCAGAGCTTGATACATCTGCATTGAATCAGAAACTCGAGGGGTATCTCCAAAAACTCACAATTGACAAAACTGAGTTCTTGAAGAGAATGGAGGGTAAAGAGATTAAGGACGTAGTCGCTCAAGACATTTCGGATGGAGATCGAGCAGGTGTTAACGGCACGCCGACTTTCTTTGTGAATGGTCAACTGACTTCTGCCCCCCAGTTGGTTTCAACTGTCGAGTCAGCATTATCTACTAATTAGTTATAGTTAGAAATTTATAAGGGGGCACATGAAAAAATATACTCCGTTCGTTTTTCCAACAATCGCTTTATTGATTGTTGTTTTCCTTGGTTATCGATGGTATTCATCACAAACCAAGCCTGTTGGGCAAATCTCTGATTTTGCCGAGGGTGTGAAGATCGAAGACCTCAGTGCAGCAGAAGCAAGCAAGCTCCGCAATGGGGGAGCAAAAGATTTGCCTTCTGTTGAGTTAAAAGGAACAGCTGAAGCAACTGGTCAAGTGCGTTATGAGATCAAAGATGGTCGGGTTTCCTTCACAGTGACAGCAGATGTACCAAAAGTGACTGGGAAAGATTTCTACCAAGTTTGGTTAAAGCAAGTAAATGGTGAGAGTAAGAAGAAAGCTTTTGTCTTAGATGATAGTAAAGCTGGCTACATGGGAAGTGCGGCAGTTTCAGCAGAAACACTCCCATTTGAAGTCATTGTTAGTAAAGAAACTAAAGATGATAACCAAATGGAGACCAGTATCTTATCTGGAACAGTCCAAAAGTAAGTATTAATTACGCACAGAACAGCTTCTTGATAAGTGCCTCGAGTGTGATAGGCTTGAGTACGTCAAACATTAATTACGTAGCAGCCGCACAAAGCGGAAAAAGGAGCAACATGGCAAACGCCTACAGCTACACAAATAAGAAGGGTCAAACATATTACTTGCACACCCGTGAAGTAACCCTTAAAAATGGTCGCAAACAAACAATTTACTTCTTTGCACGCGACGTTCGTGACAAGATGGCTCTTGATGCAGTTCCAGCAGGATACATGGTTATTGAAACCAGTCGTACAGGAATGCCAGTTCTAAAGAGAAAATAATTTTTTCTTGAAATGAAAATTAACCCCCCACTCCAAGTGGGGGGTTTTGTATACTTCGTCTATGACTACTTACTCATCAGAAGCAAACCAAGTTACGTTGCAACCTGCTGATGTCTATCAACGACTAGATACAGTCATCGATCCTGAGCTGGGTATTAGCATCGTCAAGCTTGGTTTGATTTACGATGTTACAGTTGAACCAAAGCCAGAAAACTCCAATGAATACAAAGTAAACATCCGAATGACCCTAACGACACCAGGTTGTCCTTTAGCTGCGGTATTCAATGACATGGTGAAGGACACTTTGTTTGGTCTCCCGGGATTGAATCCTGATCATGATGTCTGGATTGACTTGACGTTTGATCCACCATGGGTGACAGACATGATGAATGAAGAAGCCAAAGCTGAGCTGGGATTTTAAAATGGGCTCAAGCTTCTAAAACTTTTTCTAACCAGCTATACTCGAAGCATGAAAGTCATTATTGGTGCTGATCACCGCGGGTTCCAACTCAAAGAACATCTCAAACACTGGTTAACAACTCAAGGGCACCAAGTTATTGACGCTAGCGGAACTGTCTTAGATCCAGAAGATGATCATCCACTGATTGGTTTTACCGTGGCTAATCAATTGAAAGAGATCAAAGAAAAAGCACTGGGCATTGTGATCTGTGGTTCGGGAGTTGGTATTGCGATTGCGGCAAATAGAGTCAGTGGCATTCGTTGCGCGTTGGGTTTTTCTGCCCAACAAATTGCAGCAGCACGAAGAGAGGATGACATCAATATGTTATCTTTGCCTGCCGAGTATGTGACGAAAAGTGAAGCAGAAACAATTGTTCAAACGTTTCTCACTACGCCATTCCAAGCAAAGGAAAGATACTTGCGAAGAATCGCTCAAATCGAAGCACATAACTAAAAGAAAACCAAGGAAGTCCATGAAGCTTTTACCTGCTATCCTAACTGACTCAATGACGACTTGTGTTGAGCAGTTGGAAGTGATTAAAGAAAGCTCACTTGTTGATCGAGCACACATCGATATTATCGATGGTCAATTTACCAATAACTTTACATTAACTCCACTTGATTTAACGGTGGTCAACTTTGACGATCTTGAAATCGATCTTCACTTAATGGTTGAAGAACCAATGGATATGGTGTTTGAGTCTGAGGCAGTTTCTGAGTATCTGCCAATTCAGCGAGTCATTGGCCAAGTTGAACGGATGAGTCGCCAAGCTGATTTTATTCAAGAGGTCCACCGAAATGGGTGGGAGGTGGGATTAGGACTTGATATTTATACTCCACTTGAAGCAGTTGATGATGCCAGCTGGGCGGACCTTGATGCAATTTTATTAATGGGCATTGAAGCCGGTCACCAAAATAAAATCTTTAACACCCATGTTTTGCAAAAAGTCAGAGACATCCGCAAAGTTCGCCTCAAGGGTGACAAACTCAAGATTATTCTCGATGGTGGAGTAAAGCTCTCTAATGTTGCCAAAATTTTAGAAAATGGTGCAGATGAGGTATCAGTTGGGAGTGCACTTTGGAAGAGTACCCAACCACTGGAAGTGATTGGAGAATTTTTTGAAATTGCCAAGAAATATGCTCATAATACGGTGACCTAGCACAAGCTAGAACTTGTGCTGCCTGCCTAATGAAAAAACAGATTACCATTCCTAGGGTAAATCTCCATTGCGGAATAAAGTACGTGGCTGTATTCGGCAGTGCTGACATTGATCGACAGCATCCTTTATATAGAGATGTTTTTGTAGTGGCGCGCTATTTGGCTTATCATAATAAGGTAGTTGTGAATGGTGGTGGCCCTGGTGTGATGAACGCAGCGACCGAAGGGGCTGAATCAGCTGGGGGGAAAACATTGGCTATCACGTTTTACCCTACAGATATGCCTAACTTCGAAGGGAGATATACCCAAAACCATGTTGATAAAGAAATCAAAACTGCGAATTACATTGAACGAATGTTTGGCTTGATGGATCACGCTGATGCATTCATCATATTTCAAGGAGGGACAGGCACGCTCAGTGAATGGGCAACGGCTTGGCTACTTGGACATCTATACTATGGAAATCACAAACCAATTATTTTGTATGGTGAGTTTTGGCAAAAAGTAATGGATGTAATTAATGAAAATTTTTTCATTGGGAACAAAGAAAAAGATGTCTATCGGATTGTCCGAAATGAAGAAGAGATGATCA
>CAZKNL010000047.1:4381-6062 GCA_964554155.1 uncultured Pseudomonadales bacterium | reverse complement strand
CCCTCGACAAAACGGCTGCGATCAGTATCCTCAATCCGAGCCACAAACTGTCCCCCAGTTTGCCGAGCCAGTGCCAAGTCAAACATTGACATCCAGGCAGTCCCCACATGAGCAATTCCAGTTGGGCTGGGAGCAATACGGGTACGGATGGGAGCAAGAGTATTTAGCATATATTATGGTTGTTGGGCTGGCTGATAATACTTTGGGTCAAGGGCGGGTACGTAGGCAATAAAATTGCCATCACCCAGAAAAACATAAATGGGTTGGATATAGTCCTGCTCTATTGAATCCTCATAGTAGCCAATCACCATGTCTCGAATGACCGCGTTGTCATTACTACCTTTATTTGCTACATAGGCCTCACCTGCTTGGACAAGTTGCCAAGCTGTTTGGGGTGATCGGAGTGGGTAGGTATAGTGTTCACTGTAGTCAATCGGTTGGTAATGGTAATGCAGGTCAACAATCTGATTACTGCCAGCCAATGCTCCAGTCACAATCGCATGAACTGCCCCAAAGTCACCATCAGGCGTATAAAAATTGTACTTTCCATCAATCGCTGCTCGCGATATATCAACTTGTAAAAAGTCAGCGTCAGACAAGGATACTGCTGGTGCTAACTCACCACCCGAAGACTTCAAGTAGGCAACTGTACCTGAAGAAGTGGCTAAATCTTTCGGCAATCCTTGGGCTGAGTTGACAAAAGACTTGACGAGCGTGACAGCTTCAGACTCAGATGGGAGGTCTCTTTTTAAAAGTAGTTCAGCCCGTGATAAGTAGTCCGTTGTTACATCAAAGTTGAAGTTCTGAATATTCATTTCGAGTGTTGCTTGAACTGGTTGCGAACGCGTCCATCGATACTTGGTGTCACTCAAGATTGTTGGGGCGAAAACAAAGCCATAGTTTGCGGCAATTTCCTTGGCGCGTTGATCTGCCAACAAACTCAAGCTCGAGCGAGTCATCAGAAATACTTTGGCCCGATCACCAAAGTTGGGCAAACGACTGGAGGGAATTTCTAAAGTATACGAAGCTGGTTTGGCAGCCGAGGCTTGAGCCGGAAACTGCAACGGTGGTAATAGTCCAAACCCAATCGTGGGAGGTGGTGGTGGTTCAGGAAAAACCATTTTGTACCAGGCAAATCCCAGCGTTAACAGAAAACGGCCCACAATCAGCACCACTAAAATAATCGAGCCAAACTTAATCGTTTGGCGACCAAGATAGGCTGCCCGGGTGAGATTCATCGGTGAAGGGGTTGGCATTGATGTATATATGAGTGTAACAAAAATGAGCGTGCTGATGCTAGAGAGTGAGCTTTTAATGATTTGCCTCTTATAGTCTCGATATTTCAAGTCTATAAGAGGCAATCCCAAAGAGTAAGAGATTACCTCGGTTTAAGTACCTCTATTCTGGATAGGTTTTTATTTGAACGAGAAGATGTACTGACTAATTTGAATCTCGGTGGGGGTAGTGCCCTCCGGCAGGTTCATTGCCAACCTAATCAACCCGAAACCATCGCTGTTTTCGACCATCTGAGCAATGATTCCGGGATCAAAGTGTCCAAAGTACTTGGCGGCTGCGGCTTCATACTTCCTATAGTCAGCACTGTTTGTGATAGTGAAACCTAATGGATCGGCCTGTAAGGCCAACCATTCTGCAATGCCCTCTTCTGCTGAAGACACTACTC
>CAZKNL010000047.1:0-4281 GCA_964554155.1 uncultured Pseudomonadales bacterium | reverse complement strand
ACCCATTTATTGATTCCCCGCACCGTCTCAGCAGTGCGGGCCGGGCCGATCTGGAGGGGGCCCCAGACGGTTATGTTGTTACCCGCTGGCCATGGGCCAAAGTAGCCCCACAGCCCGACAAGGAGGATCACACCCACGACACTGGATATACCAATGGTAAGGCGCCTCCGTGCTGCTGCTTCTCTTTTCCATTGCTGGTTTTTACTCATTTCATTCACCCTGTTTTTCTATTGAGAGTATTTGCTCGTCTTTTGTAGGCGCGAGCAAAGTCCTTCCGGTGGAGTAATCTCCAAATCCCTTTCTCCTTGTAAGGGACTGTATAAAGCCGGAAATGATACTCGATTTTTCAAGTACCCTTCCCGGCTTACACATATCCTTAATTAAGGAGAAAGCTTATCTCTTTGGGATTGTTAAAGAACGCTAGAATGACTTCACCTGGAAAGTCGCAGTTACAAAAAAACCGCGCGGCAAAAAAACACTCTTAGCTCTATTTAGTATAGATTAAATAGACTTATTTGTCAAAATTATAGGCCTAATTCGTCTGAATTCTTTGCCAGGTGATTTGAGTATCCAACCAACTCAAAATATTCAAGGTTTCGTAGTAGCGTTGTTGGCTGCCGAGCAAAACGATAATCGTGTCGCGATCATCTTGGCGAACGGCGGTGACTAAGTTTTCACCGGCTGACTCAGTGGTGCCGGTTTTAATCCCAATCACTCCCGGGATTACACCGAGCAGCTCATTGCGGTTGATCAGTGGGTGAACAAGACGCCCTGAAGAATCAGTGACTGTCAGTCGACGAGTACGAACTAAACTCGCCAAAAAGGGATCAGCGAGGACAATTTCACCGAGTTTAGCTAAGTCAATAGCCGTACTTTGTTGTTTTTGATCGTCGAGACCGGAAGGGTTAGTAAAGGTAGTGGAGTTTAAACCAAGTTGGCTCGCTTCACTATTCATCAACTCAACAAAATGGTTATATCCACCTGGTGCATTATTTGCCAAAACAAAGGCAGCGTCGTTTCCAGAATGAATGAGCAGGATCGCCAGCAAATCACGCACTTTTAACTTTTCACCAACCGCAAAACCGGTAGCAGTTCCTTCGGTAAATGCTTCTTCCTGCACTGGTAAGACTTGATCTAAGTCATAAATTTTTCGGGCAACAATCGCCGTCATCATCTTGGCGGTAGAAGCGGGATAACGTTTTTGATCAGCCTTTAATTGATAGAGAATCGTGCCAGTTTTACGATCTTGGACGTAGATTGATGTGGCAGTGAAAGCAGTTATTCTTTTGTCAGCGGCTGCATTTTTTGCAAAAACAGGAATCTCAATTTCTGCTGGGAGTTTTGCTAAAAGTTGATCAATGTGAGCAACTCGAGTTCGATCTGTTTGAATTTTTTGCCAGATCACAAATAACAAGCTTCCTCCACCAAGTACCAAAATAAGCAGGCTGAGTAGAAGGGCAGGTTTTATAGCCTTTAATTTCTTGGCACTCATCATTTCATCTCCAGAACCGTCGGTTTTTCCACTCGAATGTAGTCCTGATACTTCATTACCACCGACGCATCATGTCGACCCACATTGAAAGCAATCTGTTCATTCTGACCAAGACGACTGTCCATGTATGTTTTGATGCCCATCGCCGAACCAAAGGGTGGAATTGCCCCAACTTCCAGACCAGTTTTTTGCAAGACTGATTCTTTAGAGGCCATGGCTAGTTTTTGAACACCTAGTTTTTGTTGTAAAAGAGTTAGATCGGCCCGTAAGTTCCCAGGTAAAACAAACAAGATGAAGTCCTTGTCCGCTTGCATCACTAACGACTTGGCCCCTTCTTCCAGCTTTCCATCTTGGCGAATTTTTTCAGCTTGTTCACTAGTGAAAACTGGCTGATGGCGTAAGTATTGATACGAGACTGCATTGGTCTGTAGCTTTTCCAGGATAAAGTCGTGCGGTGTTTGAGTCTGCCCTTTAACCATAATATGGAGCTCCTTCAACTGCTCTGGGGCAACTGGGCTAGGTGCATCCATGACTGCGGTTTTACCCGTCGAGGTCATTGGAAAAGCGATCACTTCACGCAGGGAGTTTTCCCCGGCCAACAACATCACGTGACGATCCAAACCCAAGGCAATTCCCCCGTGTGGCGGCGTGCCAACTTCAAAAGCAGCCAGCATATGACCGACGCTGTCTTCGATCTCTTGGTCAGAGTAGCCCATTACTTTGAAAGTGGCTTTTAATACTTCTGGTCGATGGGCGCGAATACTGCCGCCCCCCAACTCATAGCCGTTACACACTAAGTCGTATTGAGTGGTCAAAATTTCTGAGACTCGCTCCCCTTTTAACAACCACTCTTCATGTTCTGGAATTGGTGAACTAAAAGGATTATGGGTAAAGGTCCAGCCACTTTTGCCATCCTGCACTTCGGCGGCATCAGCCAGGTCAACTTTTTTGAAAAAAGGAAAGTTGATCACCCAGACAAATGCTAAGACACCTGCGGTTTTTTCCACTTCAGTACGTGGGTCAAAACGGTCTGAACCGTACTTGGCTATTGTATCTTTGTAGTCGATAATTTCGAACTTACCTGGCCGTATGTTGCCGCCAACGGTTTTGACAGCTGCTTGTACCACTTCTTCAACAACTTTCATCACTTCTTCACGATTGACAAAACTCATCTCTAAATCGAGCTGAGTAAACTCAAAGCCACGGTCAGCCCGCAAGTCTTCATCACGAATACAGCGGGCAAACTGGAAGTATTGCTCGACCCCAGCGGTCATCAGCAGCTGTTTATATTGTTGAGGACTTTGGGGCAGGGCGTAAAATTTGCCAGGTTGGAGACGCGAGGGCACGATAAAGTCGCGGGCACCTTCTTTGGTGGACTTGGTCAGCATCGGTGTCTCAACTTCAGTGAAGTCTCGTTCGTAGAGTTGGTCACGCAGCGCTTTGAAGTACGCTGAGCGCAATCTGACAATCTTGTTCATCCGGGGCCGGCGCAAGTCTAAGTAGCGATACTTCAACCGGACTTCTTCGTTGACATCACGCCCATCTTCATCAACTTGAATTGGTAGTTCTTTGGCCACATTCAAGATCTGGTACTCTTGGACATCAAACTCAACTGTCCCCAACGGACTGTTTGGATTGATCATCTGTTCGGGACGTTGTTTGACAGTTCCCGTCAACTGAACAACCGATTCGGTCGTCAGCTCCCCCATTTTTTGATAGCCGACACACTGGATGACCCCAGTCCTATCACGCAGATCAATGAAGGTGATCTTGCCGTGATCACGTTTGGTTTGGACCCAACCGCTGATGGTGAGTATTTGGCTAATTTTTTGAGCTGTTTGGCCAATGGGGGTGCGGGTTGTGTTCATAATTATTCCTCTGTTGTTGTTGGCACCGAGGGTAAAATTTTCCACCCGAGGTGTCATCCCCGAAGGGGATAAGTAAAAAAAATCCTGTCCATCCACGAATATTTCATGAACGAACAGGCTTTCTCTAAGAGAAAAGGTGCCAACCTGATCTGTACTTGGTTCTCGCGATTCAGTCGCGGCTGATCCTCCTGCCCTGGGTGTCATAGTCCAAGGTCATGACGGAAGATGTTTAGTTGAGAAGAGTATAACACAATGATGTTATACTTTTACTACGATGAAAAACAAAAAACCAACCACCAACAATCAAGTGAAACAAGCCATTCAGAAATCATTGCAAGATTTTCAGAATCGTTTTAATAGCCAAGGCAGTGGTACAGCTGCTACAGCATACAGAGGCAAATCTGTTTCGGAAAATCGCAATGCCCAGCGAATTCATAAAGTGCAGAATCCGAAGTAAGAAGTTTAACAAAAGATACTCCATCTTATGAGACTCATCATTCTATTGTTTATCATCGCTTCTTTTATTGGTTACTTCGCTTTTTTTCAAACTCCACCAAAAACGGATATCACAGTTACACAGCCCACACCAACAGCTTCAATCGAGGTACTAGCATCCCCAATTCCCAAACCGAAGTTTCACAACTATACAAATCAAACGTATAAATTTACGTTTGACTATATCTACCCACAGGTTGAACAGAAGAAATGTACGACGGCGGAGGAATTTTGTTATCAAGATGAAGTTATATCAAATATAACTGCCAAAAATTTTTCCTTGGGACGCAAAACTACTGAATTCAAGTATGGCAAAGTTGTAGATTCAATAAATGATTTTGGCAATAACTACACATTCTATCCTGCTGTAGCATCGGATAAAGACAATATGCTTGGATGGTGGAAACGTGTCGTGAAGGGAAATCC
>CAZKNL010000046.1:1758-6178 GCA_964554155.1 uncultured Pseudomonadales bacterium | reverse complement strand
TTTTATTCAGCCGGGCAGCACGTTCTAGTAAACGTGAGTGCAAGTAAAAAACATCTCCTGGATACGCTTCACGACCTGAAGGTCGACGCAGCAGCAAAGAAATTTCTCGATATGCTTGAGCGTGTTTGGTTAAGTCATCGTAGATAATTAAGACATCCCGACCTTGATCCATAAAGTACTCAGCAATGGCAACGCCGGCATATGGAGCTAAAAACTGTAAGGAAGCTGGCTCTGATGCAGATGCGGCCACGATGGTGGTGTACTCCATCGCACCCCGCTCTTCCAGAATCTGACGAGTCTGAGAAAGCGTCGATTGTTTTTGGCCAATCCCAACGTAGATACACACCACGTTTTGGTCCACTTGGTTTAAAATTGTGCCAATCGCAATGGCTGACTTGCCAGTACCACGATCGCCAATAATTAACTCCCGCTGTCCACGCCCAATTGGGATCATCGCATCAATCGCTTTGACACCAGTTTGCAATGGCACAGAAACTGATTGGCGAGTCATCACTCCCGGAGCGATGCGCTCGAGCAGCATTAACTTGCCCTCTGGAGTTGAAGAACCACCGTCGATTGCTCTGCCGGTGGGGTCTACAACGCGACCGATAATCTCATCAGACACATTAATAGATAAAATCCTGCCAGTGCTACGAATAGTATTGCCTGTTTGCAAGTGGGTAGCCGAACCAAGGGCGACGATACCGACGCGATCTTTGTTCAAGTTCAAGGTCAAACCAAGCTCACCCTCACCCAGATCGATCAACTCACCCATCCGCACGTTGTCGAGTCCTTCTGCTTGGATAATGCCATCGCCAAAAGAAGTTACCCGACCAACTTCAACTTCTGAGATATCTGTTTGGACTGTACGCAACAGTTCAGCCAAGTTGAATGAAGTCGTAGGGGCTTGTTTAGTTTGTTTGGGACTTGGTTTTTTGAGGATTTTTTTTGGCATTGTTGTTGACATGGTTCAAAGTTGTTTATTCAGAAATGGCAGTTACGATTTGTTCTTTCAACGTTTGGATTCGACCGCGATATGAGTTGTCAAACTGTTTGGAGCCAATAGTAACGATGACGCCACCCAAAATGTTTTGCTCAACGTTGGTTTCAACCTGACTTAACTTGCCGTATTTTTTCTCAATGGCTTCGGTCAATTTTTTGAGTTGGGTTGGACTCAATTTGACAGCGGTAGTAATAGTAACTTTTGACATATGGTTCGTTTCAATCGTTATTAAATCTTAGCGATAACTGCGGCAATATCATCATCAAGCTTTTTAGCGATGATTTTTTCATCAACTGCTTTACCAATCACTTTTTCAGTCATGGCTGCAACTTGGACAACAAAAGACTGTCGGAGTTGTTTGACTGTTGCTTTGTACTCATCTACCAAGACTTTCTTCTCTTTCTCGATTTCGGCTTCAGCATCTTGTTTAGCTTTGGCGATGATGTTTTTCTCAACTCGTTTAGCATCGCGTTTGGCTTCTTCCACAATTTCTTGGGCTTTTTTTTCGGCGTCTGCCATCATTTTCTTTTTGGTATCTTCCAGTTTTTTCTTTTCGAGTAATGAAATGTCAGCAGCTTTTTGGGCTTCTTCGATCCGATTACTGCGCTCCTCCAGCATTTTTTTGACTGGTTTATACAGTAAAAATGTTAAGGCACCCACGACAACGCCAAAGTTAACAATTTGGAATAAGATTTGTGGAAGCTGAATATCCATATATTCGTTATGTCAGAAGAACTCTTTTGACACCTTTCTTGTTCGATTAAACGAACTTCAAGATCAACGATATGACCAATGCGTAAATTGCTAATGCTTCAGCAAATGCCACACCCAAGATCATGTTGGTCTGAATTTTGCTAGAGACTTCTGGATTGCGACCAATTGCTTCCAACGCTTTAGCGACGATTAAACCAATGCCAATACCTGGCCCAATGGTGCCCATGCCAATGGCAAATGCAACTGCAAATTCTTTAGTCATACTTCCTCCTAGTTATTAATCATTCTTTTTTTACGTATTATTTCTAGTGCTCATCATGACTGACTGTAGCCATATTAAAGAGAACGAGTGATAACATCATAAATACTAATGCCTGAATAAATCCGACAAACACCTCAAGACCGTAGAATGGCATCGGAGCAATCACTGGCACCAAAAAAGTCACCACACCTAACAAGACTTCTCCAGCAAAGACATTGCCAAATAACCGGAATGCAAAGGAAATAATTTTGGAAAGCTCAGAAACAATTTCTAAAATACCCACAAAGAAGTTGATCGGATTAGAAAAGTTGATGAATTTTTTCAAGTAAGAAAGATGCAGGTATTTCAAGCCAAAAAACTGGATACTGGCGACTGCAGTTAGACCCAAAGCAATCGTCATATTTAAGTCTGCAGTCGCTGCACGGAACAAAGGGACATGTTCTTGGTTTCGTTCTACTTCAATAGTGCCAACTCCAGGCAAAAGACCAACCCAGTTATTCACAATAATAATAATGAAGAACGTAGCAATTAAAGGAAAAAAAAGATCGGTTCTGCGCCGATCATTTGTAACTGACTGAATTAAGTTATCAAGGCTTTCAATAAGCCATTCAGCAAAGTTTTGAATACCAGTAGGGCGGTTCGTCCGACGAAGAGAGAGTTTGACCCAGACAGCGAAGATGACTAATAAACAACTGACGACCACGCTGGTGAGCATGGAGTTATTGATGTGAAGTTGACCAACAGAAAAAAGTTGTTCTGCTGAGATTGAGATGTGGGGTCCACCGGCCGCCATATGTATTTCCTATGTTATAGCTAGTGGCATTATACTGATTCAATAATGTTGAACAAGTAGGGTTTTCAGTTGACAATATATATAGTTGCCACTATTGGTTGACCACAAACACTAGATCGTAGGCTGACTTGGGATCTTCAACGGTCTTGTCTTCAGTTCCGAAAGTCAGATCAAGTTTGCTGTCTTTTTCCAGTTGAGTCAATAACTCTGGGTTCTGTTTTGCCATCAGTAAGAAGTTGCCTTTTTGGTATGTTCCTTTGGCGTTGCCAGTGCTCACTGATTTATATCCAGCTTGAGTCAATGCAGTCTTGACGGTTCCAGCTTTACCAGTGACACCAGTTGCGTTTACCACTAAGATCTTGATTTTGTCACGTGCAATAGTTGGAGCGACAGATGCTGAAGGACTTGCAGTTGCGGCTGGCGACGCTTGAACGATCGGCGACACTTTCGGAGATGGTGCCAGCACTTGATTAATTGGAGCATTTTTCTCAGATGTCTTGAGTAAGGCAAGACCTGCCCCAACTCCTACGACTACTGTGATAACTAAAGCGGCAATTGAGATGCCAATCATTCGTACTAACGAACCAGTTGAGTTGCGGTTTTTAATAATCTGCCTTTGTCTGATGGAAGGCATGGTTGTTTGAGTCGGTTTCATGCTTGGCGTAACTGTTTGGAACGGTCTAATGTTTTCTGCCAGCATCTCTTGTTCATCCTCATCATCATCGTCGTCATTATCATCTAACCAGTCAGTACTTTCGGAAAGGGCTGTAGTTGGAGAAAATGGTTCTCTGACTGTGTCAGACATTTGATCGCTATCACGGTCGACAAACTGAGTCTCTTCAAGTTCATGTTCAGACATTTCCAGTTCTGGCATAATTTCTCCAGGTATCATTTTTTCTGAAATGGTTTGTTCTCTACTCATACGATCTTCATCATCAGAATCCATTGTTTCGACAGTTGTCTTGAGGGTTGTGGCCGGAGTGGCAGACAATGGAGTTTTGGTTGAAGGTAAAGCAGGAGCAGCTACCAGACTCTTTTCTTCGTCACTTAAATTTTCCTTTGTCACTTGAGATTTTTGAGCCGATTTTTTTGAACCATATTCTTCCAAAGCAAATCGTGGCACAGGGTAATCTTCGATATCAAATGTTTTGGCGGCAGTTTCGATAGCAACTTTTAAATATGTTGGTAAACCTTCAGTGGTTTCCTCATCTTCTGTTAACTGTTGAAGCGGAATGCGCTGTTTCAGTTTTTCTTTAATCGCAGTACCAGTTTCTGGACTGGTTATAAGGTAAAGAGTCTGCAAATTTGGCTCAGCGCCTTTGAGGGTTCGTACAGTTTCAATCACATTACTAATTTCCTCGGTCGGGAAAAAGGTTGATTGTTCAACACCAATATAGTGTTGTGCGATATAAAGATGTTTGCCCAACTCCACAGCGCTTAATGATGGTTCTAAAGAAATGACGGACTTCAATGTCCAGCTCAGAGGCGAAATAGCATCGATCACCACTTTTTGTTCCTCAGCAACTGGGTAGATTGGAGCTAAGATACTTTTTTCTAAAGCTGAAAGTTGAACTTTAGTTTTGCCTTGATGCTGAGTCAAAATGAACGTTTCCAGTTGATGAGTTTCTTTAGACAATCCCAAGCTTGG
>CAZKNL010000046.1:0-1658 GCA_964554155.1 uncultured Pseudomonadales bacterium | reverse complement strand
GAGTCAAAATGAACGTTTCCAGTTGATGAGTTTCTTTAGACAATCCCAAGCTTGGTAGCAGTTTGTCCAGCAAGTATTGGCGGACGCCAGTTTCACTAGTTTCGGCCACATCCAAAATTGTGTTGGTGAACAGAAAGTCTGGCAAGACCAGTGTGTAGGTATCTGGATCGAGTTTTTTAAAAAGTTTGATGACGTTTTCCGTGACCAACTCTTCATCTTCCATGAATTGAGCATTAATTTGACGGAAACTTTGAATTGAAAAAGCGTGAGGTTTTTTGGCTGGGAGCAGCTCAGCAATATAACAGACTTCGGGAAGGATATAGATGAGCTTTCTGGTATTTAACATGGATTAAGTATAGCCCATTTTTAAAATGATGGAAGGCAGATGTAGTATGGAAGCAATTTGTTTAGTTGCTGGATGGTTGAACTACAACTATAGTGAACAACGAAAGTTGGTACCTCCGATGAAAGTCGGCAACTTATTTTATGTCTCGGATCAACTTCCTCAACATCAAGGTGAAGTTTGGGTAGATACGATGAACGATCCATCACTACTCTATCCTTATAAAGTCCGATCGTTGTTATGGGCAATAGAAACTCTATGTTCAATGGGATAGTTAAAAGATTTTTTGATAATCTATTCTACCGCTAGAAGGGTCATAGTACTTTGGAAAATGGCTGACTTGTGTGTAGCCAGATTTTTCGTACATTTTTCTGGCGGTGGCGTAGAAGGGGTTATCACCTGTTTCTATCAAAATATATCTGGGATTGAACTGGCTGATAAATTTTTCGGCTTCGTTGAAGAGAAGCTTTCCTAACCCTTGTCCCCGCATCTCTTCTACCACCGCAAAATTCTCAACCACAAATCCGCCGTTGGCAATATAGTTTTCCCAAGCACCGATGGCACCAATCACTCTGTCCTGTTCACCTTCGATGTAGAAAAATGTACCTCTAGGGTTATTGATTGTCGCCTCGATATTTTGTTTGATTTTTTGCTTTTCGCCTTCAGAGAGAATGCCAATGATGTTAGGAGTCAGAAACATTTGCCAGACTTTGGTTACTTGGTCTGGGTTTTCTACTTTGCGGATTTGGTGAGACATAAATGTAGTAAAAAGATCCTACTTCCCACCGATTACTTGCAGCAGGTTCCCATCCAAATCATAAAAAGTGGCGAAGTACTTCTCAAAGGTAGGAGCCTTAAAGGGTTCGGCTACGAACTCGACACCTTTAGCTTTTAATTCTTGGTAAACTTTGCCGACAGAATGAACGTTTAGGTTGAACATATGGCGATGAGGATCAAGATTTTTACCTTTGACTTCAGAGTGTTGACCAATCCACAACCAAGTTCCGCCGGGGTTTATCTCAAATAACACACCAGTATCTTTAGGGTGATCGAGCTCTTCAATGACTTTGAAGCCAAGAATGTTTTGGTACCAGTCAGCGAGTTGCCGAAAGTCCTCGGACCAGATTAAAACTGTGGAAATTTTTTCAAAGGTGGGCATGAATAAATCACATTATATAATACACATCTATGGTTTCTAAAGAAGCTCCTGGTCTTACTGGTAACTATCGAGTAGTTGACACGGATCAAGCAGTCGCTGAAGGTCAACTGGTTGACCGAAAACTTTTCGAAGTGGTGCGATGGTGGACTGACCACG
>CAZKNL010000045.1:0-6335 GCA_964554155.1 uncultured Pseudomonadales bacterium | reverse complement strand
TTAAGAACCACTGCACCAAGGACATAGAAGAAAATTACCCATGCCGCAAGCCCATCGAAAAGGGGCTGAGCTGGAAGCCAATGCATGTATCTGCTCGCTACGTAAGCAAAGGCACTGAGTGCCCAGGGATCAAGACCAAAAACAGCCACCGGGGAAAATGCAGACAAAAATGAATAGACTTGGCCGACCCAATCTGTTTTTGTTTCTTTTTGAACTGGTCCTCTAACCTGATGTGCAAAACGAAGATCAAGGTTTTGCGTCCAGAAGTAAATGTTGTACAAATGACCTTTGAGCACTCTTAAGTAATAGCCTTGAGTGGCAAGCATCGCTACTGCAAAACCGATAATAAGGGCCTGGATAAACTCTGTTGAGTGAAAGAAAAAGACAGAAAACAAAGTGAAAAAGAAAAATGACTGCAGTGCAAAGCGATGCGAGAGAAACAACATCGACGTAAAGAAAACACCAATCAAATAAAAAATGAGTTGCCCATTAAAGTGAAAAATCAATAACGGTAAAATCGCTAAACTAAGATTCAGGTATCCAAGCGATCTGGGCGTTAGATAACTATTTTCTAGAGCGATCATCGGAGTCAACATGTACATCAATTGAGCGAGCACGCTCAATCCAATGTTTTGAGTAAAATAGTACGACACAAAGAAGATCAACAGAACTTGCAGCGAATCAAAAAACGGTGAAACAAGACCTTGCAAGTCAGTCAGTAGCTGTTTGGGAATAAATGAGAGCAGCCACGGGAAAAACGGTGGGTAATCAAAGTAGCCACCAATGATGAATTGACCACTGAGTTTCTCAGTCGGAATGCGATGATGATTTTTTCTGACGTGATCGGCCTCAAGCAGACGTGTCCAGACGTCAACGCCAAAATGCCTGTTAAATATTCGAGGGTATGTTTGCAGCAGAAAGTTGAGAATTGGGACAATGAACGACAGTAGTAAAAACATGATGTTGTGATTATAGTACAAGGCATTATGTTAGACGTCTCCATCATTATTGTGAACCGCAATGGCAAAGCAATAACGTTGGAATGTTTTAAAAGTCTGCTCAACCAAAAATGTAAAGAAATCATTTTGGTTGATAATGCCTCCACTGACGGAAGCATCGCGGCATTATCCACTTTCGCGAAACGCCATAAGCTCCCCCTTCAAGTTGTTTCAAACACGACCAACAACGGTTTTGCCGAAGCGAACAATCAAGGCTTTGAGTTGGCAACAGGAAAATATATCGTCTTTTTGAACAACGATACCGTCGTTACTCCAAATTTTTTACCACCGTTAATTGAAGTTCTCAAAAAAAACTCTAAAGTAGCTGCCGTTCAGCCGTTGATCCTTTTTCCAAACGGCACGATCGACTCGGTCGGTTCCTATTTGACTCCAACTGGCTTTTTATATCATCGCGCGCACCGGCAGCAGCCTCGTAAAGAAGTTCTTCAGGAGGCTCAAGTTTACTCAATGAAGGGCGCTTGTATGGTGTGGAAGAAAGCCGTGCTTGATCAAATCGGCGTTTTTGATCAAAGTTTTTTTGCGTACTTTGAAGAAACAGAGCTTTGTCATCGAGCGATCAATAATGGTTACCAGCTGCTGTATTCACCCCGTTCTCGAATAACCCATTTAGGCGGCTTCACTTCAAACTCAATGCCACAACCTTTTCTTCAGTTTCATAACACAAAAAATAGGTTCATTACCTACTTAAAACACTTGCCGAGCATACAGTTGTTTGAGATCCTGCCAATTCATTTATTACTCTGCGAAGCGCTGGTCATCAAGACGATGACGACTTCACTGCCGACAGCATTGGCAATCCAACGAGGGATTTTTGTCGGTCTTTATAGAGGATTCAAAGAAAGGTTTACATTTACTCTGTCAGGTCTTCAGCGACGATCGCTGAAAGATGTAACAAGAACTCCTGGACTCTCGTACTATCAAGCGCTATTTTCATCTTTAGAAAATTATCAAGAGCTATGGTAATAGTCGCTATTTTTATTTTATTTTTAACGATAGTCATTTTATTAGGTGATAGTCGTTTGCGCTTGATCGCTAAGTTTTCTTTGACGTTACTTGGTTTAGGATTGATCCTTCCGGATACATACTCGATTAAATCACGAGTTATCGCAGTGAACTCCTTACTCTTACCAGCGGTTCCTTTACCAAAATCCTTTTTGAATGTAGTAATGGTAGTGGCTACGGCGGTGCTTTGTTTATTAATTTACCGTCAGCTAAACCAAATGAAAACGAAAAATTAATGCCAATTATTTCTGTACTAGTCAGTGTAGGAAGCTTTGCCCTTTGGGTGGCGGTCAGTTTGCTCGGGAACAAAGTACCTTACTTGAATCTCTCGATTCCACTTTTTCAGAATTTCTTTTTTGGAATTTTTATCTTGAGTCTCATATCTTGGCTTCGAGATCAAAAGCTAAAAATAATTTTGCTCATTTCGACGTTTGTGTTTGCGCTCTTTCAGTTGTTGACGGGGCAACACTTTAGTTTCTTTTATTGGTGGGTCGGGGCGATGGGCTTGCCAACCGTCGATGTTCTTCGAAACAGAGTTGTTTTAGAAAAAAACCTTAAGCCGTATCTGAAAACTTGGAGTGTTTTTCGACCAACTCTGAAGGCATTTATCACAAAGCACTTCAACGTCGTTTTGTTTTTCTCGTTTCTGACCACTACATTTCTTTTTTTTCAGCAATCCTTGAGCCTCTATTTTCAAGGTGATGAGTGGTATCACTTCCAGAAGTATCAAGAGTCCGTAAATAGTCCTTGGTGGTTTATTTATGGACTTGTCCGTGTTTTTCAAAAATCGAACCCTCTAGGGTTTCACATGTCACCTGTTCATGAGTGGATTACGCTGTGGATATTTAGAATTTATGGTCTGCACTTTTTACCGTACATTGTGACTTTTCTTATAGTTCATAGTTTCAATAGTTTGCTGATCTATCTCTTTGCTAAACAGGTAACGAAAAAAAACCTGACCTCGTTCATTGCTGCTCTTTTTTTCACCATAACAATGGCTCACCAGCAGGCTATTACTTGGGCCGCAGCGGCGCCAGCTACGACGTTAGCAGTGATGTGGGTGTTACTTTGCCTCATTTTCTTGTTCAAATTTTTTGAATCTGGGAACAAAAGGCAACTGAACTTCTCTTTCTTATTTCTCTTGCTGAGCTTGATGACGAAGGAAACAGGTTTGATGCTCGTTCCAATTGTGGCGATTCTTTACATTTTCTATCGCCGACCGAAACCGCTTCAATTTGTGAAAGATCTTTGGGGCGTTTGGTTTTCACTCATTATTTTTGGATCAATCCGTTACTTTTTTGCACCGACGACCGTCGACGCTACTGGGGCAAAATTCGATCCAGTGCTTGGGCTGAGTACATTTAGATACTTCTCGTTTGCTCTCAAAGGGTTTTCGCAGATGTACATACCATCGCAACTCCTTCTAGCGCTTTCTGTGTGGATCACTGATATGCAGTTTCCTTTCTTCACAGCTGAAAAAGCCGTCCGCGGCTCGACCTATGTAAACTTTATTCAAGGACCTGCTTATGAGTTGATAAGCTATTGCCTCTCCTTCATTTTTTTACTTATTTTGAGCTGGATGAAGTTGCCCAAAAAAGTCTTAGGCGTGGCTTTGCTTATTTTTCTCTCCGGAATTATCCCGCTGATTGGATTGACTTACGTTTTCCCATTTTGGGGCTTCACTCCGTCCATTGATTCGAGGCACATTTATCACCTGTCAATTGCGGCAGCGCTGCTCTTTGCAGTTGCGATTGTTCAACTGGCGACGCTCTTATCCTCAAAAGCTTCCAAGGCACACCGAAATACTTTCTACATAGTTACTTTGCTTCTGCTGCTGGGAGGCTGGTCGATCTGGCAATACAACTCACTTCAGCTCGAATTGGATCAGCTACGCCCAGATGCTATTCAACGGAAAAAGATTGTTTCAGCAATCCAGGATTCGGTGGGAGTTCCTCCTAAAAAGATGATTATCTATGCCAAAAGTGACCACAGTTACTATGGCTTTGCGACGTTCATGTTGCCATTTCAAACAGCATTTTCTCACATGCTGCCGGTCTTATTTTCTAAAACGTACAACCCTAAAGGTCTTGACTATCCCCAGTCATTTTATGGAGACAACTTTTTGCCGACAGGTGGTTTAGTCAGTCAAGGGTACTTCGAAGACCAAGGTTATGGGTTAGGTTTTTTCTTGGAGAAAATTCCATTAATTAAGATCCTGGAAAAATACAACTACGGTCCAGATATGGTGTATGCATTTAACTACAATGGTACTACCTACGACATGGCGCCAATCAACAAAGAGTTCCGTGAGCAAATTCAGTTGCTGATGGATTCACGAACGCAGTTTAAAGGCTGGAAACGCTACGGGAAGCAGGAGCAACTCTTCAGTTTTGAGGTTGATCCAACATGGTCAGTGACCTCAACAAGTGACTCTTACTTAATTAAAGATAAAACTGGGCTTCCAATCCTCGACATTCAAGTTATCCCAAATACACCGAACGATGTCTTCTCACTTTATGTGGGTCAGCAAAGCTACCAAGGTAATAAAATAGGCACGCATTATCTGACGAGCTACATAGTGCCAGACTTAGATCAGCCACACATTATCATCGGTCCAGATTTAGATAAAGATTTCTTTGGCGTATCTGGCCACAACAAGAATTTTTACCACTTCAAAGTTTCGAACAAAAAAGAAGCAGAACGAATCTTTAGGACAATGGAGTTTGTTGATGCTGAAGGCGAAGAAATTACTTTGCCGACTGCTTCAAATACGCAATAAAGTCTTTTTTACTGTAGACATCCGCGGTACTTTCAGAAAACGTCGTAGCGCGATACTCTGCGAAGATTGCGTTGTCACGAGTGAGAGCTTCATGATAGATGTACGGTTCAATCAACATCTCGGTACCTTTTTCGATCACTATCGTCTCTTTTTCTTTCCCGTTCCAAAACATCATCTCTACCTCACCTTGGAGAAGTAAAAAACGTTCCGGTTTCTTAGAGGCATCTTCACCCTTGTGAAAGTGCTCAGCAAAGCGAGAGCCTTTGGGCCGGTAGTAAATAGTCACCTGCATCCCAGGAATACCTTTGCACCACTCTATGGTCTCGCCTTTGGGTGAACTGATGATAGATAGTTTATTGAGTGTGACGCCTGTCATTTAACTATTTACTTTTAATTACTGTTTGCTATCTTGAATACTCAAGAAGGGCTCTTATATAGTAATTCTACATACTATTGCTATCTTTTGTACATTACATTTTATCTTCAGCAGCCAAAGGGAATATGAAACACGTTGACAACAAAGTCATTCTGGTGACTGGTGGGACAGGGTCATGGGGACATGAACTCATTTCCCAACTTTTGGAGATGAAACAAGGCCCTAAAGAAGTTCGGATTTACTCACGAGGCGAACACAAGCAAGTGGAGATGCGCCAGAGATTTGCTGATCCTCGTCTTAAGTTTATTATTGGCGACGTTCGAGATAAAAATATTTTGAACTTTAGCATGAACGGTGTGGACACAGTGTTTCACTTGGCTGCGTTAAAGCACGTTCCTGTTTGTGAAGATAATCCTTGGGAGACCGTTCTGACCAATATTTGCGGAACGCAAAACGTCATCGAAACAGCAATTCAAAATGAAGTAGAAGTGGTGGTCGATATTTCTACCGACAAAGCCGTCGACCCATTCAACTTGTACGGTACTACAAAAGCTTGCGGCGAGAAGCTGATTATCAACGCCAACAAGTTGCCGACGAAAACAAAGTTTGTGTGTATCCGAGGCGGAAACGTGATTGGAACGAACGGAAGTGTCATTCCCCTCTTTAAAAAGCAAATTCTCTTAAATAATGAGATTACAGTCACCGAGCCAAACATGACCCGGTACCTGATGAGTACGCACGAAGCAATCTCGCTTATTTTTATCGCCATTCAGAAACATACTGGTGGCGAAATTTTTGTGCTCAACATGCCGGCCACCACCGTCCAAATTATTGCCGAAACGATGATTGAACTATTCGGAGATAAGAAAACCAAAATTAAACACGTAGGAGTCAGACAGGGTGAAAAGATGGACGAGGTACTCATCTCTAAAAATGAAATGCCGTTTACTGAAGATACCTCAAAAAAGTACTTCACGATTTTCCCTTCATTTAAGACGTTCAAGATTCATAGTCGACTTAAAATGGATGAGTTTAGTTCCCGAAATACGACTCAACTAAAAAAAGATGAACTCGTGAAGCTGCTCAAGAAAGAATCCTGGCTCTTCAAATAATATATGTATCATCTTGTTTCACATGTTGTTTTCCAGCATGGAGTTGA
>CAZKNL010000044.1:0-6481 GCA_964554155.1 uncultured Pseudomonadales bacterium | reverse complement strand
CCATGTCTAAACGATTTACTTCACCTGTTTTAATTCTTCTGGCTAAACCAGTCTTGACTGACACATCAAGCAAAAAAGTCATGTGAGGAAAAGTGTGTTGGGTAGAAATATCATTTAATTGGTCGATGAGTTCTTTGCCAAACTGGCGAACAATTCCCTGATACACCACTGAAGAATCTCTGCTACGGTCCATCAGTACAACTTTGCCAGCCTTCAATGCTGGCAAGACAACTTCATCGTATATTTGCGCTCGAGCTGCCTGAAAAAGCAAGACTTCTGTGGTGAAGGAGATACTGTTGGTATTTCGAGTAGAGAGCACAACCTCTCGAATCTGTTCACCGACTGCGGTCCCACCAGGTTCACGCACCGCAACTACTTGCTGACCTGTTTTCAACAAACGCTCCTGTAGGCGTGCAATTTGAGTGGTCTTGCCACCCCCTTCTCCCCCTTCGAAGCTAATAAGTAAACCTGTGTTTGCCATGAACTTCATTTTCTAGAACAAGCCCAGTTGGTCTTCTGGCCAAGTAGGCTTGGTTTCCTTCAAAGTGACCACTCCATATTCTCCATCATATCCTGGTTCAATCTGCAGCTCCCCCATCCGGACTTGGGAAGTAGCCGCTGCCATCTTTGGCCCAGCAACTTCTTGAATTCTTTGCAACGGAGTTTTAAGTAAAATTTCGAACTCAGTCCCACAGAACTGTAACAGTGTATTGTAGACGGTTTGGACAGTTTTGGTGTTGACTGCTTTACGCTCGACTTTTGCCACAATTTCTATCAAAGGGACAAGCTTAAAAAATGGCAAACGTCCAGAGGCTGTGAAGCACTGGAGCTGGTTGCGGAGTTTTTTTGTTTGTGAAGGGTTGACCAAGTCAGCGAGCTGATCAACTCTATACTCAACTCCAATCGTGAGTGGTTTGCCACACACTGGGCAAGTCGTCCCCCGTTTTCTTGTTTCGGCTGGACTTTGGACATAGTTGCAGAGACGATGGCCGTCCCAATGGTACTTGCCTTCTTCGGGGTAGTACTCAATCGTGTAGCCCAGTTTGAGTTTACCAGAATTTTGACGGGTAAAGGATTCCGACAGAGCGGACCAAACATCTTGGTAGGTATAGGTTAAACCAGCCGTAGCACTGGGTAGCTCTTTTCCAATTTCTTTTTCTATCGAAAAATCTTTGCCATTTTCTACAAACACAGTTGCTTCTCTGCCCATCTTATTTGGGCTATGCGCATCACTAAAAGAAACAATCGCCCGGTTATTTAACTCGGAAATGCGCCAGTTCATTTCTGGATCACTGGACAGTCCCGTCTCAATCGCCATCACTTGATCAACATACTGACCAAAAGCGTCTGCTAAACTATCAAACCCACCTCTACTTCCATAAATCCCAAACCAGGGTGTCCAGGCGTGGGCTGGGATTACCATACAGTTCGGATCAACAGTGAACACAACCTCACATAACTCAATACATGACATTCCCAAGATTGGTCGGCCATCACTGCTCAACTTGGCTCCACGGCGGCGCAGTTCTTGATTGATTTTTTGGCAGACCATCAGATTAGGAGAAAATAGCAGTAAGTGAATTCTGCGTCCTTTGCCATTTTGGCTAAAAATGCAGCTGACTTCTGTTGACAAAAGAAACTTCGTCTGCCCACCCACTTGTGAGCTGATATAAATGCCTGGCTGCCACTCCTCCAACTCCCTTTCTAGATGTGCAAACCAAGCCGGATGAGTCCAGTCACCGGTTGCTAGAAGATGGATCCCTTTTTGTCGAGCCTGACGGCTCATTTCTGGAATTTCCATCTGCGGGGAAACAGCCCTGGAGTACTTTGAGTGGAGATGAAGGTCAGCGATGACTGACATGATATTCAAGCAAGAGTGTTTGTGGTGAGAGATGTTTGACTTCTTGCAGCTCTAACTGTATAGATATTGGCTCGCTAAACAGTGGGATCCCTTTGCCAAAAACAATTGGCTCAACGGTCAAGTAGAACGTCTGCACCAGGCCAGCGGTCACAAACTGCGCATAGATCGATGATCCACCACAAACTGCCAGTTCTTTTTTGCCTAATTTTTCTAATACTACCACTAACTCAACAGGTGAAAGTTTTGTAGCATATAAGACTTCAGGATTTTCAATCGTAGTCGTCTTGCTGGTGACTTCTTCGACTTGAAAATCCACACGTTTCCGGAATTCCTCAACATTCCGTGTGTAGACAATCATCACCCGCCCTGGCAGGAGACGATTAAATGTTTGAAATGTCTGCGAACCGAGCACCATCACCCCAGCTTCTTTGGTCCGTTGGACAAAAAATTGTTTATCTTCTTTACTTGTCCAGGCAGTCGAAACTTGATCTTTTGCTTGACCAATTTGCCCATCAATACTAATTGCAGCGATTAAAAAAACATGCATGATTGACTCAACTTTCTCTGTCTATACGTTCGTGTCTCACTACTTATGCTTGACTTCATCGACACTGACCAGTACCTTACCTATTAAATCATGAAGCAAAAGTACTTATCTGGTTCTCTTGTTCGCGATCTTGATTTTCTGTTCGAAGTTGGCTGTCTCAGGCATCTGCAAAGAACCTGGCAGCAATTTTTAGGCATTCAATTTGCGAACGTCAGTGAACACACCCTCCGTGTAATTTGGATCGCCCTGATTCTTGCTCAGCATGAAGGATACACCGACACTGGCCATTTAGTGAAGTTGGCATTAGTTCATGATCTGGCTGAAAGTAGAAGTGTTGATGTGCACTACGTTTCTCGTCAGTATGTCATCCGAAAAGAAAAAGAAGCAATTGAAGGAACTTTGGCAAATACCTCTGTTGCCCAAGAGTTTTTGGCCTTATGGCAAGAAGTGGAAGAGCGGCAGACAGTAGCTTCCCAGATTGTCAAGGACGCTGACAACTTAGATGTTGATTTTGAGCTGAGAGAACAAGCAGCATTGGGAGTGCAATTAGAAACTGACTTCGCGAAGATGCGCCAGCATGTTGGGGAAACAAAACTCTACACCGAAACCGCCAAAAAAATGTGGCCATTGATCAAAAAAGCAAATCCAAATACTTGGCATCTGAGTGCTATGAACCGCTTCAATAGTGGAGATTGGAAGAAGTAGTTTTTAGTTTCTAAGGAAAAACATGTCAGCAGCTTCTCCAACCAGAACTCCCGACTATCAATACCAAAACTTGCTCAGAACTATTCTCGAACAAGGCACGCGTTCGTACGCTCAACAAGAAACCGACACGATCAGTTATATTGGTCCAAATCCGCTCCACTATAAAGTCGCCAACGGCACACCGGTGATCACTGAACGGAATATGGCTCCCAAAACGAGTGAACGTTTGCCGGTGACGATTTGGCAGCAAGCGATTGCCGAGATTATCGGCTTCATCAATGGAGCACGAACTTTACAAGAACTAGAGTCCTTTGGCTGCAGTTGGTGGTCTCCGTGGGCCACAGAAGCAAAATGCCACAAGCGCGGCCTCGAAACTGGAGATCTTGGCCCAGGGTCATACGGGGCAGCGTTTCATGACTTTCCAACCAGTGAAGGAAAACCCTACAACCAAGTTCAAAACATCATCGAGCAAATCAAAGAGCTCCCTCATTTAAAGACTCATTTTATCTCTCCGTGGATTCCACAATACATTATTCGCGGCACTGGTAAAACCCAAAAAGTAGTGGTCTGTCCCTGTCACGGCTGGATTCACTTACGCGTTTTGGACAAAAAACTGACTCTGCACATGTTTCAACGATCAGGTGATGTGCCTGTCGGCGTCCCTTCAAACATGATTCAGTACTCTGCCCTACTTTTAATGATTGCTCAAGTGACTGGCTTGGAACCATATGAGTATGTTCACAGTTTCTCTGATGCGCATATCTTTGTTGATCAACTCAGTACAGTAGAGGAAGTGCTCAAACGCGAACCACGGCCTTTCCCTATTCTGCAAATCAAGGACTCAGCCAAAAAGATCACTAACATTTTCCAGTTTCGCAAAGATGACTTTGAACTGATAAACTACACACCTCACCCAGGGATTAAGAATATTCCAGTAGCGATCTGATGAAAAAAAACTCTACTCACTTGGCAAATAGCAAACTTTTTGTTGATCCGGACAACGCTCGGTTTGAAGACCAACGCCAATTGATGGAGCAAATCATTGAAGATGGATTGTGTCCATTCTGTCCAGAATTCCTAGAAAAGTATCACCACAAACCAATTCTACAGCGTGGCAAATACTGGACACTTACGGAAAACCAGTGGCCATACGACAATGCAAAGGTTCATCTGTTAGCAATCTTTAATATTCACATTGAGCACCTTTGTGAATTACCGAGCGATGCAGGTAAAGAATTGATTGAGATGTTCTGTTGGGCAGAGGACCACTACAACGCTCCTGGCGGTGGATTCGCAATGCGTTTCGGTGACACAAATTATTCAGCAGGTACGGTTGCTCATTTACACGCTCAGTTCATTATTCCTGATTGGCAAAAAGAGGACTTTGAACCAGTCAGAGTAAAAATTGGGAAGACGAAGCGGAAAGTTGAAGCTCTTCAACCTACGGGTTCTCAAGTCAGTTGAATAATCTCGACCCCTTTTTCTTTCAAAATACTTTCGCCATCGACCAGCGAGTAACCACCTTGGAAATAAAGTTTTTTGATTCCTGAATAGGCAATACTCTTCGCACAGTGGGGACAAGGGAAAGTAGTGACGTACATCTCAGCACCTTCGAGTTTTATACCCTTTTTAGCTGCTGCGGCAATCAGTGCTGCTTCAGCATGAAAAGCAGTGGTTAGTTCAATATGCAGACCTTTTTTAAAGTTGCCACGAGGATCACCGTTATACAGTGGTTGGTACTGATCTGGGACATGCTGGTTAAAACCCGCCAAAACAATCTCTCCTTCTTGAACAATCACCGCTCCAACTTGACGCCACCAATCAGCACTTTTCTCAGCCAGTTGGTTGGCTGTAGCCATGACCTTTTGCTGAAATTGGTTTAGCGATTGGTGAGTATCTGGAACAACTGGTTTTTGCTGGAGTGTATATTGATTGTCCCAACGCAAAAATACTGTGTCATAAGAAATCTTTACCTTGGCAAAAAACTTTTCAACCAGATTGTGCATGATCTCTTCGTCAGGCAGAATCAGCTGAAGCTCTTCTTCGGCTAGCTTGTCTAACCCTTTTTGATCAAGGAGTTGGACTGTTGCCATACTCCCTTCTTTGGATAATACCGCAGCTAAACCAGTCACCACCGCAGCTGGCGACAACGCGCGAATATCCTTGCGTAACCATTCAAATTGAGTCAACAGATCAGCATCCAAAATATAGACCGTGTCAGCCTCAGGATGACGACAAATAAACTCAATGTAACCCCGATGAATAACTGGAATGTAGGCAATGATGACAGTTCTCATCCGACCTCACTCTTCAGTTCTTTTAAAACTTCTTCAATGGTGTGAATTAATTTATGGCTGAGAGTTTCACCGATTTTTTTGGCTGCACCGATTTGGACTCGGCGAATCTTAGCGCTGGTTGAGGTAGTAGCCATTGGATCAAGCACAACGACCTTGCCGCAAATTTTTTCCAGTTCTTTAATTGCTGTTGGCGTATATGTGTCGCGGGTCGCAACCAAGACATCTGGTTGAACGAGTTGGACTAAATGATACTTTGGGGCTGACAGCTCTTTGAGCACGACCAGATCAACTGCCCCAAAGTAAGAGAGCATTTCGATTCGTTCTTCTTGAGGCACTATCGGCCGATCAGGTCCTTTACGGACACGAATTTTTTCATCACTGTCGACACCGACAATTAAAACATCACCCTGTTTTTTTGCCTCCTGACAGTAGCGAGCGTGACCAATATGAACCAAGTCAAAAGAGCCTTGGGTGAGCACAACTTTCTTTTTTTCTTTTCGGAACTGTTGGATGAGAGATGTAACTTTTTCAGCGTCAAGCAGAATTTTCGCTGGTTCACAGTGATTGTATGTCATAGACTTCCTTACTCCATCACGTAGGGAACGTGAAACTTAAATCGATTTTTTTGTACCTGGGTAATGATGGTGCTGATCGTTTTTTGATCAATTCCTTCAACTTTAATCTCTTCGGGCTTCTTGAATTGGTCAACCAGTTGATACAACACTTGATCTGCAACTTCATAACTAAATCCCATTTCAGCTTGATCTGTTTGGTTTTTCCAGAGTTCAGCAGATGGAGATTTTGTAAGAAACTGCTCAGGAAAAGCTAAATACTCTGCTAACTGCCGGACAGCTGTTTTATACAAACTGGCAATCGGTTCGACGTCCGAGGCTGCATCTCCAAAACGAGTGTAGTAGCCCAAGTAATGCTCTGATTTATTTTCGGTCCCACAGACTAATGCATCTTGTTCTTTTGCGACATCGTAAACAATCATCATCCGAGCACGGGCCATCAAGTTACCTCGTCTGATAGTATTTTCTTCTGAAAGTAAAACCAGTGATGCCGCCGCAT
>CAZKNL010000043.1:0-6627 GCA_964554155.1 uncultured Pseudomonadales bacterium | reverse complement strand
TTAAACTGCTATCATAGAACCATGCTGCTCTCAAAAGACTCAACCAATAAAGAGATTGCAGAAGCATTTCGGCAAGTTGCCAGTGTCTACGAAGTTGAGGGACAAGACCTTTTTCGTGTTCGAGCATACCAAAATGCTGCCAATAGTATCGAGCTACTTTCCTCTCCACTCAAAGAGCTGTGGCAAGAAGGTCGACTTGATGAGGTTCCTGGACTTGGCGAAAAGTTTATAAAGTATCTCGGCCAACTTTTTCGAATAGGCGAAGTTGGTCACTTTAAAAAAATTCTTCACGAACTCCCTGAGGGTTTTTATGCACTTTTGGAAGTCCCAGGAATTGGACCAAAGACTGCTCAAAAATTAACAGAGCAACTTCATTTAAATAAAGAAAAAACTGCGATTTATAAAGTGGAAACGGCACTAAAGACGGACAAACTCAAAGGATTTTCTAAAAAAATACGTCAACGTTTACTGTCTTCGATTCAACGAGAAAAAGTTGACGATCAGCGCATGCTGGTCAGTGAAGCTGAGTCAATTGCCGAAGATGTCATTAAGTATTTGAAAAAATCGCCTGAAGTAATTGAGGTAGAGGCACTAGGCAGCTTACGTCGGAAAGCAGCCACCATTGGTGATATTGATCTTGCTATTTCCACTCATCATCCACAAAAAGTGATGAAGTACCTGGCAAAATTTCCTCATATAAGAAAAATTGTTTCTACGGGTGATCGGATGACCATCTTTGTTCATACGAGTGGAGTGCAAGTTGACGTCAAAACTTCGGAGCCCAAAGCATGGGGGAGTATGTTGCAGCACTACACTGGCTCGAAAATTCACAACATTCATTTACGTACTTTAGCCAAAGAAAAAGGTTTTTCATTGTCAGAGAATGGTATCAAAAAGAATAACAAAACAACGACGTATAGAGATGAGGTCTCTTTTTACAAAGCTCTTGGCCTCCATTACATTCCTCCAGAACTTCGCGAAGGAACTGGAGAAATAGAAGCTGCCAAAAAAAACAGATTACCTGACTTAGTTGAGTTAAGTGATATAAAGGGTGACTTTCATATCCATACGAATATAGACTTTCCCAGTAGTCATGATATGGGGGCGAGTTCTATTCAGCAGCTTTTAGACAAAGCCCGAGAGTTAAAGTATGACTACCTCGGCTTTGCTGATCATAATCCAAAACAATCAGGTCTAAACGCAAAAGAAAGAATAGAGGCAATTCAAAGAAGAGCTGAAGTGATTAATTCAGAGATAGAAAAGTTTCGTCACCAATCAAAAGTAAGAACGCCTGACGTTTTTCAAGGTTTGGAAGTTGATATTTTACCGAACGGAGAACTGGCTGTAGAAGAAAAGGCATTGGAACTATTAGATTATGCGATTGTCTCTATTCATTCACAGTTTACTCAAAGCCGTGAAGTGATGACTCAAAGAATTCTCGATGGATTAGCGCATCCAAAAGCAAAGATACTTGGCCACCCAACTAGCAGACAACTGGGAGTACGACCTGAAATCAGTTGTGATTGGGAGAAGATTTTTGCCTTTTGCGCAGAACGTCAAAAATTGATTGAAATTAATTCTTCACCGCAACGCCTAGATTTACCTGACCTCTTTGTTAAAGAAGCGGCACGACATGGAGTGAAGTTCCTCATTAATACTGACACCCATAGAGTTGCCCAGATGGATTTTATGACGTATGGAGTCTGGGTTGCTCGTCGAGGATGGTGTCAAAAATCTCAAATTATTAATACTCTGCCACTTGTTGAAGTTAAAAAGTGGTTGCTCTAAGTTCCTCAAACTTATATAGTAATATCTGGAGTAATAATGACAAAATTTTTTCTGATAATTTTTGCAATTCTTTTACTTGTTGGTGGATATTTTTTTTATCAACGAATGATGGGAAAAGATATTGATATTTGGAGAAATGATACCCAAACAGTTGAAGAAACGACACGAGCAACTGCGATCATGGCAGAAACTAATACTTGGAGACAAAATCGAGTTTTACCTCCTCTTAGAGTTGAAGAACAACTCTGCTCTTTTTCTTTACGCAGAGCAGAAGAACTTACAAAAGATTCCACCAAAAGCTTTGATCAGTTTCTGCAAAAAAATGGTATTAAAATTGCAATCCCCTATGAATCAATAGGACAGTTAACTGGAAATGGAGCTGATCCAGTTGGACTGGTCAGACAATGGGGTGAAGACACCACCAACCAACTACTTTTAGAAAGTAGTGACTTTAGTCACGGTTGTATCCGTTGCAAAAAAGAAATGTGTGTACTTTTACTAATCCGGCCAGAATAATCAAACCTTCTCGTTTGGGTCTTTGAGAAAATCTTTGTACTTACTCAGCAGCTTTTGAATTTTAGGGTTAATCACAATCTGGCAGTAGGGTTGAGTAGCATTTTTCTGATACCATTTTTGGTGGTACTCTTCAGCCGTATAAAATGTATCTAATGCTTTAATTTCAGTGACGATGGGTTCGCGAAACTCACCAGAATTTTTGAGTGCTTCTTTGCTTGCTTCAGCTACTGCCTTTTGTTTTTCAGAAGTGTAAAGAATGAGAGATCGGTATTCAGTACCAACATCAGCACCCTGTTGATTTAAACTCGTCGGGTCATGAACGTGCCAAAAGATATCGAGTAACTGTTCATAGGTAATAATACTCGGATCAAACACGACTTGGACAACCTCAGCGTGTCCGGTCAACTCTTCACTGACGGCAAAGTAATTTGGTTGAGCAACTTTGCCACCAGCATAACCAGAAGTTACACTGATGACACCTTTGAGCCGAGAGAAAACTGCTTCAGTACACCAAAAACAACCGCCTCCGAATACTGCAGTTTCAAGTTTACTCTGCTCAGGTGTAGTCATGAAAGAGAACTTTCTTTTTTATTTTTGGGAATAAAACGCATGGATAATGAGTTGACACAATGACGGGTATTTGTTTCGGTGAATCCTTCACCTAGAAAAAGATGTCCTAAGTGTGCACCACAAGTAGCACATTGGATTTCAGTTCGTTGACCATCAGGGTCTGGAATTCTTTTGACTGCCCCTGGAATTTCTTGATCGAAACTTGGCCAACCACACCCAGCGTGGAACTTTGCAGTGGAGACATAGAGAGGAGTATTGCAACGACGACAAATATAAGTTCCCTCTTCCCAAAAATCATCATACTCACCAGAGTAGGGAGCTTCTGGTTGTTGATGGACAATAACTTGTTCTTCTGCTGGTGTGAGGGGATTCATTTTCATAGAACACCTCCTATTTTAGAGAAGTTTCAAAAAAGTGACAATCTGTAGGAAAGCTTGTCTAAATTTTCTTTAAAGATATACTCTCAATCAAATGAAATACATTAAAGGTATTGACTATATTGGATTGACTACCACATTTCTGTGTCATGATGGCAAGGGTCACGTATTAATGAATAAGCGGAGCCTAAATTGTCGTGACGAACATGGTTGTTGGGACCCTGGTGGTGGCAGTATTGAGTTTGGAAAAACAGCCGTTGATAACCTGCGTAAAGAAATTGCTGAAGAGTACTGTACAACTGTGTTGGACTATGAATTTTTGGGGTATCGCGATGTTCTACGAACCCAAAATGGCAAACTAACACACTGGTTGTCGTTAGACTTCAAAGTTTTAGTCGATCGTTCAAAAGTCAAAAATGGAGAACCACATAAACTTGATGCATTGGAATGGTTTACCTTAAATAAATTACCCGAACCCGTCCATTCTCAACTCCCTGAATTTTTGAGAAAGTATAAAGAAAAGTTAGAGCTATAATGTGCCTAGGAAGATTTTGCTCAAGCTATCTGCGCGTTTCTCCAATCTGCTAGTGGTGTACACTAAATAGCACAATGCCTCACGAACTGCTTTATAAGCTGTATGTAGAAGATATTGCTGATCGTAAACAAGTTTCTAATTGGAATGATCAGACTCAAGTAAAGCAAATTAATGAACATGATCTTCGACGACGGAAAAAAGTCAAAGAATTAATTGACACGAATCAACTGACAGAGTCAGCAGATTACCATCACGCGGCCTTAATTTTTCAACATGGAGATACAGTTGAAGATTTTCAGCAGGCACATCACCTTGCTCGTGAAGCAATGAACCGTGGCTATGAAGCTGCCAAATGGATGTATGCGGCAACACTTGATCGTTGGAACTTAGCGGCTGGGAAACCACAACTGTACGGAACCCAATTTATGATTGATTCAAACGGTGAATGGAAGCTTGCTGAACCGATTGATCAAAGTATTTCAGATGAAGAACGAGCAAAATACAACGTGCCTCCCTTAGCAAAAGCGGTGGAAGAGTTTAAGAAAAGAAATCAAGGAAAGTAACTGAGGAATGCCAAACTCTGACAAGAATAAAATTGCAATCAATACATACGCTAAAATTGCTGAGACGTACACAAACTCATACTTCAATGATTTAAGCGATGTTCCATATTTAGATCATTTTATTCAATTCTTGCCTAAAGGAGCTAAAGTCTTAGATGTTGGATCAGGTCCTGGACAATTTAGTCAATATCTCCAACAACAAGGGCTTTTAGTCACAGGTATTGATTTGTCAGAAAAAATGATTGAAATTGCTCAGCAAAAAGTACCGACTGTTCCTTTTCAAAATATGGATATGCGCAGATTAGATTTCCCAAATGACTCGTATGATGGCTTGCTGGTTGCCTACTCTTTGATCCATATTCCAACTGTTGAGGTGACGAGTACACTCAAAGGATTTTTCCGTGTTTTGAAACCAGGAGGGTATATCCTGTTCATCACCCAAAAAGGGGAAGCTGATCAAATCATCAATGAACCATTTGACCCAACTCAAAAAATGTTTGTCAACTTTTTCACCAAAGAAAGACTGCGAACAATTCTCGAACAAGTTGAGTTTGAAGTTGTTTTTCAAGAAGAGAAACCAACTGTTGATGCTAATGCAATGAGTGAAACGGTAATTTATACAATTGCTAGAAAGTCAGAAGGAAAGTAATGCCGAAAGTTCTTTTACTTGGAGCCAGTGGATACTTAGGAGCGCGCTTATTTTATGATTTAGATAACAACTTTGAGCTGGTCGGGACATATGGAAGCAACCAACTGGTAGAACGTTTTGTTCACTTGGATATAAGAAATGAAGTTGAGATCGAGCAGTTAATTACTCAGCTTCAACCCGCTATTATTGTTCATGCAGCAAATAATCCAAATGGAGGTTGGGCCGAGACACATCCCGAAGAAGCAAAGTTATTAAATCAGACGGCTACCCAATTTATTGTTAACGCTGCGAATAAAAATAATGCCAAGTTAGTTTATATTTCTTCATTTGCAGCGGCGAATCCAATCGATGTCTATAGTAAAACAAAAGCTGCTTCAGAAGAAATAGTCAAACAGACTCAAGCTGGTTGGACAATTATCAGGCCATCTTGGATTGCCGGGTTAAGTCCCAATCAAATAAGCAATAGTGCGTTTAATCGTTTGCTGAAAACAATTGGACGTCCTGAATCAGTGGTTGTCGATTCGTCCTGGCACTTACGACCAACATATATTGGACATCTATCTGCTGTGCTCAAAGGAATTGTTGAACAAAATATTTGGGGTGAAATGATCCCGGTTGTTATTAATGATGTTGTTTCGAGATACGAACTTGCCCGAGATATTCTGACTCCTTTTGGAATAAAAGTTGATCCGGAAGATAAAGGTGTCAATATTCCACTTGTTCCAGTCGTTCCCACTTTTTTTGAACAATTTCATATTCCGCAAATGAACTATCAACAGATGGTTCAAACAATTATTGATGAAATTAAGCACCGAGAAAAATTTACTTTATAACTTCCATCACTATTATGACCAATGACAAATTCGCTTCCACTCGCACTTCCTACAACCAATATGCTTCCCAATTTGTGCAACATTTTGAACGATCTCTAGACACCACAGAGCTTGATCAGTTTCTGAAAATGATTCCCAAAAGGGGAATCATTCTCGATGCTGGGTGTGGTTCAGCTCGTGACAGTGCGTATATGATCGAGCAAGGCTACCGTGCTCAAGGGATTGATCTTTCTGAAGGTCTGCTTGCAGAAGCAAAAAAACTTCATCCAGAAGTTCCAACTCAAATCATGAGTCTCACTGATATGAAGTTCGCTCCAGCATCATTTGATGGAGTTTGGACAAAAGCAACTTTTGTTCATTTAAATAGGACAGACATTCCAAAAGTTTTAAAAGATTTTTATACATTCCTGAAACCGAACGGTGCTTTATTTATTCGTACTAAGGAAGGTAAGGGAGAAGGTTCACAACCAGTTTCTTTTGACCAAAATGTAACCCGCTGGTTCACTTTTTTTAGACTTGAAGAGTTAACAAAAATGATCGAAGCAGCAGGATTCCAAGTGCTCAAGGCGTATACTTTTAACGGCAAACAACGACACACAAACTCGCGAGATCAACTTTGGGTAGTGATCTTTGCAAAGAAATGAAGAAAGTATAAATATGGTTGTCAGGTCAATTCATATTTTTCTGATTACACTGAGTGTGCTGATAATAACCTCGTTATCTGTTTTTGCTGGCATGATCGGATATCGATTTTTTCTTCAAAAAAACGTTCCACCAAGCTTATCAACTACCACTT
>CAZKNL010000042.1:0-6673 GCA_964554155.1 uncultured Pseudomonadales bacterium | reverse complement strand
AGATACTGCATTTCTTTGGAGTTGACATCCAGCTCTTCCACAGGCTCAACAGACTTGAACGTAAACTCCTGAGTAGCTCCAGTCTTGACACTTTTCAGCTTGGCACGCATGAACGCTGACCCTTTGCCAGGGCTAACAAACTCGGTTTTGGTGACTAGATGCGGCTGGTTTTTGAACAGGATATAGCTGCCCTTGCGGATGTTGCCACCTTTGATTGTGCCCATACCATTCCTTCACTACTTTGTTTTTGCTCTTTGCTGATACGCACCGGCGATTCTACTGGACTGCTTGAGGAGTTGCAAGATAAAGCAGGAGTTGGTTCTCGTGCATCAAATCTTTACAATTCACGTATGATAGAAAAGGTTGGATGATGAAGTTAATGGATAAAATAATCCGCAGCTTCTTCGGCCATTAATACACCTGTGGTTGCCTTTGTCGTGAAGTTAGCATCAACTACTCCCAATCCAATATCTCTTGATAAAAATTGAGGACCTGGATTAACTCTCTTATTGGAATCTTTGTTGGTAGAAATAGCCACTTTTTTATGACCGATGAAGATTTCTTCATCTACTAACTTGTTGATGCTTTGTGCCGTATCTAATAATTTCCTGAAAAGAGTAAATTGTAAAACTTGACAGAACTGCTCGAATAAAGGTTCTCTTGTTGCAATATGTTTTAAAATGTTTTTTGCTCTGGATCTTGTGTCTTCCAAGTCATCAAAAAAACTACTCCATTTTTTGCTACGGAGAGTTTTGCTTAAACTAAGAATATCTTTACCGATGAACTTCTTGTCTACCCATGAGGAATTTTTATCTGGATGGTAAAACAAACATCTATACTCCAAAGCATTATTTGAACTTATTTTTTCTTTTTGGATATCATCTAAGAATTTTTTAAACCGCAACATATTATTCATGAATCCACTTGAATCAATCAAGGCAAATGAAGTGCTTTTAGCTAATTGTTGAGCCAGCCCATATAATCTGTTGTTTTTGCTGATCTTCAATTTATTCTTGAGGATGATATCAGTCGTAATCTTTTGTGTATTAATAGATACAATTTCTCTTATCGCTATATATAAATTTCTTTGGGGTTTGTACTCTGAAAATGACTCTTTTAAAATACCGAAACCATTGTAGTTACAAGCACAGATGACACCATCAAAATTTTCTTCGAATTGAAGTCGATTGTATTGATCTCTAAATCTTATTATATATTTATCGTCTCTCTCAACAGGAATAATTTTCTCAACTGAAGTATTGGTGTGAACCTTAATTTTGTCTGCATTTTTAGTCTCTAAAATCATATGCTGAAATAAATTATGAATCTTGAAGTTTGATTGCAGTGTCTCATAGGCAACAGTAGCTTGCTGAAATCTGAGTTTTTGGTTACTGGGTTTCAATTTTATCCATGACTTTTTGTGATTTTTTATGACACCTATCTTTTGTACTTTCTGATCTAACTTATCTAAATACGCATCCATTCTTTTCTGAGTGATTTCCCCAGATTTTTCTGTTTCAGGAGAGATATAAAATATGGTTCGTGGTCCAAAAAGAGAAATCTTTTGATAATGTTTCTTCCAAGATAAGAGCCCGGCCATACAATCTAATCCTGTTTGCAATTGAGCATTACCAAAGTCAGTTTCTTTTTGAGTCCAATAACCTATGACTTTTCCTTTTGCATTTTTCCTTATTCCATGGGTTTCAGGTCTTTGACCTTTAGATAATTTTTGATATTTACCAATTAGTATTGAAGTCCTCTTTGGAGGATACTCAGCACCACTATGAATTTCGGAGGTAATACTACTTAACTCGTTCAGTGGGGTATCATTTTTTTCAAACAATGTAACTGTATACCCACTTTTGTTGAGCAATTTTAGTGCATGAAAACCGACAATTCCCCCACCAACTATGGCAATTTTTTTCATATTTGTGAGATTTAGGTATTTTACTCTGGTAGTCAATGACCAGACAGCTTGCCAATTTGCAACTCCAGTCTGTCCGAAAAGCACATAACAATTCTAATAGTTAGAACTTTGTAAAGGCAGAGCCGTTGCCAGGGCTGACAAACTCAGTTTTGGTGACTAGATGTGGTTGATCCTTGAAGAGGATGTAACTACTCTTGCGGATACTACCACCTGTGACTGTGCCCATACAGCTCCTTCATTCATTGTCTGCTCTGGCGGTTTTACTTGACTAACTTAAGAGTTGCAATATAACCAAAGAGGTCGTATTTGCATCAGAAGTATGTGGTAATTCATATTATAAACTGGAGGAAAAAGTGACAGAAAAAGGAAAATTTGGGGTTAGGAACGATTCAACTGGCGAAACAGTTGTGGTGGGTGGGTTTGACTACGTTGATGTTAGCACGGGAAAAAGAAATTCAAGCGGTGAGCCTATCATGAGACGTGTAAAACTTGATCCACCAGCACGCACTGCTCAAGAGGCTGCGGAAAGGGGAGCCCAAGCCTTAGGTCTTTGAAGTAAAAGCTGAAGAACTAGACTAGATATAGAAATGGGATTTGGCGATACCTTTTAGCATATGGTAGAATCCGGAGTTAATATGACTGAACAGAAGAGCAAGAAAGTGCCTACGGAACAACTACCAGACCAAACTGAGGTAAATATTGGTGGCCAACCAACTTGGATCGGTCGGATAGTAGAGCAACCAGTAAAAGGTACTGACATCCCTTCTCCACCTAAAAAAGATTCTGATGATCAAACCCAAAGCCGATGAACCTGAGCTTGAATGATTCCCTGTTTCAGGCTGAATCTATTTTTATTCTCCTTAATTCCCCTTAAACACATCCCCTACCGGGAAAAACGTCACATCGCGTAAATCTGCTGTGTCCGCAAACAACATCACTAAGCGGTCCAACCCTATTGCAATCCCCCCCGTCGGTGGCAAACCAACTCGCAGCGCCTCAATGTAATCATGATCAAGGTCGTACGGGGTCTTGCCGAGCCGGCGACGTTCAGCTAACTCCTGCTTAAAGCGTTTCTCCTGTTCAGCTGAGTCAGTTAACTCAGAAAAAGCATTCCCCAACTCCAGACCACCGAGGAAAAACTCAAACCGCTCCGCAAACCGTGGATCACTTTTTTTTGGTCGTGAAAGTGACGCTTGGGCTGCCGGATAGTCATAGAGAAAGGTCGGTCGGGTTTTCCCCAAGTGGGGTTCTATCTCATTCAATAATAATTGGTTGTATGCCTGCTCCCAAGTGGTCGAAGCATCAACTTGGTAGCCTTTTTGGGCAGCAGCCTGTTTGATTTTCTCTTTATCTAAAAGTTCGTCTGCCGAAAGTCCCACATACTTTTCAAACGCCTCGGCAACACTGATCCTTTCCCATGGCGAGCTAAGATCATACTGCTTTCCTTGAAAGGTCAAAAGGTACTCAGAATCGCTAGAAAATTTAGTCTCTCCCCCACTCTTCGGACTCGTACTCTGCTCTGCTTTCCATTCCCGAATAACTCTAAAAATATGCTGTAGCAATCCTTCACAGTCTTTCATGATATCTGTGTAATCACCTGGAGATTGGTACCACTCCAGGATCGTGAACTCAGGATTATGACGGCCACTCTCCCCTTCTCCATTCCGGAAACTTTTACAAATTTGAAAAATTTTGTGTAATCCAGCCACAATCAACTTTTTCATCGTATACTCTGGGCTTGTCAGTAAAAAAGCGGGCCGGGTTTTGCCATTAGCTTTCAATAGCTTTGTTTCGAACACTTCTAGATATGGTTCAGTGCCCGGATGCTCCACCAGTAACGGCGTCTCCACTTCATGAAAATCATGCTTCGTAAAATACTCTCGGATCGCCTGAAAGACTTGTTCGCGAACCAAAAATGTTGGCCAGAGTTTTGGCTGTTGACGAAGTCTTTGCCAGTTTTTGAGTGTTTTTTGCGCCACTTCTGATTCTCTCTTCCCTACTCTTTTGGTTGAGACTTCCGCCGCTGAATTTTTTTCAATGTGTACTGAATTCGGTGATCAAGGTTAATGTTTTTGTTGATTGCTAAGCGCAAAATAGAAATTAATAAGTCACCTAATTCTTGCTTATATGTCTCATCTCTTTGAGCTGCTTTATTGGTTGGTTTACGGCCATGCTCTGCCAAGTACGCCCGTGAGATCTCCCCCACTTCCTCCATCACCCCTAAGATCAAGATACTGCCATACTCACTGTTTTGAGGCAGATCTTTATCCAGTTCACGGAGGATATTAATGTACTCCTGGAGTGTCTTGGACTCGTTCGGCTGAACAAAAAGTTTCTGCGGAAGAGCGTCCCCCACAGTAGACTGGACTTTTACAGAATTTTGCTTGCTTTTTTTAGGAATTTTTTTGGTCATATTTTCCACCTCAATCTAGAGTGATAGCATATCATCTGATCAAAGCTTCAGGTAGGATTCAGCTATGTTCTTCGATCTCAGATCTAGCCAAGCCCTCTTCGCAGCCGCAGAAAAATTGCAGTTGCAGCCTCGGTGGGTTACTCCCTATGGTTTGTTCGTAGCCACCAGAAACAACGTCGCACTCTACTTTTTTGCCAGTAAAACAATTCTAAACTCCCAGCTTGCTTCGTATCTATCAACGAATAAACATGCTACCCGTGTGATCTTAGAAGAACATCATTTGCCAAACATCCCATTCTGCACGCCCCAATCGATGGAAGAGCTGGAGACATTTTTTGATCAACATCATTCAATTGTCTGCAAACCTACCCTTGGTCAACGCGCCGAGAATGTCCTCCTCATCAAGGATAAAAAAGAGCTTGCCAAGATTCAGTTTGAGGTCAATATTTTTGAAAAGTACATTGCTGGTCCAGAGTATCGGTACTTGGTCCTGCAAGGGAAAGTGATCGCGGTCCACCAAAAAACCAAAGAGTTGTTCTCGCCCGGAGAGTTGCAAAGGATCTCTTTTCCAGCTAAAGAGTGGGATCCCCAACTCGTTCAGTATGCCTTACATGCGTGTAAGGTGATCGGTGATCTGCGCTTTGCGGCAGTAGACTTCAAGGTGAATGCACAAGGTGAAGCATTTATCTTGGAGGTAAATAGCGCCCCTGCAATCTGGCGATTTGGAGCACCAGACAAAGGCCCAGCTGTACCAGTCGCGGAGCTGTTAGTCCAAGCCACACTTGAGTCTCTACACCTTTAAAAACATCTCCACTTGATCAATGTACTCACCTTTGTACAGAACGTATTCAGGAAAGCGCCCCATCTCTTGAAACCCCAACTTCCGATAGAGAGCCAAGGCCGTTGTATTGATCGCAAAACAGCTGAGCGTGATTAATCGTAACCCCTCGAGTCGCTCCTTGGCCTGTTGGATGGTAGTGCTGGCCAACTCATAGCCAATTCCCTCTCCCCGATACTCTTTCGCCACAGTCAAACCGAACAGCGCCACATGCTTGCCACGTTCTTTGAGTGCTGGCAGCTTTTCAACTCCACATATCCCAACCAACTGTCCCTCAAGATAACAATATACAGAGACGGCTTGACCTAACTCCATCTCAACAAACACTGAAGAAAGGTACTCCGCTTCCTCTTTTAACGTTAACTTTTCGCCAGAAAAACGAATAAAAGTATCTTCAGCAGAAAGAGTATTGATATACTCCAACACCTGAGGCAGCACTTCCCAACTGGGGTACCTGAACTCGGCTTGATGACCATTTTTTGTCGTAAATGTATGGATAGTTTTGCCAGTGGTAAAAGACATTGTAGGTTTGAGAGCTAACTTAATCTTCTCATCTTAACACCCCTGCCTATCCCCGAATATTCAAAATTAGTATAATTGTAGTAATTATAGCAATCGCCCAAAAATCAGAAATCTCCAATCTAGCGTTTTATACCTGTATTTTTTTAGTTGGAATTGGCTTAGCTGCAGGCTTTCTTAACTGGGCAATGATTTCCAGACCGGACTCATCGGTACATGAATGGTCTACATTTGAGGAAAACCCTTCACCCACCCCCTCCCCGAGTCCATCGCCGTCACCAACTATCGCTCAACCACTCAAAGTCCTCTCAATTGCCTACTACCCCCTTCGTGATGACCGCTTAGACACTGTCAACATTATCAAAGATACCTATAACGAATACAACTTTTCTCTGGCTGGTATTCGGGGAAAAGTTAAAAGCCTCGAGCGAGAAACGGAAAAAGCGTTAGAAGATGGCTCAGCCTACACACCCTACAATGCCCAACCATCCCTACCATATATTGACTACCAAATTATTGACCACCAAGAAGTTTTAGAAAGTCTACCGATGACTCATAAGTTCGGCAGCGACTTCACCACAACTGATTACCAAGAAATTGCCAGACGATTCAACTTCTGCGACTGGGTGGACAACAAAGAGGTTCGAGAAATCTGGATGTGGAACTATGGCGGCACTAACCGAAACGGCTGGACTTCCAACTTTTCCAGTAAATATGGAGACATCAGTAATAGCAACCACGATCTGACTGACCTGCCAATCTGTCAACATTCTTACACTGTCTATGACTACAACTACGGCCGGACGGCAGCAGAGGCCGTGATTGATCATACCTACCAATATGAGGCAGTATTCGGATACCTGAACCGCGAGATATTTCGACAACAGTTTACTGGTCAAGATCAATGGCTGCCAGCCAGTTGGGATCCAAAAGTCCCTGCCATCAAAGTCACCGAATGTGGATCGACAAACATGCC
>CAZKNL010000041.1:0-6783 GCA_964554155.1 uncultured Pseudomonadales bacterium | reverse complement strand
ATCAGATTGATACTGAAAACTTTACCGGCAAAAAGAAGAATGTTGCTCATCGTCACGGTGAGTTCGTCAGAATAGCTGAACAAGCAGGTGTAGCTGCTTTTAAGCAGGCATTGTTCTGGCGTCAAGCTCGACAGTCTTTGATCGGAGCTGGGCAAGTGGTTCTTGATCACTATCCAGCTGGTACCACTGACAGAGAAGCACTGCGCCGCTGGGAGTACTGGCAACTTGGTTCTGATGAAAAAGAATCAATGCCACGGATTGCCGCGTATGACATGGTCGCCTTGTTTAAACTGATTTATCAACTTATTCATGAAGACGGACTTGAAGAATCACCATTATTAGCCATGGCAGTTGCCTTGGAAAAAGTTCTTCAGGAATCAGCTCAGGAAGGTGATGAGGAGCGTTTTGATTTGATTCATGTCATCAAAAGTGGCAAGTATGAAGATGCCAAGAGTGCCTATCAAAAGTTTATGGAAAAGTATGGTTTGGGAAGCGATTGGGAATCGCCGAATCAAATTGTGACTGTATCAACTTTAATGTTTGGTTTGGCATTGGATCACAAAGATCAGGAAATCAAAAAAGTCTGTATAGAAAACTTAAAGAATGTATTTGATAAAAATAAAAAATTGGGAATGTTTATTTTAAGTGAGTTAGTTCACAACTTTTCTTTTACTTTTAAACAAAATATTTTAGGAATGAAATTAAAGCTTTGGGCAAGAGCGGCAAAATCTGATCGAGATGTCATGGACATTATTTACCAACTTGAAGACTTGGACTACGTCGGTTTGGGGAGAGAACAAGTCGTTGAGATATAAAGATATATCAGCAATCCTCATGAACTAACCGTTGTGTTTACGGTGAAGAACTCGCTTAGCAACATGAACTAGGTGAGTGGCGGTCAGGCCATGTTTGGCCGCCAGCTCCGCTGGCGGCCCTGACTCTCCAAATTGATCATTCACTCCCATCACTTCAATTGGCACCGGCATCATTTCCTTACATTCGCTCATTGCTTCTAATACCGCACTGCCCAACCCACCGGCACGTTGGTGCTCTTCAATCGTTACTCCACATCCAGTTTTTTTCAAAGATCTCTGCAGTTGTTCAACATCCAACGGTTTAATGGTGTGGACGTTGATCACCTCAGCATCAATCCCATCCTTCGCCAAATGCTCTGCAGCAATCACCGCTTCAGCTACCATCAGCCCAGTTGCAATCAAGGTAATATCTTTGCCACTTCGAATCACCTGTGCTCTACCTAAATGAAATGGTTCTTTATCTAAAGCATTAACATCATCAGGCAGGTGATACAGCGCAGACTTCGAAAGACGCAAATAAACCGGTCCATCAATTTTCGCCACAGCGACAACTGCATCGTATGTCTGCGATGGTGTCGCAGGCGAAATCACCGTCACATTTGGTAAACAACGAGTAATCGCGATATCCTCCAAAGCCTGATGCGTGCCACCATCGCCACCATTGGAAAATCCAGCATGGCTACCAACTACTTTGACATTCGTTTTAGAGTAACAAACACTTGTCCGGAACTGATCCCAATTCCGGCCAGGATTAAAGACCGCGAAACTACAGACAAAAGGGACTTTACCTGTCAGTGCCATGCCAGCAGCAATACTCATCATGTTTTGCTCAGCTACTCCCAGTTCAAAAAAACGTTGGGGAAATTCTTCCTCAAACCAATGACAGCGAGTTGACTCAGCCAGGTCAGCTGTCAGTGCTACTACGTTTGGATTTTGGCGACCCACAGCTACTAATGCATGACCAAAGGCATCCCGCAGAGACATATCACTGGTAATTTGGGGGTGTTTTTCCATATTTTTCTAATCCTCCAACTGTCCGCGCAGACTTCTTAACTCCGCCAACGCCCTTTTAGCTTCAGCTTTATCAGGTGCCTTGCCATGCCACTCTGACTTCCACTCCATGAAGTCAACCCCTTTCCCAGGAATCGTATTAGCAATGATCACTACAGGTTTGGCGTAGACTGCTTTAGCCATTTCGCAAGCATCGATAATTTGTTCAAAGTTGTGGCCATCAATCTCAATCACATGCCAGTTGAACGCTTCATACTTTGCCCGTAAAGATTCCAACGGCATCACATCTTCAGTATGACCATCAATTTGAATATTATTGCGATCAATGATGACTGCTAAGTTATGCAGTCGAAACTTGGCTGCGGCCATGGCTGCTTCCCAGACTTGGCCTTCATTATGTTCGCCATCACTACTCACACAGTAGACTTGGCTGGTTTTGCCATCCATTTGTAAGGCTAGCGCTATCCCGACTGCCTGTGAGTAACCCTGGCCCAGTGGGCCGCTTGAGTTCTCCACTCCTGATAACTCAAAACGATTCGGATGCCCTTGCAAATGACTACCTAATTGGCGGAGTGTTTTCAGTTCAGAAAGTGGAAAGTATCCTGCATGGGCCAATGTTGCATAGAGGACTGGACAAATGTGGCCATTGGAAAGAACTAATCGATCGCGATCTACCCAATCCGGTTTTTTGGGATTATGTCGCAAGACATGAAAGTATAAGGCTGTAAAAATATCCGCCATCCCCAACGGACCGGCAACATGTCCTGACTTCGCAGCTAAGACCATTTGGATAATATCTTGACGAATCGTGTTGGCTAACGAGGGCAGTTCGTTAATTTTCACTCATACAGAGTATCACAATTTGGGCACGAGACCGAGAGTTGAGAGAACCTTTAAAGAAAAGCGAAGAACAGTAAAGCCCCAGCGATAATTCGATACCAACCGAATACTTCAAAGGTGCGGTTTTTGAGAAATCGAATAAACCACTTGATCACCGCCAAAGCACTCACAAATGCAGTCAGACTTCCCACCACTAAGATTCCCAGCTCACTCATGCCGGTACTGAATAACTCACTCCTCATTTTCAACAGATCTAAACCAGCTGCCGCTAGAATTGTTGGCACAGCTAAAGTAAATGAGTACTTGGCCGCTTCGTCGCGTCGATAGCCCATTAACATCATCGCCACCATCACTGCACCGGCCCGAGACACACCAGGAAAAACAGCAAGGGCTTGGGCAAAACCGATCATCACTGCTTGCACATACGTGATATCTGCAGAAGTTTTTTGCAATGGTGGTCGTTTCTTTAACTGTCGTTCAAGAACTAGAAAGATCAGTCCGACCCCAATAAACACACTAATCATGGTATGGAACGACCCAAAGAAAACATTTTTAATCACTGAATGGAGGGCAAAGCCGACGACTGCCGTGGGTAGAAAAGAAACCACAACTTTCTTGAGCATTTCTTGTTGGGAAAACCACTCTTTGGCAAATAAGACAAACACTGCTGCAATCGCTCCCGCTTGAATAAACACATCAAAAAACTTAGAGAACTCTGTTTGCGGCAATCCAAACAGTTTGGTAGCAATCAGTAAATGAAAAGTGGAGGAGATGGGTAGGAACTCAGTGATTCCTTCTAAAATTCCCAATAACGCGGCGTGCAGAATGTTCATAAAGCAGGATTCTACGCGCAGCAAAAAGAAAAAGGAAGCAGACCCTTTTGTGTCTTAAAAAAACTGTTGCTCGAGGAGAATGTTATAATTTACTAGGCTTGCCCGAGCTATGTCTAGTTTGACACTTACAGAGCAAGAACGAGGAAGGGGATTAACCAATCTCCTTTCAAAAGTAAATCCAGTTTTAACACCAAGAGAACTGGGGTCTTTTGTTCCTCCATACAAGAACTTTATACCGATTCCAGGTAGACCTGAATGTCACGGATTAATGTTTACAACCGCACGTTGGCCTGAACTCCTTCAAAGTTACGAACATGCTACGAAAGTCTTTGTTTTGGCATCAGGTATCTCAGCTGGCGGAAAAGATACTTTGCGCAAAGAGATGCAACTGCTTTACCCAGGATTGATTCACAAAGTAGTCACTGGAACTTCTAGAAGATTAAGAGAAGAAAAAGGTGAGGCTAATGGTGTTGACTACTATTTTTTTGAAACACCAGCGAAGTTTCTGGCTGCTGTTGCAGCTGGTGAGTTTATCGAACATGTCCAACAAGGGAAAAGCGATCAAGAACCTCGCTACTACGGATTACCCAAACGAAGTTTAAACGATGCTTTAGCACAACCTGCACCAGTAGTGTGGTGCGAGATTGAGATGTCAGCTTGGGACGAGGTTCAACGGTATGTTCAAGGAATTCAGGAGAACCAAGTGGCTGTTGTTCGTTTATTTGTATTACCCTGCATGAAGTTCAATGAGTACACACAACACTTGGGAGAACAACGAGCTGATGATTTGCAGGGAAGATTGACCCGAACTGGTTGGGAACTTGCTGAAGCTCCCCAACGATCAGACCTTCTTGTTTCCAACTTTTTTAGTGAAGATATGTCTTTATTAAAACAAACTGCTCAGGCAACAGCAGAAGAATTTTTTCATCTTCCTTTTGCTGCATAAAGAGCTTTGCTGAGAGTAGAATCTGTATATGTTCCCAAAGAGGAAAAGTGAAAATACTATTGTGGCTGTCATTGACGGAGGAGGCCGGGGAAGTGTCCTCGTTCATAAATATGCCCAAAGCAAACATGTCAAAAAAGTAATTGCTATTCCGGGAAATGACTTGATGCAATTCAATACAACTAAAAAGGTTGTCACTTATCCAAACATAAAAACCACTGACGTTTCGAAAATTGTAGACATTTGTAAAAAAGAACAAATTACTCTCGTTGATGTCGCTCAAGATAATGCAGTTGCTGCCGGATTAGTTGATGCATTAGTGGAAAAGGGGATCCCGACGGTTGGACCAACACGATTAGCCGGCCAAATTGAATGGGATAAAGCATGGGCCAGACAGTTTGGCAAACGGATTCATTTACCTCAACCTTTTTTCAAAGTTTGTCATTCTCAGCAGGAGGGTTTTGATTTTTTAAAGTCTCAACCTGATCAACCATGGTTTGTTAAAGCCGCTGGTTTAGCAGAAGGAAAAGGCGCATTACCCGCAAAAAACAACACCGAAGCAAAAGAAAAAATCAAGGAACTGAAAAAGTTTGGGCGAGCCGGAGCAATTTATTTAATAGAAGAATGGTTGGAAAGTGACAACCGAGAAGCTGCTGAGGAATTTTCTCTTTTTGCCCTAAGTGATGGAAAATCTTACAAAATCATCGGAACTGCACAGGATCACAAACGGGTGAATAATTTTGATGAGGGAGAAAATACTGGTGGAATGGGCTGTGTCTCTTCACCGTTAGTACTCACTCCCAAACTCATCCAACAGCTGGACACTCGTATTATCAAACCCGTCATTACAGAGCTGGTAAAAAAGGGTCGACCATATAAAGGAGTACTATATCTGGGAGGCATTCTGATCAAACGCAAAGGCAGGCTTCAACCCTATGTGATTGAGTTCAATGCGCGGTGGGGTGATCCAGAAGCTCAAACCATTCTTCCCGGAATGAACAATGATTTATTTGAAGTCAGTATGGCAATTTGGGAAGGCAGACTGAGTAAGCTTACCATCAAATCAGATCACAAAATACGAGTTGTTGTAGCTGGTGTATCACGTGGCTATCCCACCAATTATGAACAAGTAAAAGGAAAACAAATAACCGGTATAAACGAAGCGAAGAAAGTACGCGGAGTTCGTCTCTATGGTGCTAGTATCAAAGTGATTGGCAACAAATACTACGTTCAAGGCGGTCGATTATTTTATATTGTCGGTGAAGGCAAATCAGTGCTGGAAGCAAGACAAAAAGCGTATGCAGCAATGTCTTTGATCCATATTGACGGGAACAACTTACATTACAGAACTGATATTGGTTGGAGAGATGTGGAGAGGTTGGAGAGCATAGTTTAATAACAACGTCCCTTTTTCATTTAATCTTTTCACCTCATTTAACTTTAAAGAGACTTGGCCTTCCAACATATTCAACATTGGTAATCCTTCACCAAATAAAACTGGCTCAATCGTAAGTAGTAATTGATCTATCAGACCGGCTTTGAGAAATGAGGCTGCGACTTGACTGCCACCAACTACTAATACGTCGTTCATTGTGTTTTTTGGTAACCGTGTAATGAGTTCTGTAGGACTTTCTTTGGAAAATTCCAGTTGAGCTGGTACTGCTAAGTCTGAATACTTTTCAGGATTGGTGGTAAGAATAATTCTCAGTTTGCCTGTTTCTAGTTTAATTACATTTTTGTTCGCCAAATATGTATTCTTGCCCATCACAATGATAGAGTGTTGTTTAATCAAACTAAAAAAGTGCTGCTGGTCCTCAGTGGAAGTCCAATCATAAACACTTTGACTCATACCATCAGTGATATGACCGTTAACCGAAGATACGAGGGCAAGGGTGATTTTCATTTTTGCGATTTGAAAAAAATATGGGTGCCTTTATTTTAACAGAATTTGATATAGTAAAAGGACTTTTTATTTATTGGACTGCTTTTTATATGCCAATTGGAACATTCCTTAATATTATTGCTGTTTTGGTCGGGGGAACGATTGGGTTGGTGCTACGCAAAAAATTTCCTGAGAATATTAAAACTATTGTGTTTCAAGGATTGGGTTTATGCACGTTGTTCATGGGCATCCAAATGGCTTTACAAGTTAAAAATCCATTGATTCTTATATTCAGTATTCTGATCGGTGGAATATTGGGAGAGTTGGTCCAATTGGATAAAAGAGTTGAGATGTTGAGCAATTTGTTAAAAAGGAGTTTAAAGTTTAAAGATCAAAGTTTTACCGAAGGGTTAGTAACTGCCTTTTTAATTTTTTGTGTTGGTTCAATGACAATCGTTG
>CAZKNL010000040.1:2703-6864 GCA_964554155.1 uncultured Pseudomonadales bacterium | reverse complement strand
AAGTAAACTCGTGCGAAAACGGGCTTACTGCGTTTTCGTGAGTTTCGGATGAAAGATGCCTACAGCTTCCATCGGTAATCTGAGGATCTGCAAAAGTACTATGATCAGATGAAAGATGTCTATCGGACAATTTGTGATCGACTTGGCATCGGTGATGACACGGTGATAACCTTAGCTTCTGGCGGCGACTTCACTCCTGACTACTCACACGAGTTCCAAACATTTTGTGAAGCTGGTGAAGACATCATCTTTAGTGTTGTAGCAAAAAATCTGCACTTTAACCGCGAAGTCACACCAAGTCAGGCACCTGCGTTAAATGATCAGGACGAAGAGATGAAACCCATGACCGATGTTGAAGGAAAAGGGATGATTGGTGTCGAAGGTTTAGCAAAATACCTCAATATTCCAGTCGCCAAAACAACTAAAACACTGTTGATGGAAAATGAAAAAGGTGAAGTGATTGCCGCAGTTGTCCGCGGTGGTTATAACATCAATGAGGAAAAGTTGAAAAAAGTGGTGGGGTGTAAAGAGCTTAAACTTGTCAGTGCAGAAGTTGTGACAAAAGTGACCGGTGCCGAAGTGGGCTATGCTGGACCTTTGAACTTGCCAAACTCTGTGCGGCTTATTTTTGATGAATCCACCAACCACCGCAAAAACTTTGAGTGTGGCGCCAATAAAACTCACTACCACACAATTAATGCTAACTGGGGGCGTGACTTGCCAATCCCCGAACAGTTTTACGACATTAAAGTTGCCAAAGAAGGGGACATCTATCCAGAAACTGGGGAAGTCTACCAAGTTCGGAAAGCGTGTGAGGTGGGCAATATTTTCCCGCTGAACACCAAGTTTTCTACAGCCTTTGACTTCACTTACTTAGACGAACACGGCAAATCCCAACCTATTTACATGGGCTGTTACGGTTATGGTCCTTCTCGGTTGATGGGTGTCTTGGTAGAAAAGTTTGCTGACCAAAAAGGATTGGTGTGGCCAAAGCATTTGGCTCCATACACGGTGCACTTGATTGACATTCAGCAAAGTGAGCGCGCAGTAGAAATTTATCAAAAGTTACAATCTGCTGGCATTGAAGTACTGTGGGATGACCGTGACCTTCGGGCAGGCGAGAAGTTCGCTGATGCAGACTTACTTGGCATTCCTTTCCGCGCTGTTATTTCTGCCAAGACTGGAGACAAGATTGAGTTCAAAGACAGAACTGGTGGTCAAACCAGTTTGATCAGTTTTGAGGAGTTACTGGAAAAAGTACAGTTAACAACTTAAGTACTTAGTCTAAATACAGTCAGCTGAAGCAGTTTTAAAAACCAGGTTGACGAAGTACAGATCGATAGTACTTCTCAATCTGGTTTGCGATGATGTTTGGTTTGAAGTATTTGCTGATCGTAACTCTTGCTTGTTTTCGTAGAGTTGTATAGGCATTTGGTTTATGAATGATTTTTCGCAGAACAGTCTCTAAATTTTTCGCGGTTGGAGGTACGACGATCGAGTCCTTGCTCGAACTAAGCCAGTGAGTGATACCCGCTTTACTACTCACTATCACCAATTGCCCACAACTCATTGCTTCAGCAACTACATAACCAAACGGCTCTTCCAGCGAAGGACAGACGCAACAGAGTGCCCCTTGATACAACTGTAAAAGTTTCTTTTGTGGTACATACGGAAAAAGTTTGATTTTCTTTTTGACGTGAGCTGGAAACATTTCAATCAACTCGCGAAGAAAAAGATTCTGATCCTGACCAAATTGAGCGCAATCTTCACCAACACAGTATAAGTCAGGAAGTGGGGGAGTCCATCGCACACTAGCATCAACCAGCGCGGTGTACGCTTTCAGTAATTCGAGAACTCCTTTGCGTTTCTCAAATCGCCCAACATACAAAATATAGGGAAGTCTATTCTTTGTTTTTTTGACCGGTACAAAAAAAGACGTATCAACTGGGTTAGGAATAGTTGTTTTGACTTCAACTCCACTCAGTTGTCTTATTTTTTTTGCTTGCAATGGACTAACTGTATAAAGATGCTTGGCTTTTTTAAGAGAAAGCTGTTCAGCACAAGCAATCACTCTATTTTCAAGTTTGTGGTATTCATTATTTAGAAGTGAGGTTTGTTTCTTCCCACCATGCACCGAGACTACAACCCGATCAGTTCCCAGCGAAAGCAGCCAAGGCATCAGATGGTAGTCATGAGTTTCAATCAGCTGAAACTTGGTGTGATCTTGCTCTAACCGATGAACTACAGATCGAGCTTGCCAACTCCATAATGCGACCTTACCCAGCTCAAAGTTTTTCAATTTTTGGTAAAGCAAGCGCAACAAAGGGTTAGACCTTTGCCACACACCAACTACTTGTACACCTGCTCTCATCCCAGATTTCACTCCGGACCGAATGAAAAAACTTCGGTCTCCATCATACAACACAGTGACTTGATGACCTCTTTGTGCTAATTCTTTTCCCAAGTACAAAAAATGATAACCAATTCCACCTAAGTCATTCTGCTTGGGGAACTCTTCGGTGATGAAACAAATTTGGATCGGTTTTTGATTTTTAGAGATATCTTGCACAATACTGATACAGTATCATAAGGTTATTATCTTTCAATTCACTGTATGCAAACACCTATCTTGACCACTCACGCTCGTCAACGTTTAAAAGAACGTTGGGTTACTGAAGATGTGATTGGATCTGTTCTTCGTTCACCAGACCGGACTGTTCCAGGTTCTAAACCAGATACAGTCAAGTTCATTCGTACCTTAAATGATCGTCAGGTTCAAGTAGTGGGCAAGTACTTACCTGATCAAGATCGCTGGTTGATTCTTTCAGTGTGGGTGCGTGGCGAAGAAGATCGAGAACCATTGATGTGGAGGATTATTAGTTGGCCAGTTCGTTTGTTGGCACAAGGTGTGGCTGCGGCGATTACTTCTTTGCTGAATCGGTTGAAAAAAGAGCGGTAGCTTTTAACGCAAATACTTCAGGAATTACTACATCTTATAGTAATAATTTTGTTAATCTGAGGGAATTGTTATACATCGTATCATCCATCCATTTTGTCTATGGGTTTTTTATGCATCATTCCGTATAGTACTGAATATATCCGGTGAGGATGCCCACTGCAACTGTCCTAATTACTCCGGTTTTTACGGCTGTTGCGGTGGGTAGGAATGGTATACTTTCCCCATGACGAAGCGCTTGATTGTAACTCACCATGCTCCCGATTGTGATGCAATCGGAGCAGTTTGGATGTTAAAGCGTTTTGATGCGCAACATTATGCAACTTCCCAAGTTGCGTTTGTTGATCCTGGTTCCCAAATTAATCCGAGCGAAGCAGAACGACTTGGTTTTCAAATGCACGAAGTCACCCATGTTGATACTGGACTGGGTGAGTTTGACCATCACCAACCAGAGCGCGGCCCACTGCGGATCTGTGCAACTTCTTTAGTGCACGACTATATTTGTAAAGTTCATCCTGAGTTAAAAGATGACTCAGCACTTCAGGAAGTCGTGGCTTTCGTGACTGATGATGATCATTTTGGTCAAGTTTATTGGCCAGAACCAGCTTCACTCCGTTATTCTTTTATTGTTTCCGAGTTACTTCATGGTTTTGAAAGTGTTGATCCACACAATGATGATTCCCAACTGTATTTTGGGTTTAGCTGTTTTGATTGTGCCTATGCTAGTTTGAAAGAAAACATCCAAGCGCGGCAAATCATTACTCAAGAAGGCAAACCTTTTGAGATTGGCGCGTTACGCTGTTTAGCCGTTGAAACCAAAAATGACTCAGTCATTAAGTATGCTCAAAAAATGGGCTACCAATTGGTGATTCGCAAAGATCCGAGTTCTGGTGAGGTCAGAATTAAGGCACGACCAGATGCGCCAATTGAGTTGAAACCGTTGGCTGATAAGATCATCCAAATCGATCAAGTTGGCACGTGGTACTACCATCCAGGCGGCAAGATGTTGTTGAACGGCTCTCGCAAACACCGTCATCAACGACCAACTCCGTTAACATTAGAACAAGTGATTGATGCTGCCCAAACAGCACTGACTGGCAAAGCTGAAGGAGCAAAATGAATGAACCATCAATCTTTACCAAAATCATCAATCGTGAACTGCCAGCAACTATTCACTATGAAGATGATCAATTTATCGCGTTTAA
>CAZKNL010000040.1:0-2603 GCA_964554155.1 uncultured Pseudomonadales bacterium | reverse complement strand
TTGTGAAGGGAGGTGTTGTTTCTTGCCAATTATTTTAAAAGCACGCAATGATGATCATACCAGCGACCTGATTAAGAAGTTTAAGAAAATCATGGCCGCCACTGACATCATTCAAATTGTCAAAGATCGTAAGTACTACCAAAAACCTTCAGAAGTTCGGACCATTCGGATGAACGAGATTCGTCGTTCTCAGAGACGTAAACGAGCAGTCAAGAAAATGAAGAATGTTCCACTACCACGTCCACCACGTCGGTTGATGCGAACTCGTTCGTTTGGAGCAGAGTAAATGGAAACTAAGTGGAATGAAGTGAATGTTTGAAAAAAATCGAAGTGATGTCAAAAGCCCCGCGAGACGCGGGGCTTTTTTGTGCTTCGGAGTTGGGGACTCCTAGGCTTCGGCACATTACGGGAACATTAACGGCCCACCCCGCCGCGGCCTGCGCCTGAAAGTGGGGGGTGGCCCACCTCGGCGACGCCTGCGTACTCGGGTTCTGGGCGGGGTTCGTGTACCCCTCCCGCGGCCATGAGTGTGACCATGCCCCCCAGCCACTTTTCCCCATCGGTAAACGGGGAGGTGAAAAAGGCAAGCCAGCAGGGCAACAATCCCTGCGGCTAACCACCACCAGTCTACGATCATGTAAAAGCTGGCAGCAACAAGGGGGTAAAACACAGTGGCGTTCGCCACAACGGACGCAAGGACCAACTTTTCTTTATTGCGCTCGTTGCCCCAGTACCAAAACAGGATGTAGCAATTCATCAGAATTAACCACATCTGAATCGTTTTGGTAAACAAAAACAGGGCGAAAAGAATCGCCAATAACCATATCCAGATCTTGTTGCTTGTCCTGACAGGGTAGAGCAATAACGTTGCAGCTACCCCGAACAGGCCCCAGGAAATCAGCTGGGGTAACCCTCCCTCAAGGATACGTGTAACAAACACCTTTTGGGAGACGAACAGTTGATCAATCAGCAGCAGTATGACTGCTGCAATGGTCAGCAGAACGCTGACCCACCGACCAACTCCAACCAACATGTCTTTCAAAAATCTGCTCATGACAGAATCCTCCATTGAAAAAGTGGAAACCACGCGATTAAAAAAAACTTGTCCGCAAGTTTTTGTGCCGAATTGTTAAACAGCGATGCAAGTTGGAGAGGCTGTATGTTGCCTGCCAACTCACATCACGCGAAACAGATCAAATCATATCAGAAAGCATCCCAGTTGTCAATCTTATAGGACGCTTTCTACTCGAGGGAAATCGTACAAAAGTGCCCAAACACGGGCACTTCATTTTTCAACACAAATTTCACTAAAAAACACTCATTTCACAAATTAGGCTGCTTTTTTACTTGTCTTAATACTGGCTCGAATCTCAAACTCACGCGTCTCACCCGTACTCGTATCAAAGGTTTTGGCGCCAGTTAATTGATACAAATTTAATAAATGATTATTCAATGCTTCTTCAACTTCGTTTTTGCGAGCGGTCGTTTCAGTAATATTGGCTTTTAATTGATTCGCCTCCAAAGTAGAGTGCAGCTCAGCTTTTCGTTCCTTGACTTTTTGCGTCACTGCCGTTACTTTTTCCTGGGCAGCACTAAGTGTCTCATCGTTGTCCATAATATTTCGCAAACTGTCTTTGTAAGAACTGAGTTGTTCTTTAATTCGATCTAACTCAGTTGCGTTGCGTTCAATCACGTTCTGCAAAGCAGTTAAGGTTTCTCCAACTTTTTGCTTTGCCCCAGAAGAAACTGGGAGTGTTGACACATCATCACCAGCAGGCAAACTTTCTTGCGCGGAATCTGCAAGAGCCCGTGCTGCTAAGTCGTCACCTGTTAAAAGTTTTTGGTTATCTGTCATAGATCCCATACATTAAACCATTTCTGCCAAAACATCAAACCTCAATTAACTTGATCTGCTTGAGTAACGTTTTCTTTTTTTATAATCTTAAGGATCCACTGAGTACCAGGAAGAATCCCAGAGACTTAGAATTCTCAAAAAAGAAAACGATTGCGTTTCCCTTGAGTATCAGTCATAATTTGCAAACTATGCATGATATTGATATGGCTTTTTTCAAACCAAGCATTCGCTCGAATGGTGAGGAGCGTCGAACTAAAGTCATTGCAACAGTTGGCCCAACTTCTGAATCTGAAGAAATAATCAGACAACTTATTACTGCGGGTATGGATATTGCCAGATTCAATACCAAACACAACGAACCAGCTTGGCACATCGAACGAATTCAATATACTCGTAAAATTGCATCAGAGCTGGGTAAAATGGTCCCAATTTTTCTCGATCTCCAAGGACCAGAGGTTCGCATCACTGTACTAAATGGAACTGAGTTCCCAGTCAAAAAAGGTGAACAAATCATCTTTACTTCACTCAGTGAACACGACAACCCACAAGCAGTGTTTGTTCCTGAAGCAGTCGTGACTGGTCTTCATGCTGGTGACATTATTTCGATTGCTGATGGTACATGTGAGTTCAAAGTCATTAATCGACAAGAAACTGAGGTTCATGCAGAAGCGTTAGACACGTTTGTGGTCAAAACCCGTAAAACTTTAAACACACCAGATGTTGTTTTAGAAATGCCTTCATTAATAGA
>CAZKNL010000039.1:0-7370 GCA_964554155.1 uncultured Pseudomonadales bacterium | reverse complement strand
CCCTTTACTCTAGAAGTGGTCACACACAATTTGAAGCACTCCCATCAGAAGTTTCTAGTATTTCCATCAAATAGCTGACTTCCTCAATCTGTGCTACGATGAAAATGTGAGAAAGAAGTTTCTTATTTTCCTTGGTGTCTTGCTCTTTTTAGGCTTGATTGTTCTATTTAAGAAAGAACTTCTTAGTCCCTCTCAAAATCCAGGGGACACTTCACTGAGCAGAGAGATTTTCCAGGGTGTGGGATACACACCCATCAACCCAAACCAATTTTCTGTAATAACTTTTGCAGAAAACATTCCTTCCCCGACCCGGATTAAAATTACACCGGATGGGAAACAGCTATTAGTTGCAGAAATTTCTGGTCAAGTGATCGCATTTAACAGGACAAGCAATGGTTGGGAAAAAACCTCATATCCGGTTGTCTCCGTAGAGACCCACTTCCCTGGTTTCCCTCCGGAAGAAGGTGGTTTGGTGGGAATGGTCTTTTCTGCAAACTACCAGAAAAATAGCAAACTTTTTCTGTTGTATTCATATCGGGATAAAGACAAAAAAGTGCTCAATCGTGTGAGTGTAACCACATTGAAAAACGAAAACGGTAAATTAATCGGTACTGTCCCAAAACAAATTTTTGAAGCAAATATTGTTGGAAATACTTCTCACCAAATTACTGACGGTTTAGGAGTTTGGATCGCTGATCAACCACATCTTTTATTTCTTGTAGGTGAAGGTTTAAAAGCTGTCCGAGCACAGAATCCAAGTCAACAAGCTGGGAAAGTCCTTGTAATTACAGAAAACGGTGACAACCCAGTGGGACAAAGATCTTATCCTGAAGATCCTAAAGTCCAAGCAATTGGACTACGAAATGGATATGTTTTGGCCCAAAATACTTACGAGACTCCAACAAATCCTTCACTTGGCAGAGTATTAATTACTGATACTGGTCCTGATCACTTTGATCGCGTTATTGATTTAAAACTTTTTGATCCTACTGGCAAGAAAATCCAACCAATTAATCTTGGTTGGAACGGATCAGAAGATGATCTGCAAAAACCGATTATTGATCCCAACGTTGCACAAGTGAAAGACGCAGTCATTTTCCGCTTACCTAATACTCAAACATTCACTGGTTTAGCTTTTCACCCTGGCAAAGGCGCAATTCCCCAATCGACCGATAAAGAACAATCTCTTCTTCTGACAGTTTTTGGCAAAACAGGTTCCAAAGAAAATACTCCCGGCAAAGAAGTTTGGTTAGGTAAACTGACCGGCAGTGGTCAACCAAAACTGACAACTACTCCGATTATTCAACGAAGTCCTGCAGCTGAAGGAAAGCTAGGTAACCCGATTGGTTTAGAAGTTGACCCTCAAACTGGGAACTTCTTTTTTGCGGATATTTTTGAAGGAAAAATTTATCAAGTTATAGTCAAATAAGGAGACGACTATGAAAACATACAAATATTTTAAAGTCGGAGCAGTGATTGCGATTGCAACTGTTTGTGGATTAATGTTTGGAGCTTGTCAACCAAAATCAGTTCAGACCAAGGTCCCCACAACACAAGGTTCTACTTCACAAACAGAACAGACATCGTCAATTGGAAACTCAATTGAGATCTCCAATTTTAAGTACGCACCCGCAACACTCACTGTCAAAGCAGGCAGCACTGTCAAAGTTACAAATAAAGACACTGCAGGACACTCAGTAACGAGTGATGATGGGACATCTTTTGACACGGATATTCTTTCTCAGGGGGGAACGAATGAGTTTGCTGCACCCACCAAGCCAGGTTCCTACCCTTTTCACTGCACTGCACATCCATCAATAAAGGGCACACTGATTGTTGAATAGAAAAATAGTACAACTCGTACAAATATGCTAAGCTAAAGAAAGTATTAATACACGGAAAGAAAATCTTTATGCCTAAAGTTTCTAGAACCAAAGTTCAGAAAAAAGTTGTTCGCGTCGTTCAGAAGGATCGAAATCCTGGAATGATCATGTTTGTTTCGTTTGTCGTTCTAGCAGTTGTTACTAGTGTCGTTGTTTATTTGGCAAACATGTGGTTTCCTGGTGCAGTTGTGTTAGGAACCGCCAATATTTCATTGATGTGGGCCGTCTTTTTATCAGCAATCGCAGTTGCTGTGATTGATACGTTCGCCACTCCCTTTTTAACTGAGTGGGAATTGAAGCGGAAACGAGATCTCTCTGGTAAAGAAATGATGGCTGTGTATTTGGTGATTAACTTTGTAGGACTGTGGTTGGTCTCCAGATTTTCCGAAGTCTTTGGACTAGGTCTTTCTTCTTGGTTAGTCGTGCTCATCTTGGCTGCAGTACTCGATGGAGTACAAGGTGTTGCAATGGTTAACTTACAAAAGGTGATCAAGAAATAATTATTGCCAAAAAATGAGTGGATACGAACCCCCATGATAAAGTGGGGGTTTTTGGAACACACCTCATCCAAATGTAAATGCATATAGCTCTACATTATCATCTTCAAATTCCAATCTTAGCAAATGCTGCCCGGGTGAAGGCAAGTTAATCAATTTATACAGCTTGTCTGAGTTTACTGTTACTTCTCCATTTGTATTGTCTGCACCAAAGTACTGTTGTTTATCATCAAGGTAAACTTTTATTTTTGTTGATTGGCTATTCTTGGGACGGGCAACTAAGAAAACTTCTTTTGACTCAAAGTTAAGATACAACTTCGCACCTTGGGCGGGCACGACGTATTCAGGCATCACTGCCCATTCACCTTGAAGGGCAAAGAAGTTATTTTGTAGTTGTGGCGACAAACTGTAGGAAGCTTTGGTATCTTTTTTGACCATTTCTACCGATCCAAAATTCTCCATTCTCGAATAACCCAAGTACGTTTCTGGAGTACTGTCATATGTTTGGTAAACAGGATTATGAATCGGTTGAGCTGATGAAGTCGCTCCAGCTTCTGCTAATAGCTGTTGAATAACTCGCTCACTGTCATCGTATCCCCCTTCGCCAAAATGGGTGTACCGAATAAAACCGTCTTTATCAATAAAGTACTTCGCTGGCCAATAAAGATTCTTATATGCTTTCCAAGTTGCAAAGTTATTATCTTGAATAATTGGATATGTTAACTGAAAGTCATGAATTGCTTTCGCTAGATTATCTTTATTTTTTTCAAACTCAAACTCTGGTGCGTGGACACCGATAATCACCAGACCTTGATCCCTATACTTTTGCCACCAAGTCCGTAAGTAGGGAAATGTTCGCTGACAGTTGATGCACGAATAGGTCCAGAAATCGATCAAAACTACCTTCCCTTTTAAATCAGCCAACTTCAACGGTTGGCTATTAAACCACTCCCCTCCAGCAATTATTTGAGGTGCAGGCATTCCTTTGGGTTCAGTCAGTTCCGACATTGGTCTACCAATCAGCTTTTCATCCACAGGGACTTGATTAATTTTTTTAAGATTCTGTTGGACAGTTTGATTCTCTTCAATTGCAGTCAATCCTACGCCGTATTGCGGAAAAGTATTTAAAACAAACGTTTGCACTGTTCTGTCAATATTAAAGAAAATTCCGATTGCGGTGATGATCATCAGCACACCAAATGCCTTTTGGATGTTAGGAGTATTACGAACTAACCACGGAACTTTTTGCAAAACAGTCGATCCTGTTTGCATAATAACGAACATTGGAATTGCCGTTCCTAATGCATAAGCAAACGTAATCACCACTGCCTCAGCTGTAACCGTACCAGAAAGTGCTAAGCTAATTACTGAAGCTAAGATTGGGCCCACACAAGGTGTCCATAATAACCCGAGTGATAATCCGATCACCCAGCCTCCCCAAAAGCCTTTCTGTTTTTGTCCGTTTGGAGCAAAACGGGTCAAGTTACTAAATAAACGTTCTACCCATAACTGGACTTGTGGAATAACTAAACTCAATCCAAAAACAGCCAGAGTTACAATCGAAAGCAAACGTAAAACGTTAGCTGGCACACCGCTTAAATGAACAATTGTCGATAGAAATAATGTGAAGAAAGTAAAGCTGGCCACAAAACCGACCACCACCCCAAAGGGGCGTCTTTTCCCTGAGGAATCAACTGAAGAAGATAAGATAATCGGCAGAATTGGCAAAATACATGGAGAAAGAATCGTTACGATTCCAGCTAAAAAGGCAAAACCAATTAATACAATCATATGAAGTGATAGTGTTGCTGAAGCAATATAAAAGCTTCAGAATATGATTTATAAGCAAGATAAATAAAAGCAAACGCTGCCAGTAATGACAGCAGTGAGTTTTCAACTAATTTTTTAGTAAATGAAGGTGAAACAAAAATTAAAATATCAATCAGAATATCGGCTAAATAAATTCCAAACAGCAGACTAAACACGTTATAAATTGTCATTGCTCCCATATATCCAACTAAGTCATCTAGACCAATAATAAATGGTAGGAGTAATGACCATTTGGCAAGATCTAGAGTAGGCATTCGTTTCACTTTTGGACTTCCTAATTCGGGAATCCAAAATGTAAAAACTCTAGTAAAAAAGTGAGCACCATTTAAAAATTTGATGGTTGCATAGCGAACAAAGCTGGGAATTTGCTTGCTGTGTTCAAAGTACTCAATCCCCTCGAAAGCTAGTTTAATCATCACACTTCCCGCAAAAATCAGAATTGGAATAATTAACCACGGAACTTCTTTGGCAAATCCCCACAAAAAAAGTACCAATGTCACACCAATGAAACAACCGATACAAGTTCCCACATTCATTACAAAACGCGCTTTACTTCCAGGATTTGAGACCTGCATTCGTCCCACAATCAGTGCATAGTCAATTGCAGTCACAAAGTATAAAAAGAAACCAACAAACGTATCAAAAGGATGAAGTTCAATAGCAACTTTCTCAACGTTGAACGGGTTGACTATATATTGAATGAAGAGATAGGAAAGTCCGACGAAAATAAAAAATAAAACTAAACAAACAACTACTGGGAATAATTGGTTAATGAACCGCGTTGAAGGTTTATCTGCATTGTCATCTAACCAAGTAAAAAGTTTTTTTATAGACATGAATGTGCAAGATCTTAAAATCCCAATTTTTCATTCACTAAAATCATTTTAACTTTTCTGCCAGTGATAGCCTGATTCTCTCGTCGAAAAATAACAATTTTGGACAACATTGTTCCCACGCCATAAAGCTTTTTCATATGTTCATCTTCTAACGGCACAACATAGTCTTCAAGGCGTTTGATTGCCTCATCAAGCGTTGGAACAATTTTCTGGGTACTCACCACAAAAATAAGATTTGGCGAAGAAAAAACAACGTGAGGTAGTTGGCTTCCAGTATTCGAAGCAATCACAAACTCTCCAGTTGCTGCTACTGCATGAACACTACCAAGATAGTAATCAGAAAGGAGCGCTTGTCGTCGTAAAGAGGCTTTTTTGTCCTTATCTTGCTCGGCAACAATTGCTGCATGGAGGTTATTCCAACCGTGTTGATTAGCTTTGAGGTAATCAATAAAACCAATTTGTTCCAATGTCACTGAAGAACCGTTCATGACTGAAGCCCCTGGAGGGATAAGTTCTTTGATTTTTTCCAATGCTGCTGCACCATCTTTAACGGTGAGCGTTTCAGTACCATGTTCATTCAAGGCACTCGCAGTTCTGGCCACTACTTCTGGGGATGCCAAGGTGTTGTATTCCATAGGTTCTCCTTCATCTCAACTATTTTCATGTATTGATTTAGCTTCAACAACTATAGCAACTATTTAACGATAGTTTAAGATATACTTTTCAGGAAAAGGATTTGTCATAGTTGCGCAAAAATTATGTCTGTATTAAGTAGTTTTTACGATCGTTACCATCAGAAAAATGATTATTTCGCAAAAATAATTGGCGATAATAATTTTACATATTTTTACTCACTACAGTTTTTACGCAAAATTTTTGCTCGTCAATTTTTAGGTAAAAAGGTACTTGATGTTGGATGTGGGGTTGGTACCTTGAGTTTATATCTTGCAGATAAAGGTGCCAAGGTCAAAGGCATCGATATTTCACCACGAGCGATCAGGATTGCCCAAAGGGCTCAACAACACCTTGGTTTGAAAAATCTTCAATTTGCAGTGACAGAAATTGACCAAGGAAAAGATCAGTATGATGTGGTTATATGTTCTGAGATTATTGAACATGTCAAAGATGATGGTCACTTCTTAGATTTGATTTATTCGCAGCTCAATGTATCAGGGGAACTGTTTTTAAGTACTCCCTCTTCACAAAATTTGTTATATCGAGTAGGTTTTTATCAACGTTTTGATCAAGAAGTTGGGCATTTGCGACGTTACACTGGAGAAAGTGTGAAGCAACTTTTGGCGAAGCATCATTTCCAAGTTACTGCTATGCGTTCGGTCGAAGGACCACTTAGGAACATTTTGTTTACGACTCCCCTTGGTTTTTTGATTCGAATAATTAAAGGGCCCCTGATTCCTTTTTTTCATTATATTGATAGCATAACTGCTTGGCTTTTTGGTGCAAGTGATATTCAAGTTATTGCCAAAAAGAGGTAATATAGTTGCATATGACAATCACACTTGAAATTAAAAATTTGATCCATGAGATCGACGAGCATTATGCTGAGGTGTTCAATCATATGATCGAAGGGATTCAGATTATCGATAAGGAATACCGTTATCTTTTTTTGAACGATGCTGCAGTTGTACAAAGTCGATCTTCTCGAGAAAAACTGCTCGGGTATACCATGATGGAGAGGTACCCAGGGATTGAGAAAACGTCAGTCTTTGCGCAAATTAAAACATGCATGGAAAATCGAGTTTCTAAATATAGCGAAAATGAGTTTGAGTTTCCTGATGGGGCAAAAGGTTGGTACGAAGTACGGATTGAACCAATTCCTTACGGTGTATTGATCATGTCGTTAGATATTACCGAAAGAAAGAAAACTGAAGATAAGCTGCTTGAACAAATTCGACAGTGCAAAGAACAACACACACAAGCGCAACCGCAAGCAACCCCGTCAAAACAGTAAAGCTTTTCTGCTATTGTATATCTCTTTCTTTGAAATCGTATAAAGTTACTTCACCCTCAATCACCTTTAACTTTGCATTAAAAGTAAATGAGCCTTTCAGAGTTTGACCATTCAAAATTTTGGCTAGCCAAAGTCTGGCATCATCCCACATTCCAGACAGTGGGAGGTTCTCTTTATTTCTCCATTCAGGCTTTATTTCAGTTGTTTCTGATGGTTCACCTTGCCATTTTGAACAAAGGAAAACGTGCGCTTGTTGGCTCCAACTTGGGTTTTCTGGAAAGAGGAAAGTTAATTCTCCGACTTTTTTAAGAACTGGATCAGTGACGGTAATTTCTTCTTGAATTTCTCTCACAGC
>CAZKNL010000038.1:4047-8273 GCA_964554155.1 uncultured Pseudomonadales bacterium | reverse complement strand
CCCGTGATCTCCTCCGTGACAGGGAGGCATGTTAACCGCTACACCAAGAGGCCGTATGCATTACGGTATTTTTTCAAATTGATGAGCTGCCCATAGTGTCACTCATACTCAGTGGCATCTCAACATTTGAAAAATACCTCAACGCCAATAGCGAGAGAATAATGAATTATACGAGCAAACGCCTGGTTTGCCAAGTTGAAAGAGATCAATAAGCTGATTTGCAGTAGAGAAGAATCAGAGTAAAATAAAGAAAAAGAAATCCCCGTTGGGGATGACACCTCGGATCGAAAACTTCACCCTTGGTGCTAAGGAGTTCTATGCCAGTTATCGCAATTTTAGTCATCGGTGCAGTTGTGCTTTTCTACGTCGTCGGCGTTTATAACGGTTTTCAAACCCTCAAGACGCAAATCAAAGCCAGCATCCAAGAAATTGGTAATCAACTCAAACGCCAAGCTTCCTTAATTCCTAACTTAGAAGCTGCAGTCAAAGGCTATCTCAAACACGAAAAAGGGATTTTTGCGATGTTGACAGATGCGCGTAAATCCGCCCAAAAAGCCTCCACTTCCGGCCAAGCCAAAGACATTGAAAAAGCCATCTCCAACTTACAGTCTGTGATTCCCCAGATTCAAGTCTTAGTTGAGTCAAACCCAGAACTCAAATCTAACGAGTCAGTCACCAACTTTATGCAGGAATTAGCTGACACTGCTGATAAGTTAATGTACGCACGTCGTTCATTGATCGATCTCTCACAATCGTACAACCAGAAACTAGTGACTTTCCCTAGTAACTTAGTGGCAATGATGTTTAGCTTCAAAGAAGAGGCGGGTTTGGCAACAGCAATGACTGGCTCACACGTTGAAGTCAGTGAAGCTGAAACCAAAGATGTTAAAGTTGATTTATAAACTTGCATGACACACTACGACCTGGTTTCCTCCAATCAGCACAAGTCGCTGTTTATTTTGGTGGCGTTCATCGCCTTTATTGTTGGTGTCACCTATGTAATGAGTGTGGCATTTAATGCCGGCACAGACTTCACTATTTTGGCAATTCTTTTTTCGACAGCCACCTCGTTTGCTTCGTACTGGTGGTCAGACAAAATTGTCTTAGCAATTTCCGGTGCACGTCCAGTGACGCGTCAAGAATTTTTTGACTTTTACACAGTTACTGAAAATCTATGCATTGGTGAACGAATGAGTGTCCCAAAGTTATATGTGATCGAAGACACCGCCATGAATGCCTTCGCGACTGGCCGTGATCCTGAGCATGCAGCCATCTGTGCTACGACTGGCTTGCTCGCTCAGCTGAACCGCTCGGAGTTGGAAGGAGTAATCGCTCACGAACTTTCACATGTCAAAAACTACGACATTCGCTTAATGTCAGTGGTCAGTGTTTTGGTTGGTTTTGTCGCTTTATTGGCAGACTGGATGTTACGGATGACAGCATGGGGACGTCGCCGCCGCGATGATGACAATGGTGGACAGATCGGTGTGATTTTATTTTTGATTGGGATTGTGTTGGCAATTTTATCGCCAATTGCAGCTCAACTGATTCAATTAGCAATTTCTCGCCGCCGCGAGTTTTTGGCTGATGCAGCAGGAGTTTCGATTACTAAAAATCCACAGGGATTAATTCACGCGCTGCAAAAAATTAGCCACGACACTGAGCCACTCGAAGCTGCCAACAAAGCGACAGCTCATCTCTATATCTCCGACCCACTTAAAAATATTCAGGGTGGAGTGGGTCTGTTTGCCAATCTTTTCCAGACACATCCACCAGTCGCTGAACGGATTAAAGCTCTGCAAACTCTCTAGTCCTCAGCTGCCAGAAAATTTGCTACACTACCGACGATGAGCTCCCAGGTCAAAACTCCTCCAGTCAAACACATTGCCCAGCTGGCAAAATTAACGTTGACAGACACACAACTCCAAGCATACGCCGCTGGTTTCACTAACGTGCTGAACTTGATGAATCAAATTAATCAGTTGGACCTGTCCGACGCTCAAAGCACTTCGCGTGTGACTGAAGAAGAAAATGTTTTTCGGGCTGATGAAGTCCAACCTTCTTTGACTCAAGAAGAAGCTGTGTCGAACGCCAAAGAAAATATGGATGGTTACTTTGTGGCCCCATATGTCGTAGAGGAGTGGGATGCCTAGTCGCTTACTGGACCACTCACTGGCTGAGCTCAAAAAATTGTTAGATGCTAAAAAAGTTTCTTCGGTTGAGTTAGTTACTGAGGCACTTCAACAGACCGAGGCAACGACTGGGTTACATAGTTTTGTGACTGTTCGCCAAAAAGAAGCCATTCTTAAAGAAGCCGAACAGGCAGACAAAAAACACGCTGCCGCCACCGACTCAGCCGAACTTTCTGTTCTCCACGGCATTCCTTTTTCAATGAAAGATGCGTATAACACGAAAGGCGTACGGACTACTGCCGGCAGCCGTGTGCTGGAAAACTACATTCCGCCGTACAGTGCAACAGTCTACCAAAAGCTCCAAGAAAACCACGCCATTTTAATTGGCAAAAACAATCAGGATGCTTGGGGTCATGGTGGCTCCACTGAAAACACAGACTTTGGCGCAGCCAAAAATCCCTGGGACACCAACCGCATTGCTGGCGGTTCTTCTGGTGGTTCAGCAGTGGCCGTGGCAACTCGCGCAGTTGCTTTTGCCATTGGCGAAGACACTGGTGGCTCCATTCGCAACCCAGCTAATATGTGTAATGTGACGGGTTTGAAAGTGACGTATGGTCGCGTTTCTCGTTATGGGGCGATTGCCTATGCATCTTCTCTCGACACTGTTGGACCAATGGCCAAATCAGTGGCAGACATTGCCTATGTGTTAGAAGCAATTGCGGGCCACGATCCCAAGGATGCGACCAGCTCTTCGAAGTCGTGCGAAGAGTATTCGTCTTATTTAGGTCAATCAATTCGCGGCAAAAAAATTGGTTTGCCGATTGAGTTTTATGGAGATGGTTTAGATCCTGAAGTGCGCAAAAGAATTGAGGCAGCCAAAACAACCTTCACCGAGCTGGGAGCGACTTGCAATGAAGTTAGTATTCCTTACTTAAAACACGGTATCCCGATTTACTACTTAATTGCGCTGAGCGAAACCAGTTCAAATATGGGACGTTACGATGGGATTCGTTATGGGAAAGGGCGAGCTGAGTTCACCGAAGAAACAGCTCGCCGCATTATGGTGGGTACGTTTGCGCTATCAGCTGGTTACGCTGATGAGCTTTACAACAATGCCCAAAAAGCCCGGACGATCTTGATCGAAGAGTACAACCAAGCACTAGAAGAGTGCGATGTTTTGCTGGCACCTGTCACACCTGGTCCTGCAGTCAAGTTTGGTGAGTTGTTGAACGATCCCGTTCGTAACTTATTGGAAGATATGTACACCGTGACTGTTAATGTGGTCGGTGTGCCCAGTTTGGCTTTGCCAGCTGGATTTGCTGCAAATGGTTTACCAATTGGGATGCAGTTGATTGGCAAAAAGTTTCATGAAGGTGAGTTGATCCAAGTTGGTGATGCTTTTCAACAGGTGACTGAGTATCACAAACAGGTACCACCAGTTATGACGCAATAACTAACGGAATAATTATTTATGAACGCAAACGCTCTGACTACTACTTACACTCCCGTGATTGGGATGGAAGTTCATGTCGAACTAAAAACTGCTACCAAAGCATTTTGTGGCTGTAAAAATGATCCGTTCTGGGCGGGAAAACCTAACATTTACACTTGTCCAGTTTGTTTGGGTTTACCGGGTGCGTTGCCAGTCGTGAATCAAAAAGCAGTCGAGTGGACGATTAAACTCGGACTCGCATTGGGTTGCAAAATTAGTTTGTTTTCTAAGTTTGATCGCAAACATTACTTCTATCCTGACTTGCCAAAGGGCTACCAAATCAGCCAGTATGACTTACCGTTTTGTCACGATGGTCAACTGGAGACTGAGGCCGGTCCGGTGCGGATTCGGCGGATTCACTTGGAAGAGGATACAGCCAAGTTAATTCACAAAAACATCAATGGTAAAAAAGTTACTTTAATTGACTTCAATCGCAGTAGTGTCCCGTTAGTGGAAGTGGTCACTGAACCAGACATTCTTTCTGCCGAGCATGCCAAAGCCTACGCCAAAACCCTTCGCCAAATTTTACGTTTTTTAAATATCGCTGACTGCGACATGGAACAAGGTGGGATGCGTTTGGAAGCGAATGTGTCAGTGCGACC
>CAZKNL010000038.1:0-3947 GCA_964554155.1 uncultured Pseudomonadales bacterium | reverse complement strand
ACTGCGACATGGAACAAGGTGGGATGCGTTTGGAAGCGAATGTGTCAGTGCGACCCCAAGGACAGACAGGGTTACCGAATTACAAAGTTGAGCTTAAGAACATTAACTCATTTCGTTTCTTAGAAAAAGCAATTGCCTACGAACTTGAACGACAAGCGTGTGAACTCAACGAGGGAAGAACTCCAATTCAAGAGACTCGCGGCTGGAATGAAACAAAAGGTGAGACTTTTTCTCAGCGCACCAAAGAAGAGGCAGAAGACTACCGGTACTTTCCAGATCCTGATTTACCACCGATGAGATTTACTGAAGAGGAAGTGAACCAAATTGCGGCGGAGTTACCTGAGCTCCCAGCAGAGCTCAAAACGCGGTGGACAAAAGAATATGGCATCGACTCAAAGTATGCTGATCTTTTAGCAGAAGAAAAAGAAATGGCAGATTGGGCAGAACAGATTTTCCAAGAAGCAAAAAAACAAAACCTTGAACCGAGTAAAGTTGCTAATGCAATCGTCAACAAAAAAGTTTCCGCTCAAGTTGGTGACGACGCACAAAAAGTTATATCAGCCTTTTCGCAACTGCAGCAAACAGACAGTGTCGATGAAGCAGAACTAGCAAAAGTAATCGCCGAAGTGCTGGCCGAAAATCCAAAAACTGTCGACGAGTACAAATCCGGTAAAACCCAAGTCTTTGGTTTTTTCATGGGGCAAACCCAACGAAAGTTAGGGAAAAAAGTTGACTCACAGGTTATGACTACAGCACTTCAGAAAGCACTTTCTCAAACCGCCGGTTCAAAGAAGTAATAATTGCTTGATACATCAGCCCCTGATCGGCAAAAGTGTCTTCTTCTCTTTGAGCTTCATCGTGAATACTTTTAAAACGAAACCCATCAATTTTTTTTGTATCGACCATGACTACTGGCCGTTCCTCTACTAAACAATAAAATAAAGCAGTGGTCCATAAGTGATTCCGAAAAAGGTCAACATACCACAACTTTTCCGGCGCAACTTGAATCCCTAGTTGTGCTTGCAGCTCACGCACAGCTGTTCGAGCAGTAACACTGTGGAAGTCTGCTTTATTCGTATAGTTGTGATCAGTAGGCAAATCGGTATCATTGACGCTACCACCAGGGAGTGACCAAGTGCTTGGGTCAACGTGGGAAGACCACGGACGGAGCACTTGAGGAGTCAAAGTGAGAGAACGTCTTCGTACCACTGGGTGTTCTTCACTAAAAACTACCGCTACTCGCGCAATTGTCCTACCTAAACGAACTTCTTTTATTCTTCTTCTCTGATCATCTACAGTCTCAGTCATAGTCGAAGTATATCATTGCAGTACAAAAAAACAGACTTCTTTTTGCTACAATCACTCAGATGTCCTCCAAGTTTGTCCATCTCCATGTCCATACTGAATACTCGATGTTGGATGGGTTATCGAAAATTAACCCATTGATCAAACGGGCCAAAGAGTTGGGATATACCAGCTTAGCGATCACAGATCATGGCGGTATGTACGGTGCCGTCAACTTTCATAATATTTGTCGAAAAAATGATATTAAGCCCATCATTGGCATCGAAGCCTACATGGCTAAAAACTCTCGCTTCGATAAACAAACCAAGATGGGCAATGATCAGTTTCATCTGCTGCTTTTAGCCCAAAATACAACTGGCTACAAAAACTTAATGAAGCTGGTTTCGTTGGCTAACCTAGAAGGGTTTTCCTATAAACCACGGATGGATGAAGAAATTCTTTTTCAATACAACGAAGGAGTTATCTGCACCAGTGGCTGCATGGCTAGCATTTTCAACCAACTTCTCCTGGAAGGCAAAGACCAAGAAGCGTTAGAAAAGTTCAAACTCTACAAAGAAAAGTTTCCGGGCCGCTTTTACATCGAGCTGCAAGTACATCCAAAAGTTAAAGAGCTCAAAGCACTCACTCAAAAACTGGTTGAGATTGCTCGCCAACTTGATCTGCCTTTGTTGGCTAGCAACGACGTCCACTATATCTATCCTGATGATGCATCGGCCCAAGATGCTTTGCTGTGTGTCCAAACCCACAAGCTGATTGAAGACACAAAAAGAATGACCATGATTGACTCGCCGGATTATTACTTGCGAACTCCGGCTGAGATGGAAGAGCTTTTTCATCAGTATCCAGAAGCAATAGAGAATACTGTCAAAGTTGCCGAGCAATGCAATGTCGAAATTCCCACCGGTAAATTAATCTTCCCAAATTTTCCGTTACCACCAGGTGAAACAGAAGATACTTACTTCAAAAAACTAACGCACGAAGGTCTCTATAAAATGTGGGCAAAACCTACCAAAGAAATGATTGATCGTTTGGAGTATGAAATCGAGATCATCGTTAACAAAGGCTACTCAACCTACTTTTTGATCACTCAAGACTTTGTCAACTGGGCCCGTCAAAATGGAATTGGTGTTGGACCAGGTCGTGGCTCAGCAGCTGGATCACTGGTTGCATATGTGCTGGGTATCACCACCATGAACCCGTTGCAACACGGTTTACCTTTCGAAAGGTTCCTTAACCCGCAGCGTCCAACTCCACCAGATATCGATATGGACTTTGCTGACGACCGTCGCGACGAGGTGCTCCAGTACGTCGCCCAAAAATATGGTGAAGACCACGTGGCTCAAGTGATTACCTTTGGACGAATGGAGGCACGAGTAGCAATTCGTGATATTGGTCGTGTCTTAGGCATGCCATACGAAGAACCGGATAAGATCGCCAAACTCATTCCTAATAACCCTGGCCATAAAGTCAGTATTAAAGACTCGATCGAGATGATTCCCGAACTAGGCGAGTACTACAAACAGCCAAAGTACAAACAACTGATGGATCTGGCTCAAAGAGTAGAAGGTGTAATCCGCCACACTTCAGTTCATGCCGCTGCAGTCGTGATTGCTGATAAGCCATTGTATGAATACACACCCATTCAAAAGGACTCCACCAGTGGCAAAATTATCACCCAGTACGACATGTATGTCTTGGACTGTAATATTGCGGATGATGCGATTGGCTTGTTGAAGTTTGACTTTTTAGGTTTGCGAAATCTGTCAATTATTCAAAGTGCAGTTAACTTAATTAAAGAACATAAGGGCATTGACGTTGACGTTTCTAAGTTGCCATTAGACGATAAAAAAACCTTTGAGCTACTTTCTAGTGGAGAGACGACTGGCGTCTTCCAGCTTGAGTCTGGCGGCATGCGGCGAGTCGCCAAAACCCTCCAGCCAAATCAGTTTTCAGACATTACTGCCATGGTGGCCTTGTATCGTCCCGGTCCTATGGACCTGATTCCCACCTTTATTGAAGGCAAACATAACCCTGACAAAGTTATCTACCCTCACGAATCTTTGAAGCCAGTTTTGCAAGAAACCTACGGGGTGATGGTGTATCAAGAGCAGATTTTGCAAATTGCCAATGTGATGGCTGGGTACAGTTTGAGTGAGGCGGATATTTTGCGGCGAGCCATTGGCAAGAAAAAGAAAAGCCTATTAGACGAAAACAAAAAACCTTTTATCGAACAGTCCATTGCCAAAGGCTATACCAAAGCCGTGGCTGAAAAAGTCTGGGGCTTCATTGAGACATTTGCCAACTACGGATTCAATAAAGCCCACGCGGCCAGTTATGCCATGATCTCTTACCAAACAGCGTACTTGAAAGCCAACTACCCCGCTGAGTACATGACTGCCTTAATGAGTGTGGAGTCGAGCTCTCATGCAGCCACCCGAGATGAAAAAGTGGCTGTGGCAATTGAGGCCAGCAAAAAAATCGGGCTGCGAATTTTCCCGCCTGATATCAACTTGTCTAACGTGGACTTTACGCTGGAAGTAGATCTTCACTCAAAAGGTGGTTACGCAATTCGTTTTGGGTTTAGTGCAATTAAAAATGTGGGCACCGCGGCTATTGAAAATATTGTTAATACCCGGAAACAA
>CAZKNL010000037.1:1942-8970 GCA_964554155.1 uncultured Pseudomonadales bacterium | reverse complement strand
TGTACGGACTCAAACTCCTCCAAAAACTTGATCAAAAAAAATACCGCGATGAAATAGGGTGTTTTTTAGTGGAAGGTAAAAAAGGAGTGATGGATGCTCTCGCAGCGAAGGCAGAAGTTGTCCAACTGGTTGCTACCGATACATTCGTTCGTTCTCAAAAAGAATTCTGTACGCAACCTAATGTTCAAAGCTTTTTCAAACACGGAGAAGTACTTCAAGTTAGAGAGTCGGGATTTACTCAGTTAGCAGATACCTCCACCCCACAAGGAATTGCCGCGGTTGTTAAAAGACCGACTTACTCGCTGGCCAATTTGCTAGCTGGTCAAACTTTAGCAATTTTTGATGACATCCGTGATCCTGGTAATGTGGGGACGATGATTCGGACAGCAGACTGGTTCGGGATAGATGGAATTATTTTTTATGGTGGGGCCGACCCCTATCAACCCAAAGTTGTCCGCTCAAGTATGGGTTCGTTATTTCATCTGCCTGTCTACGATTCCGTAGATATTGAACAAGAAATCAGTGAAATAAAACGAGCAGGTTTTCAGCTGGTTGTCACCCGACCAGAGTTAGCCAACCAACCCAATCAACAATTACGTATCAATTCTGTCCAAAAAGTTTGTCTTGTTTTTGGCAATGAGGCTCACGGTACGTCAAAAGTACTTGATGATGCAGCTGACCAAAGTCTGAGTGTCCCAAAGTTTGGTAAGGCAGAGTCATTGAATGTAGCGGTTAGCTTTGGAATTGTGTTGTATGAACTTCGGCGGCAGGAGCAAATAGCACAGACTTAAATTTTTCTTTTAGTTCTTCATTAACAATCAACTTGACCATTCCTTGGTGGGGTTGGCCATAGTAAATGTGCGTATCCAACGGAGCCAGTAGAACAAAAGCTACAGTGACGAGGTCTTCTTCACCATTAATTTCTAGGAAAATGGGCTCGAGATTTTTAGTAGAATTCTGGGCATTCGCTAGCTCTGTACAGTACTGTTCCACCCACTGCACAACTCCTGGTGTAAGTTGGCTAGCTGGATTTACCAGACGAAGATGTTTGGAGTTTGTTAAGTGACTCTCCAAAATTTCGGACGTATACGCTTGTCGTAAGTTTTTTCGATCAAATACAGCTGCAGAAAACATGGCATGCTGCTTTAAAAAAAAATCCGTCACAAAGTCACCCACTAAAACTATTTTTTGAGTTTGTGAAGTAGGATCAATTTCTAGAAGAACTGGGCCTTGGGGTTGATGGAAAAACTCTGCCTGTTTATTAGTAAGAGTCAAACCATTTTTCAAAAGTTCGTAGTAAACTTCACCGTGTCGATTAATCTTCCCTAAACGAATTCGGGTGGAAGAAATGAGTTGGCCAGTAGAGTCTCTCAATAATTCACATACATGAATGGGTAATGGCGATAACTGCAGTTCCACCCGTTTTGCATTAATTGCTTCTGCTCCGCGAACTGTTTGTTCAGTGACTGCCACAGCTTCTACTTGACTGTTTTCAAGGGTGGGTCCATAAGGATCAGTTAATGAAATAACTTCAGCCTGAATTTTCTTTTCTTTTAAAAATTTCCGAACAGCTGCAATCCGGACATCCAATGGTTCAATAATTTCTGCGGCTTTCTTGTGCAGAATTAACTCTGGGACAGTTATCCCTACGAGGATGGTATCTGCTAAGCTGCCACAAAATTCCAGAAAATGTTGATGCCCAATATGAAAACGGTCGAATGTCCCTCCCAGTCCGACTTTGTGATAGCGCTTTGTCATGCCTATCCTGCTCCCCCACCTCCACCTCCACCGCCGCCACCACCACCTCCACCACCGCCGCCCGCCCATCCTACCCCGCTGGCCCCATACCTTGATGAAACAGAAATCTATAAAGAGTTCAGTGCAGAGGAAAACGAGTGAAAGCTTTGTCCAAAGCCGCCTCCCGAGCCATTGGAAAATCCGGCCCAATGACCCGTTGCAATTGTTTGATCAGCTGCAGAAAAGTTAACAGGCAGTTGACTAAGTGTTTTGGCAGAAACGCCTAACAACGTTCCGTAGACTAAGTATTTTTCCCAGAGCACCACTGAATCAATCGCGTAGTTTCCAGTGGTTTTGTAGTCTGTCAGATGTTTCTGGAATGCTTTCCAGCCAGCAGTTTCCAGAGCTCCTTGGTCTGTTCGTCGCTCACGGTGATCAAGCATAATCATTACTCCTGTAAAAACCAATCCCGTGATAACGATGTTTTGGGCAGCCATCAATCGAGCAAATGGACTATCACTAGTATGGATAGCGAACAGAGTTACAAATGCAAAACAGCCACCAACTACGGCAGCAGTAATCGCCGGGGCAGCAAATCTACTACTATGGGCGGATCGATCAAAGTAGCCCCCAATTAAGTTAGCGCGGAAGGCCACATCTTCTAAAACTTTGAAGAACAAATTAGAAGAAGTAGGATGGTCTTTACAGTGTTGGACAATCTGGTCAAGCGGAATAGCAACGAACATTTGCCCGTCACTTTGTTTGATTCTTTGCTCACCGACATCATCAATCAGAAATTGATACACTCTCAAATCAACACCGGTTAATTTCTCAACTGGCTGATTATCAACTCGGACTAAGTAATACTTCCAATCCGGGAACAAGAACCCATATTTTTTATCACTCCGCACAAACGTAAAGTACCGCAGATGGACTAAGTTTAAAACTGTAGCAGTGAATGACTTTGGGGTGAGTGTTTTTCTGGCATGAAGCAGTTGCTCAACTTGGGCAGGTGAAAGATCGCTCGGTGGTTCCCAGAGTGTGTTACTCTGATTAATTTTAGGGAGTGGTTTTTCTTTGTGACCTCGCCAAAAATCAATCACTGTTTTGCCAAAGAAAATCACCATTCCTAACGTAAAGATGAAGTTAAACCCACCAAAGATAAAAGCGATTTTGCGCTGTGTATTCAGTTTATTTTGAGTTTCTTGAATGAATTGATTTTCTTGCCGTTGAATAACTTCCTTGGTGGAAGAGCCGACTGCTCCACTAGTGAAAATATTTTTAGGAAAAATAACTCTGCCTTCAAAAAAGTCTCCACTCGATAAATATGGTAATCTGAAACTGACTTGCTGAGTACTAAGAATGCTGACGATTCCCTCTGAGGGTCCATGTGCCCATGCTTGGATGTCAGAGCCAGGAATTCCAGGAGGAAGCTGCAAATTTACGGTTATATTTTTTTGTGGCACTTCCCACTGATCACCAATCCATTGCCAATAGAGCTCAGCAATATCTCGGTGAAGAGTAACGGCATTATTAACAGTGTACTTTAAAGTAAAAATTTTATCAGTGTTGGCGACGTTATAGAACCATTTGATGTAGTATTGATCGGCCTCGTCTCTGACGTAAAAACTGCCAACCCGAGCCGGAATTAACTGGTTATCTGCTGCAGGTGTGGTTTGCTGGTAACATTTTTCTTGATCACAAACTTGGAAATTACTTAAAATATAAGGGATCACTCTCCCAGGACTTTTCGATTGATCGGGATTTTTTTTGATAGCTTGGTAAGCAAAACTGTAACTGCCATCAAAGTTAAATGTACGATTTTCCTCGACCTGCATTGTCCCATCTGGATGCAGTTGAGCGGTAATGCTCACTTGAATAACTTCATATGATTTAGCCGAGACAACTGAAGCGCAGGGAAAGGCAGCAGCCAACACACCAAAAGCAATGAACAAAAATACGAGAAGAACTCTCTTCATAGTACCTTTATTTTTTGAGAATTGAGAAAACAATTCCAACAATTATTGCTAATACAATCAGGTTTGAAAGTCCTGCAACCGCGATGACTCCCAGAACTGAAAGCACCCACAACAAAAATAAAAGAGCCGCAACTTCACGGAAAGGACTAGGTAAAACACCAATCGCCCACAGAATAATTAAGAAAATTAAAACATTGATCAAAGTAATTGCTTCGCCATTTACCCTAAATAGGGTAATCTGCGGTAAATTAAAACCATTCACCCGAATGCTCCCAGTCAGCAGAAGAATAACTAAAATGACCACAATTGCTTCTAACATATGATTCCTTCCTCACTTCTTTTTTATATGAATACAGTCTTGTATCTGTCGGTGGAGCGTCGGAGCAGCTGCACAGTAGGTAAAGTTTTGTGAAGCTCTGTGGAGCGGCTGACTGTAGTCTATCACTTGACCATTAAAGTCAGTATAGCTACCTCCGGCCTCTTCAATCAAGACATGTTGAGCCACATTATCCCAGATTTTACTGGTGCGATTCAAGACTGCTCCATACTTGCCTTGAGCCAGCAGTGCAATATCAAAGGCACTATTGCTACTGCGCAGATTTCGAATACTCAGCACAATTTCTGCAAGTGTTTGACACTCATCATAGGTCAGTTGCGGATCTTCTTGATGTCCGTCTATGCCATAGGCTATTAAAGTTGATAACAGATCTGTTTGCTGAGTTACGTGAATCGGCGCGCCGTTGCACGTCGCGCCTCCCCCCTTTTCAGCCAAGTATATTTCCTCAAACGCAGGCAGCGATATCCCGCCTGCAACTGGTTGATCACCATCCAGTAATCCAATCATTGTCCCGTACATCGGAACCCCGTTGGCAAAGTTACTGGTGCCATCAATCGGATCAACAACCCAGGTGTACTGAGAGTGTCTATCAATCACTCCAGCTTCTTCATCAATAATATTGTGATCAGGAAACTCTTTGTGAATGGCAGCGATAATCGTCTTGCCGATCTCTACGTCAGTTTGGGTTAGTACTTGGTTACTGTCACCAGTTTTGGTGATCCCAGAGACTTTGCCAAATTGAGCCGTAGCAATCTTGGCTGTCTCTTCTAAAACCCTTTGCAGAAAAGAACTAAACATAGCTTCCATCTTACACCATCAGAAGATCTCCCCTGGCCAATTTTGACTCACATGCATTTGGCCATCTTTATGGAGAACTAAATACTCAGCTTTTCTTTTTTTAGCCAGTTGAGCATGAAGGTTCGAGTCAGCTAAACTCAAGATTGAAGTAAACTGATCTGCTTCCCAAGCGTTTTTGGCGATGGCAGCGCACCAAATGACCTCCTGAGTTGGCTGCAATTTTTTAACGTTGATCAAGTGATGCCACTTTCCCCATTTCCGACGATACATATCAGAAACGGCCAAACCTTGATTTCCCAAGTCAACCGTGCCAACCACTCGTTCGGAGTCACCTGGCCACTCTAGAGCAACTCGCCACGGTGCCCCGTCTTGTTTAGTAGTTGCCACCATGTCACCTCCACCTTCAACAATATAGTGAGAAAAGTAGTGCTTGCGGAGAATTTTTGCTAACTGATCGATCCAGTAGCCCTTACCAATCCCACCAGTGTCAAAAACAACTGGGCCAGAAATGGTCAGTTCTTGATCACGGACTTTCCAAGTTGGTAACTGGAATGAAGTGAGGTCTTCTCCTGGTTGAAAGTTATAGTCAGGGTTATACCCAGCTAGTTCTAAAACTTGGCCAACTGCAGGATCAAAAGCACCATTGGTATCTTTTTGCAGTTGCTGACAAACTTGTAAGAACGTCGCAAACTTTTTCGAAATTGGGTAGGTCCCGGCCGTAGCATTCCGGAATATGTTCGCTTCGCTGGTGGGGATAAAACGGGAAAACTGTTGATCAAACTGTTCGGTAGTCTCGAGAATGTGCTGTTGCAGTTGATTACTGATTTTGTTTTGACCACCTTCACCGACTCTATCATCAACCTGAATACACCACTCAGTTCCGAGTGCGCTAAAGGAAAATTGGTTCATGCCGGAATACTATCAACTGGGCTTTTAATTTCTCAAGTGAGGCATTAAAGGCGCCGGTTGTGAGCGAAGATCCCCCGACCCGATCGATTGGACCAAGCTCACTCAATTTTTTGCCTTTCACCACTGCCGGAAAGTCTTTAGCAAAACTTTGTTGACGCATTTTGGAAATGGGTGACTTGGCTAAAGGTTCGGTCACTGCATCAACAATGACGCCAGTTTTATCGACCATAACGGTGAACTTAACTGAGTCTTCGCCAGAAGGGTTTTTGTAGGAAGTTGTGACTGAGATTTCTTTGACTGCCAAATTATTCTTGGTGGTTGGGACTACGGTAACAGAGGTAGGACTTCCACCAGGAGAGACTGGTGTGGTTGGAGATGTTGTTGATAGAGAGTTTGTTGTTTGGCTAACTTTTGGATTACAGGCACTCAAAACCAATGTCGAGGCCAGAATAGTTACTACCGGAAGAGCGTGTTTAGTTTGCATATGTTTCCTTTTTTCCATTAAATCGGAGTAAAATAAAACCATGAAAGCATGGACTTCACCAGTTCGCCTTTTATCGCTCTTTCTCTTTTTTTTGTCAATAGCAGCAACTATATCATGGGCACGTCTTGATCTGATGACTTGGCTAATCTGTCTTCGAAATGCAGTCCTGATCATTGGTACGAGTTGGTTGGTTTACCAAGCGCTGTTGCGAACTCAGACTATTCAACCAACTCGTTGGGAATACCGAGTGATCAGCGGTCTGATTCTTTTTTTACTTTTTGATCCATTACTGCCATGGTACTTTTTCCCACTAGTGGGAGTTGTTATGGAGGTAGCGCAGCGATACATTCGGGTGGCGACTGGTCCAGTCTTTAATCCGGCAGCCTTCGCTGTTTTGCTGATGAGTTTTTTTGGATACTTGCCTGGTTGGTGGGGAGTCAGTTTTGCACCAAGAATCCCAGTTCCTTTTTTAGATATCAACGGAATTAGTATTGCCTCGATTTTTGTCATTCCAATTGCTGGGTATATTGCACACAAATATAAAAAATTACCAATTACGATGACAACGGCAATAGTATTTTCACTTTTATATGTAGTGATCTATCGGAGTAATCCAGCGATTATTTTACTTGAAGGAACGCTTGTTTTCTTTTTGCTGATCATGGCTGTTGAGCCTAAGACTTCACCGGTGATTCTCAAAGAGCAGCTTCTTTTTGGAACGATCATCGGTATCTTCATTATCTTAGGAATTCAATTTACAGTTTTCGATCCCTATATTTTTGCG
>CAZKNL010000037.1:0-1842 GCA_964554155.1 uncultured Pseudomonadales bacterium | reverse complement strand
TAGATACCGCTTTTCTTTTTAATTAACTCTTCGTGTGAACCAATATCAACAATTTTGCCTTTATCCATTACCACAATCCGATCTGCTTTCATGATTGTCGAAAGCCGATGAGCAATAATGATGCTGGTACGTGGATTTTTAGAGTCTCGCACTAGACTCCAAAATGCTGCTTGAATCATTTGTTCAGACGCAGAGTCGAGCGCACTGGTCGCTTCATCAAAAACTAAGATCTGTGGTTGTTCCAATAACACCCGGGCAATTGCCAACCGTTGGCGTTGTCCTCCAGACAGTTTAATTCCTCGCTCACCGACCACTGTGTCATATTCCTTAGGCAACTTATGAACAAAGTCATCAACCCGTGCAGCTTTGGCAGCCGCAATGACTTCTTTTGAAGTTGCAGAGTTTTTGGCGTAGGCAATGTTGTAGTAGACGGTGTTATTAAAAAGTAATGGATCCTGTGGAACGACACCAACGATTCTGCGGAGTTCTGTTTTTGTGACATCCTTAATGTTCACTCCATCAATACAGATCGTTCCGGTTTGTGGGTCATACATTCTCATCAACAGTTTAGCGATGGTAGTTTTCCCTGCACCTGAGTAGCCGACAAATGCGATTGACTCACCACTTTGAATATGGAGATTAAAGTCCTGCAAAATTCGCTGGTTTCTCGTTTCATATCCAAATGAGACGCGATCGAAAATGATCTCTCCTTTTGGTTCAGCAATGTGTACTGGGTGTTCAGGATCCATTACTGAAATTGGTTCATTCAGCAACTCAAAATAGTCGCTCAAGTCAGTGTATTTTTTGGCCAGCTCTCTCATGCTGTACAGCAAGTTCATCATTTTGGGGAAAAGTGACATGGCAAATGCAGTAATTAAAAGAAAGTTGGCTAGGGTAATTGCTCCTGATCGCAGGTCACCAATCGCGATCAACATAATGCCAATTAAAGCGAAGTTAACTAAGTTTCCCACAATTCCATCAAAGTAACGAAAGGTGAAAAAATATGCCTGAAGGGTGTCGTACCACTTCTGCAGTAACTCACTAAATCGTTGCTGCTCAAACTTTTCATTGGCAAAGTACTTGACAGTGTCAAAGTTGACTAAGTTATCAACTCGAATAGCAGAAATATTGTCATCAGCCCGATTGAACTCTTTACGGCGGTAGATATTTTTTCTAATCAGCCAGCGTGAAACCAATACACTTACGATGACCACTATGATCACGAATATTACATAGTGCGGTTTTAACTGGGTGAAGGCCCCAAACATAATTAAGAAACTCAAGACTAAGTTCAAAATTTGTCGGTTTAGAATGTCATAAAAAGTGAAGAATGCTTCATCACCACGTTTCATCATACTAATTAATTTGCCTGAACTTTTATTGGTGTGATAGGCAAAGTCCAGGTTATGAATGTGCGTCAGCACTTGCTGCGAGATGTCAATTGATGTGCCGACCATGTTCTTGTCAGTAATAAAGTAGGCGAGATTCTCCAGAACGTTACTGATGATTAATAGTGCTCCCAGCAACAGCACAAGCCAAAATGTATGATCGAGTTGTTGTGCTTGAACAGCCTCGGTCAACCACTTCACAAAAAAAGGAGAGATGTTCCCCAATCCCATTCCTAATACCATTAACACACTGCCGAACACAAAAGGTTTGGGTCGATGCAAAATAAATTGATAAAGGCGTTGGATGACTTTCATGGCTTAGAGGATTTTTAGTTCAAATGAACAAAACGAACAAATTGAAGTATAGATCTTTGGAGTGGTTAAAAGTAATACAGATGATCACCAAGGACGGCGAGGAAACTTCGATAGGTACGGATTGCCGATAGTAAAGTGT
>CAZKNL010000036.1:6737-9194 GCA_964554155.1 uncultured Pseudomonadales bacterium | reverse complement strand
CTTCACCACTTTCATTATTGTAGATACCACGCCGATTACCACAATTTCACAAGTTGTGACTCCTAGCTCAACCAACTGGACCAGTACCCAACAAAATAATGCATCAGGCACATTCACTGTCGGTCCTGGTGGGGCCGGTTCGCTGGGAACTGGCAGCTACCGAATCAAGTTGGGTACAACTGGTGCAAATAAATCTTCGTTAGGAGCGCCAAACTCTTTTAATGGACAACTTTTAAGTGATATCAATACTTTGAAGTATAGTTTTTACGTTGTGAATCCGGGTAGTCCGGCCAGTACAGCCGATCAGAGTCTTGCCCCAACCATGAATCTCTACGTCGATTTAGATGGAAATGGCAGTATTGATGTAGCGCTCACGTACACTCCGTGTAAAGCTGATCCGAGCGGCTGTTCAGTCAACTTCCGCGATAATACTTGGCGTCAAGTTGATACGCTGACGGGTGCGGGGTGGTCATATACAGTATTAAGTGCGCTGCCAATTACAATGGCACAAGATCAGACATTAGATGACTATAAGACTGCGTATCCAAATGCCGTAATTCGTGATCCCAACCCTGCGAATAACTGGAGTGGGATTCAGATCATTGCTGGGCAGGACCCGGTTGGAGCTCCTTGGAACGAGAACTTCGAAGCTCAAGTTGACGATGTCCAGATTGGTTTTGGTGCGACGAATGATCAATTTGACTTTGAACCAGCTGCCCAAGTGGTGGTCAACCCCATTTTCTGGTTGGAAGAACAGACAAACTCTGTTGAAGTAGCCTGGACGGCAGTCCCAGCTGCGACGAGCTACAACGTTTATCGAGCCACTATCCCTGCTGGTGCCTACACTCAGTTGAACGGTGCCCCAATTGTCGGCACTTCGTACACTGACTCCACTGTTACCAATGGTTCCACCTACTACTATAAAGTGACGTCTCGCAATGGCTCATTTGAGTCGGATATTACGGCAGTTATTCCCAAATATGCTCGTCCCTTTGATGTAGTGATTGATGATGATTCTTGGCAAGCAGATTTGGGCAGTTCAGGAACTGCACCAGCTGGTCGGACCGGGACTTGGGATCGCTATGCAGTCGGTTCAGGTCCGAGTGTAAACGACGCTTATCCAAATATTTTGCAGAACGCAGTTGGGGGAGATAACTACAGTACGAGCACTCCAGCAACTGGCCAAACCTACACCTGGACAACGAGTAGTCCGCTCAGTGGCACCTATGAAGTCTATACTCAATACATCTGTGATCCAGCCCGTGGCCAAGCACGCTATCGTGTGTATTCCGGTGCAACTCAAGTTGGTAGTGATGTCTTGAAAATGCAGAATGTACTGGCCGATGGTTCTGCCTGTGCTTCGCAAAGTTCTGGTAATACAGAGTCCCAGTGGGTTTCCTTAGGGACTTTTTCGTTAAATGATGTTGCTCGAGTTGAGTTGGTGGCTGAATCAGGACAGCCGTATATCTTGGCTGATGCAGTTGGTTTCCAACTACTTTCTCCAAGTGTCTCTCCAAGCCCCTCACCTAGTGTTTCGCCCAGTCCGAGTGTTTCTCCCAGTCCTTCGCCATCGGTGAGTCCATCTCCGTCTCCAACTCCTTCAATTGATCCCAGTGTAACACCAAGTCCATCCCCGAGCATCTCTCCATCAGTTTCACCTTCCCCCACTCCAGGAAGTAGCAATGCGCCAAGTAATAACGGAGGTGGTGGTGGCGGTGGTGGAGGTGGTGGCGGAAACGGTCCTGTTGCCAACAATGCCCAGCCCCCTGTCTGTACAGATACTGCTCCGACTAATGCTCCATCAGTCACACTTGTTAGCTCAGGGACAAATACTGTGACGCTCAGTTGGACAGCAGTTTCTCCAGTTACTCATTATGGTCTCTACTTCCGTCGAAATTCAGATGGAGCTGAGTATGGGGCAACCGATATTGGAAATGTGGCGACCTATACCATAACTAACTTAAGTGGGCAGGATAGTTACACTTTTGAGGTTTTTGGAGTAAATGGGTGTGCACCAGGACCTCGTGGTTCTGTTTCTTCTGGACAAATTAATGGACCTGTTACCCAAGGTCGACCACAAGGACCAGGTGGACAAGTTCTCGGTACAACCCAAGAAGTTGGGGTGACACCTTCACCGAGTCCTAGTAGTGGGAATGGGGCATCAGCGAAACCAAGTGTGCTTGGGGCGAGTACCAGTAGTTGTACTGATCACCCTTGGTGGTGGGTCCCAGTAGTGATCTATGCGGTAATTGTTGTCGTGATGGCTTTTGTTTTCAGTAATAACCATACCCCCAGACGTATTGTCACCTTGGTTGGGTTTGGTACAGCAGCGCTCTTCTTGTATTTCTGGAAGTGCAATCCATGGCTATGGATACTTGGAACAGGTGTTGGTGGTGGGATGGTTGAGTTCTTTACCACCTTTTTAATGAGTGATGATGAAGAACAACCAAAACAACC
>CAZKNL010000036.1:0-6637 GCA_964554155.1 uncultured Pseudomonadales bacterium | reverse complement strand
CGTTCATTGATTGAAGATGCGCAAAAACCAGACCAGAATCCACGTCATCACTTTGCCGTTACAGATTTGATGAAACCAACTTTGCCAATCAGTAAAAATGACTTCAGTCACGCAATCATGATTTTAGCTCTACAAAATGTTCAAGATCCGAAGCGTGTTTTTCACCATGTCTGCGAACATCTGAAGTCTGGTGGAAAGTTTTTGATAGTCATCAATCATCCCTGTTTTCGGATTCCGCGTCAGTCGAGCTGGGGAGTTGATGAAGCAAAAAAAACTCAGTATCGTCGGATTGACCGATACTTATCACCAATAGAAATTCCGATTCAAGCTCACCCCAGCAAGTCTGAGCGTTCAACGCTGACATGGAGTTACCACCTCCCACTTTCGAATTATGTAAACGGATTAGCTGAAGCAGGATTTGTGATCACACGGTTAGAGGAATGGAGCTCAGATAAAGTTAGTCAAGGAAAAGCAGCCAAAATGGAAAATCGCAGCCGGAGCGAAATTCCTTTGTTTGCAGCATTGCTAGCCGAAAAACGCTAGAAAATTGTCTGCTCCATTCAAGTATCGTCGACCGACGATTCAAGAATTTTCTTAAATTTTTTGCAAAATATAGTAGCTATTATCTTGTCCAGTTTTACCATCAGCAGCGAAGTAGCTTAGAACACGTAAGCCACTGTGGCAGATGAGCAAGTTTTGCTCAGGGGTGTCGGTTAAATGACAATAGCGAATAGCCTGCTGTCCTCTTTCCCAGGTTAAAAAGTAATCATTTACCTCGAGATCTGTAGCCTGAAAGCCAGCTTTTTCTGGTGAAACTTGACGAGCCATCAGTGCTTCGTTGAACTGGAACTGCCAAAAGGTAATGATCAGCAAACCCCCCGGTGAAAGCAACTCAGCTAACTGTTGGATCAATTGAATCCGTAATCCCTGACTAGGAATATGATGGAAGAGGCCAAAGGCAGTTACGAGTGGAAACTGCAGTGCGATCGCATCACTTAAACTGCCTTTATTTATGAGCAGCTCTATCACGTCTAGTTGTTTAAAGCGAATTATTTGTGACAGGGTCTGTGGGAAAGCTGGTTGCTGCTCAAGACTTTTTTCTGCTTCAGCCAGTAAATTTGAACTTTGATCTATTCCCAAATAGTCTAGAGCAACTTGGTTTTGTAATTGGTCAAGACAAAACTGAGCAAAACGTCCATTCCCGCAGCCCACATCACAGATAGCCAGAGAGGAAGTCCCTTTAGGAAGGAGCTTCTCAGCAATGACTTCCCAACTCTTTTGCCAACCAGGCCAAGGGGTTTGCCGAGTTTCAGCAAAAGTAGTTGCCACAGTTTGGTAAAAATGAGCGTTGAGTCGGTTGAGTTGAACAATCGTTGAGTTGTGCATGAAAGCTTGTCTACCCAGGCTATAATTCTTCAGATGCAGTATGGATTCGATTATACAAACTATTCTGAGCAACTTGTTCCTCTGTTCAAGGCTTTGGAAGCTGAATCTGAAGTAACAGCGACGCGATTGAATCAATTGCTAGGAAAGTATCCGAAAGATAGTAAACAACTCTTTCGCAAAAGTGAGTTAGTGATTGCCTATCGCGCTTTAGCTGGAACTGCTGGGCTGGAATCTTTTCACCAAGCAATGCTGCAGAAAATTCAGATGAAGCCAACTCGAACAATTTCTGGGGTGACTCCAGTTACAGTTTTAACAAAGCCATTTCCTTGTCCAGGAAAATGTATTTTTTGTCCGAATGACATTCGGATGCCGAAGAGTTATTTGTCTGATGAACCAGGTGCTCAACGAGCGGAACGGAATGATTTTGATCCGTACCTGCAAACATACAATCGTTTGCTTGCTTTTCAAAATACTGGTCACCAAACTGAAAAAGTTGAGTTAATCATCTTGGGTGGGACGTGGTCATATTATCCAGAGTCTTACCAAATTTGGTTTATTAAAGAATGTTTTCGAGCGTTGAATGATTTTAGTGAAGGGAAAGATGAACGTCAACAAATTGTAGGGAGATACAAAATAACCCAACAAAAAATGTTGGCTGCTAATAAAAAACAGAATCATTCGAAACTTGATCAACGACCTTCATTTATTCCTAGTTCAGACCCTGCTCAAAATAAAAAAAAGTTGCAGTCTCAACTGATTCATGGTGACCATTTAGATAAAAGTTACAACCAAGTTGTTTCTGAGTTGTATGTCGCACCAGAAAAAATCAGTGGTGTTGATCAACTCCAACAAGCGAGTTGGGAAGAACTAGCAGTTGAGCAAAAGCAAAACGAGACAACGAAAAGTCGTTGTGTTGGTTTAGTGATTGAAACCCGACCAGATAATATTTCTGAGGCAGAGGTTTTGCGAGTTCGTCGACTTGGTTGTACCAAGACCCAAATTGGTTTTCAAAGTTTGAATGATCAAGTTTTGGACAAAAATAAACGAGGTCACAATGTAGCAGCTACGCGACAGGCAGTTAAACTTTTGCGGCAAGCTGGATTCAAAATTCATGCGCACTGGATGCCAAATTTATACGGTTCTTCTCCACTACTAGATAAAGAAGATTACGATCGTCTTTTTAGTGATCCTGATTTTTGTCCCGATGAATTAAAAATTTATCCCTGCTCTTTAATTGAGAGTGCTGAGTTAATGAAGTATTACAAAGATGGTCAATGGCAACCATACTCAGAAGAACAACTCCTTGATGTCTTAAGCTACTGTTTAGTCCATACGCCACGCTACTGTCGATTGACCCGAGTCATCCGTGACATTCCATCAACTGATATTGTGGTCGGAAATAAAAAAACTAATTTTCGTGAGATGGTGGAAAAACAGATCGATGCTGTCGGTGAACAAAGTCAGAATATTCGAGCGCGAGAAATCCGTGGTCGAAAGATAGCTGCAGAGAAGTTACAGCGTAAAGAAACAGAGTACCTGACTTCTTCCAGCAAAGAAGTTTTTATTGAGTTTGTTTTACCAGAAAAAATCAACCAAGCAGAAAGAGAGATCGATCTGATCGCTGGTTTCTTGCGTTTGAGTTTGCCAACAGAAGAATCTTTTGTCCCAGAGTTAAAGAACTGTGCCATTATTCGGGAAGTGCATGTGTATGGACAGGCGGTTGGGCTTGGCCAGCGGGCCGCTGGCCAAGCCCAACACCTCGGTCTAGGAACCCGTCTGCTCATACGCGCTAAAGAGTTAGCTGCCCAAGCGGGTTTCGAACAGATCGCAGTTATTTCTGCAGTTGGAACCCGAGAATACTATCGCCAGCGAGGTTTTACTGATGGTCAACTGTATCAAAGTTGCCCGACGGTTGATGGTGGATGAAATGATGCCCAAGTTTTTTGCCAACCTTTTCCTAAGCCGGGGACAACTTTGTCCTTCGAGTTTTGTGAAAAAACTGCATGTGTTGCCCAAAGTTGGAGTGAAAAAAACGATAAAGGACCTAACCATGTTCTTGTTTTTTCAATAAACTTACAAGCGAGCAAGAATTTTCGTTTTTCTTCAATTGATGGCAAACAAGCCGATGTCGGGTTACAAACATCACACTGTCCGCATTTAAAAAAGCGCCATTTTTCCCATTCTGGTTTTGGCTCAAAGTAAAAAAGGAGTTGTTGCATCCGACAGCCTTGTTTATAGCAGTACTGATTTATCTGAATCAATTTTGTGATTTGACGATTGTATTGACTGAGTTGCTGGTTAAATTGCTCAACAATTTTTGAACAAGGGAAAGTCAGCTGAATACATTTATTTATATGATCAATTAACCACCAACCTTGTTCCTCTCCCCGCTTCAACACTTTCCAGAATGCATCTTCCTTGTCATGACCGAGTAAAAGAGCCACTAACTCTTTATAAGAAAATCTTTCCGCTGACGGATATTTTTGGACATAGTTTAGGAGTAAACTAATTTCTATAAACGGTGGATAACTATTTTCAATAATTTCTTTCTGGAGAGTTAAGTCACTTGACAGAGTGAGCAGATAACAACTACTTAGCTGACCATCTCGTCCAGCTCTGCCTACTTCTTGGTAGTATCCCTCAATACTGGCAGGATGATTAAGGTGAATCACCACTCGAATGTCAGCTTTATCAATACCCATTCCAAAAGCAGTCGTTGCACAAATTAACTGATACTTCCCTATTAAGAAATCTCGTTGAATATCTTGACGCTGTTGACTACTCAAACCTGCATGATAAAAGCTTGCATGTACCCTAAGTTGACACAGTAGCTGAGCCACTTCGATTGTTTGTCGACGTGTGGCACAGTAAATTAAAGTTGGTTGATCAATATGCTTTTTCAGTAGCCGTAACACAACAAGATGTTGAATAGTGCGAGATGGACAAGGTAGGATATGCAAACATAAGTTTGAACGTAAAACAGACTGACGGAATTTTTTTGGTTGATTGAGCTGAAGTTGTTGCAGAATATCTGTTTCTGTTCGTGGAGTTGCTGAAGCGGTAAACGCAGCAATAATTGGTCGAACAGGCAAACAACTCACAAATGCGTGAACTTGACGATATTCGGGCCGAAACTGATGTCCCCACTCAGAAATACAGTGAGCTTCATCAACAACAACAAGCGAAATATCAAGGATTTGTACCAGTGACCGAAAGTGTTGTGTTGCCAGTTTCTCAGGGGAGACATAAATAAAACGATACTTTCCAAAAAGAATGTCTTGTTCAGCGTGCTGTTGTTCTGCCAAAGTCAGTGTACTATTTAAAGCAACAGCGGCGATGTTTCTTTTCTGTAGGCTCTGTACCTGATCAGTCATTAAAGAAATTAATGGCGAAATAACAATCGTTACTCCAGAAAGCAAGATCCCAGGAAGCTGATAACAGAGAGATTTACCACCACCAGTTGGCAGAATAACTAAGCAATCTTGATGATTTAAGATAGTCGTTACCACTGCTTCTTGCAGGGGCCGAAACTGAGTAAAACCGAAGCATTTTTGTAAGGTGCGATAGATCTGTTCGTTCGAACACTGACAGTCTAGTTGGTTGAGATGTTTTTGACTCACTCATAAATTATCTCTAGCAACTTGAACATGAAGTGTAGTATCCTAAATACTAGATATAGTTTAAAGCTATATCTAGCTCCTTTTTGATATGCCAGCAGTCTCTGCCCAACACCCAATCGCTTTTTTCTGTGCAGAGTACGGTGTGCAATCAGACTTGCCGCTCTATGCAGGTGGATTGGGTGTACTGGCTGGCGATATCTTGAAAGAAGCAGCTCGTCAAAACATTTCAATGGTTGCTGTTGGACTTTTGTACCGTGGTGAAGGTGCGATTCAACAAATTACTTCAGAGGGTCAACAGCTTGATGTTGACAACCCCTTTGACCCTCTGTCTGCCAATCTCGAGCATGTCTATGTTGACGACATGCCACTGTTTATTAGAGTCCACTTAACTGAAGTTGATGTTTGGGTGCGATGTTGGAAAAAAACCATTGGCGAGACCGTCACTCTCTACCTCTTAGATACTGATACTGACCAAAACCAACTCCATGAACGTGGAATTGCGCACGCCTTATACGCTGGCACTGAAGAAGAGTTAATTAAGCAACAATTAATTTTAGGAATTGGTGGAATTAAACTGCTTCACCAACTCGTAGTTCACCCAAGTATCTATCACGTTAATGAAGGCAGACCAGCTTTTCTGCACTGGCAGTTGATTCGTAGCTACATGGATGAACATGGTGCGACATACGATCAAGCAAGTAACTTGGCTCGCGAAAAAACTGTCTACACAAACCACACTTTGCTTGAAGCAGGTAACCAAGCTCACACAACAGAGCTACTGAAAGTTTATGGCAAGTACTATGCTGACAAAATGGGAATCAGCGTTGAACGGTTGTTAGAACCTGGTATGGAACAAGGAACTGACAGGTTCAGCATTACTCGCTATGCGTTAAATACTTCCTTTAAAGCTTCAGCTGTCAGTTTGTTACATCTGGCTTTCTGCCAACAAAAATGGCCAGAATACAACTGGACAGTCGTAACAAATGGTGTCTTTCTCCCTTACTGGCAAGATCAACGTTTCTCTAGCGAAGGTTTGTCTGCTTCTTCTCCGTCAACCACTTTAGGTGAAGCCGTTTGGCAAACTCATCAAGAATGTAAACAACAACTGACCGAATACGTCCAACGCCGAACGGGTTTCAGCTATGATCCGAATAGACTAGTCATTACTTGGTCGCGACGCATGGTCAACTATAAACACGCAGATGTGTTGTTTAGTGATATTGATCGATTAGCAAAAATGATTATGAATATCGATCGGCCAGTCCAGATTTTAGTGGCAGGCAAAGCCCACGTCTTTGATGTTGTTGGCAAACAAATGATTGAACAAATTATTCGCCATATGCAGAAAGAGTTGGTGGGGTTTGGGCTCTTTATTCCCAACTTAGATATGGAGCTTGATCAAATGTTAGTCAGAGGTTCTGATGTGTGGTTGAACACTCCTGAATATGGTAAAGAAGCTTGTGGAACCTCTGGGATGAAAGCGATCAGTAATGGCGTGTTGCACTGCACAGTCGCTGATGGTTGGGCGGCAGAAGTCGATTGGGCAGATACTGGCTGGGTGCTTGATCACCAAAACTTGGCAGAGAGTCTTTATCAAACTTTAGAAAAAGAAGTTATTCCGTTGTACTTTA
>CAZKNL010000035.1:0-9215 GCA_964554155.1 uncultured Pseudomonadales bacterium | reverse complement strand
CTGGCCTGGCTGAGCTCCTCCTTGAACAACAAAAAACTGGGAACTTGAGCTTCACCACCGAGTACCAAGATGCGATCGCTACCGCAGAAGTAATCATTGTAGCAGTTGGCACACCATCTACTCCGGAAGGTCAAGTTGACTTGAAGTATGTTGAGGCTGCGTGCATCTCAATGGCGCCTTTTTTGATGAAAGGGGCAGTGGTGGCAATTAAATCAACAGTCCCACCTGGGACTTTGCCAAAATTTGAGGCACTCCTTCATGCCAAAGCCAGTCATAAAAATATTTCTCTTGCCTCTCTCCCCGAATTTTTGAAAGAGGGCACGGCTGTTCAAGACACACTTCATCCTGATCGAGTCGTAATTGGCGCTACTGACCCAACCACTTTTGCCAAACTGGAAGAACTGCATAAACCACTCAATGCCCCTATCCTCAAGCTTGCTCCTGAGTCTGCCCAAATGGCCAAGTATGCCGCCAACGCGTATTTAGCCACCAGAATCACTTTTATTAACCAAATTGCCGATCTCTGTGAACAGAATGGGGCTGATGTCCAAGAAGTAATCCAGGCGATGGGCTATGACAAGCGGATTGGCCAGCACTACTGGTACCCCGGTTTTGGCTATGGTGGGTCCTGTTTCCCGAAAGATGTTAAAGAATTGGCAGCGTATTCTCGGTCAGTTGGCCAAGCAGACAACCTACTTAATCAACTGGATCGCCTCAACGAGGCCAGAATTCCTCAACTGCTGACTTCCTACAGTAACCAAATTGGTGGCTGGTCAGGTAAAAAAGTGGCTGTACTAGGTCTAGCGTTTAAACCAAACACCAATGACATGCGCGAAGCTCCCAGCACTCGAGTGATTCCCTTTCTGCTCCAGGCTGGAGCAACAGTCGTTGGATATGATCCTAAAGCCGTCTCCACTGCGCCACACTTCATCCCAGCAAGTCCTCAGGCTACCTACACTGACAATATCTCAGCAGCTCTCAAAGATGCTGATGTGATTTTGGCACTCATTGAATGGCCGGAAATTATCCAGTACGATCTGACTACAGCACGTCATTCAAAAAAGAAACAATGGGTGATTGATGCTCGAAATCAGTTTGACCGTCAACAACTGACTGCCGCAGGCTTTCAGTATATTGGTGTTGGTCGGTGAAGCGTACGACGCATGGCAAACCAAAACACACTTTCTCAATCCATCCTGATCACCGGAGGTACTGGCTTTGCTGGTCGTCACCTGATTCAAGCGTTAATTGAGCAAGGCTATACTAATCTCCACACTACTCATTACACTAAAACTTCTCTGCCTGAAGTCGTCAAAAATGAAAAAGTTCAGCTCCATGAACTCAACTTAACTGACCCAGCAGCAGTCGTAGAGTTGATCAAAACCGTTCACCCAATCCAGATCTACCATCTAGCTGCATTTGCCGCAGTTGGCAAGAGTTTCGAACAAGCAGAAGCACTTTTGCAAAACAACATCATGCTCCAACTCCATCTTCTGAATGCTGTCAAAGAGTTTGCACCCCAAGCTAAAGTACTGATTATTGGCAGTGCTGAAGAGTATGGCCGCTTGCCAATCGAGTTAAAAAATCGGAAGATCAGCGAAACATTTCCGCTTAATCCAGTCAATCCGTACGCTGTCACCAAAGTCACCCAAGATCTGCTTGCTCAGGCGTACTACTTTTCTTTTAAGTTACAAATCCTGCGCGTTCGCCCGTTCAACCACATTGGTGAAGGCCAGTCGGTTGATTTTGTGATTCCCGCATTTGCTAGCCAAATTGTGGCGGTAGAACAAGACAAACAAGAAGTGATGAAGGTGGGAAACTTAACGTCAATTCGCGACTTCACTGACGTGAAAGACATGGTCCAGGCTTATATCTTGGTGATGAATCAAGGAGAGATAGGCGACGTTTATAATATCGGCAGTGGTCAAGGATGGAAAATTAGTCAAGTTCTCGATATGCTACTTACTCATAGCAACCGAAAAATCACTATTCAAGTAGACGAAACCCGTTTGCGACCAAGTGATGTAGAGTACTTTGTGGCAGATGCAACCAAAGTTCAGAAACTCGGTTGGCACGCCAGTATTCCTTTATCAGAAACATTAGAACGGATTTTAAATGAATGGAGACACGTATGAAAAAAGCGTTTATCACCGGCATCACAGGCCAAGATGGATCATACTTGGCTGAATTTTTACTTGAAAAGGGGTATTACGTTTACGGACTGACTCGCAGAACCAGTACCCAAAATGTGGAACGGATCCAAAAAGTGATTCATCACGAAAAGTTAAAGTTGGTTTCTGGAGACTTACTTGATCAGCATTCACTGACCGTGGCGCTCAAAGAAATCCAACCTGATGAGATTTACAACTTAGCTGCTCAATCATTTGTCAAAGCTAGTTGGGATCAGCCGGTCTTAACAGGTGAGTTCACTGCACTTGGTGTCACTAGAATGTTGGAGGCAGTCAGATTTGTTTGCCCAACGGCTCGTTTCTACCAAGCCAGTTCCTCTGAGATGTTTGGCAAGGTCCAACAAGTTCCCCAAGTCGAATCAACACCTTTCTATCCCCGTTCTCCCTACGGCGTGGCCAAAGTGTATGGTCACTGGATCACGGTCAACTATCGTGAATCTTATAATCTCTATGCCTGCTCAGGCATTCTATTTAATCACGAATCTCCTCGGCGTGGTTTAGAGTTTGTGACCCGTAAAATTGCTAACTCCGTCGCTCGGGTTAAGCTTGGTAAACAACAATATCTTGAGCTAGGTAATCTGCAATCCAAACGAGACTGGGGATATGCCAGAGACTATGTCGAAGCAATGTGGTTGATGCTGCAACAAGATCAACCAGATGACTTTGTGATTGCTACGGGTGAAACTCACTCTGTTGAAGATTTCTTGCGTCTTTCTTGTCAAGTGGCCGGCATCCCAGACTGGAAAGCTATCTTTAAACACAATCCCGAATTTGATCGTCCTGCCGAAGTTGACTTGTTAATCGGTGATGCCAGCAAAGCCAAGCAAAAACTTGGTTGGCAACCCAAAGTTAACTTTGAAGAACTCGTTCGAATTATGGTCACCGCTGAAATTGAGTTTGAAAGCAATAGTCAATGAAAAAAGCATTTGTCATTATTCCCACCTATAACGAACGCGAGAATATTGGGAATGTCTTCCCTTTACTGCTTGAGGTTTTTCAACAGATTAAAAACTGGGAAATGAATATCTTAGTAGTTGACGACAGTTCGCCAGATAAAACTGCTGATGAAGTTCGGCTGTTTGCACAAAAAAATAAACACATTCACCTTCTTGTAAATAAACACAAAGCTGGTTTAGGCAGTGCTTACTTAAAAGGGATGGCTAAAGCGTTTGGCGAGTTAGATGCTGACGTGGTATTTGAGTTTGATGCTGATCTATCTCATGACCCAACCAAGATTCCTATTTTTTTGCAGAAAATCGAAGCTGGATACGATATGGTCCTTGGTTCACGCTACATCCCAGGTGGTGGCATTCCAGACAACTGGGCGTTCAATCGGAAGTTTCTGAGTGTGGTGGGCAACTTGATTATTATGGGGATTTTAACGAACTTCTCGATTCATGACTGGACCGGTGGATATCGGGCAATCACCAAAAAAGTCTACCAAGCAGTTGAGCCTGAGATGCACGACGAAAAATTCACCGGCTATACCTTCCAAATTGCTTTCCTGCACAAGACAGTTAAAAAAGGATTTAAAGTCATTGAAGTGCCATTTAAGTTTATTGATCGCACGTTGGGTGAGTCGAAGTTGCCAAAAGAATATATTACGAACAACCTGAAGTATTTATTGAAAGTTCGGTTGAAAGAGATTGTTGAAAACCGGATTTTTAAGTTTGTGGTGGTGGGTGGATTTGGGGCAGTGGTTCAGTTAATTACTTTACAGATTTTTCGCGCGGTCATACCACCGTTTGAGTGGCTGTTTTTTTCAGCACTGAATGTGTCTAACTTTTTAGCAATTGAAGTTTCAGTTGTTTCTAATTTTGTGTTAAATAATCTGTGGACATTTGCCGATCGCACAATTAAATCCGGGGAAATTCGTGGAAAATTTATTCGCTTTAATCTGGCTTCAGGTGGGTCAATTATTCTTCAATTCTTCACTGTCAGAATCTGTGAGGCGCTGTTTGGTATCTTCCCTGTGACAACTGTGCCAGGCATTCATTACTTGGTAGATAGTGGAACAATCTATGTGATGATCGGAATTATTTTGGGAATGTTTTGGAACTTTTTTGCATACACAAGACTAATTTGGAGGGAAACTACAACCAAATAAGTGGTATGAACAGAATAAGTACTTGGTTTTCCAAACTGCGGCAGTTACGTCTCACTGAGTTAGTAGTTATTTTTGCGATCGGTGTGGCTGCGTTTTTCCGTCTATGGAACTTCACGAATACTCTTCAGTTCCTCGGTGATCAAGGTAGAGATGCCCAAATTGTTTCCAGAATTTTCCGTGAACGAGATCCTGTCCTGATCGGTCCAGTCACTAGCACTGGCAACATGTACTTAGGCCCACTGTATTACTACTTTATGCTGCCATTCTTAATGGTGACCTATCCAAGCCCGATTGGTCCGGCGTATGCGGTAGCATTTCTGTCCATTTTGACCACTGTGCTTATCTATCTACTAGGAAAAGAAATTGTTGGTCAACGGGCAGCCATGTTTGCAACTGTTTTATTTGCCTGTTCAAGTGTGGTGGTCCTGTTTGCCCGCTTTAGCTGGAACCCCAACCCTGCTCCTCTGTTTGGACTTCTTTTCTTGTGGTGCCTCCATAAAACAGAACGTAAAGAACCGCTTTTCTGGGCTGGTGTTGCGACTTGCATTGGTATCTTAATGCAGCTGCATTATGTAGCCTTGTTGACGTTGATTGTGGCTGTAATTTATTGGTTCAAACAACTGCAGCAACTACGGAAAACCGAAGCTCGACTCCGCAAACAATTTTGGATTGGCACTGTGACGGGAATCGTTATTTTTTTTGTCTGTCTGTCACCATTAATTCTTTTTGACATGCGGCACGGGTGGTTGAATCTCAAATCACTCCAGAAATTTTTACTAACTAGTCAAGAATCTGTAGCAAGCTTGCCACTGACCAAAAAGATTGCACGAATTTTGATGGAAACACACGGCAGAAGTCTGCAGTTATTTTTTGAAACTACCCTTGGTAAACATCGTCTACTGAATACAACGTTCTTACTTGTTGTAATTGCCGCATTTATTAGTATCCTGCGAGCAAAAAAGGAAAGATACAAAATTGGCTATCAAATCTTAGTTGTGACGTACTTAGTCAGTGTGTTCGGCTTGGCATTTTATCGGAGCAGTGTCTTTGATCACTACATCGCTTTTTTCTTTCCTGCTGCCTTTTTAGTTTTTGGGGTAATCCTTGATCGACTCAGTTCTGTCCGTTGGGGATGGGGGGCAGTCGGATTTTTCTTACTGCTCTATTTTTCCTACAACATTCCCCGCATGCCACTGCACACGCTTGGTTGGACTATTCATGACATGCAACGAACTGCTGACACCATTGCTCAGCGAGTTAAACCAGGCGAGAAGTACAACATTGTTTTATTATCAGAAACAAAAGATATTTATGGGGAAAACTACCGCTACTTGCTGAGTACTACTGCAAATCCACCGCTGAGAATGGAACACTTTGGTGAAGTTGAAACATTGTTTATAATTGACGAACAGAAAGTTGTTAAAGACGTTACTAGTCTACCAATCTATGAGATTGTGGTATTTCCCAACCATACACCAACAGAAGTTTACTCAGTGCCAGGTGGACCGAGAATTACGGTACTGCGGAAAAAATCATGAGTAAAAGTAAACCGTTTTTATCCGTGGTCATTCCCTCATATAACGAGGCGCAAAATATTCAGCGGGGTGTGCTGGATCAAGTTGTAGATCATTTAAAAAAACAGAACTACCAGTGGGAAGTTATTTTTAGTGATGATGGTTCTTTGGATGGGACGATTGACCAAATTGAGAACTTCATTGAGCGTCAGCAAAAGAAAGTAGATGGTGAGCTGCGGCTACTCAAAAATATTCATGCTGGCAAAGGTCCAACCGTTCGATCAGGGATGCTCGCTGCAGTCGGCCAGTGGCGACTCTTCACAGACTTTGACCAATCAACTCCTTTAAGTGAGGTTGATAAACTACTCCACTTTGCAGAGCAAGGATTTCAAGTAGTAATTGGTTCTCGCGAAATTCATGGTGCTCAAAGAAAAAAAGAGCCCTTTCATCGTCATTTGATGGGCCGCGGGTTTAATTTTTTGGTGCGAGCTCTAGCAATTCCCGGAATTCATGATACACAGTGTGGCTTCAAACTTTTTTCGGCTGAAGTAACCCAAAAACTTTTTCCAATGATGGACGTGTATGGAAAACAGGAAGAACGCAGTGACGCATTTACTGGCGCATTTGATGTCGAGTTGCTTTACTTAGCAAACAAGTTTAAGTATCAAATTAAAGAAGTGCCTATCGTTTGGCACCATAATCGGACTGATCGGGTCAGTCCTTTTAAGGATTCACTACGGATGTTACGCGATATTCTAAAGGTACGTATAGCTGATTTAGTTGGTGTATATCATTACTAAGAACCAAAAAAAGAGATGTTCAACGAGTTTGTTATGCACAAATCTACCGTCTGGATTTTGTTCTATTTTATTCTGCTGAGTAGCTACACAGTTTTTAGTTATAGCTTGACTGATCCTAACTTGGTGCTGACAGGGTGGCAGCCATACTGGAACTTTCAACAGTGGATGTGGCAAACATTTTTTTCGAATCATCAACTGTTGACCAGCGTTTTTGTAGTGTTAGTTATATTGTTATGTTCGGGTTGGGCAGGGTTAGTTTCTTCTTTACCCAAAAAGTTTTCTTTGAAACAGCTGGTCATGGTATGTGGAGTTCTAGCTTTCCCATTGTTTTTCTCATATAACGCACTTTCGCATGATGTATTTAACTATATTTTTAATGCCAAGATGGTGGTGGTATACAAACAGAACCCACATCAACACGTGGCACTCAACTTTCCTCATGATGATTGGATACGTTTTATGCACAACACCCATACACCAGCGCCGTATGGATATGGGTGGACAGTTTTTTCGTTGATTCCATTTCTGCTAGGATTTGGAAAGTTTACGTTGACTTGGGTAATTTTTCGGGGAGTGAATGTGGTGGCTATTCCTCTTTTAGTAATTGTGTTGTTGCAATTAGCAAAAGTATTGAAAAAACCATTTGTTCTCAAAGATGTTGCCCTATTTCTCTTTAGTCCTTTGTTTTTGATCGAGATGATCAGTAATAGCCATAATGACTTGTGGATGCTGATCCCAGCAGTTGCTTCGTTATGGTTGATCTTTCAGCTAGAAACAAAAAAAGTGTTTTGGAGTATTTTCTTTTCACTACTTTTGCTACTTATTTCAATCTCGATGAAGTTGGCAACTCTCACCTTATTGCCTGTGTGGATGTCTGGATTATGGCTACTATTGGAAAAAGCAAAGACGTTCTTTGCTGTACCAAAAAAGATCTCCAAGTATCTGACCTTTATTACTCGAATCGTTCAAGAAAATCTGGGTTTCTTGGCTAGCGTGTTGTTATTCATTCCGTTACTAACGAGTCGCTCCCAACAATTTCAGCCATGGTACTTAACTTGGTCACTGATTTGGTTGCCATTCATTAAAGTAAAGTGGTGGAGAACTTGGTTAGTCGCACTTTCGCTCAGTTCGTTACTCAGATATGTTCCTTGGTTACTGGCTGGCGAGTTTTCGTCTACAATTGTCTTTCAACAACAAGCAGTAACTTGGATTGGGGGAATAGTAGGTTGTGTTGTACTGATGATTGGCCAACAGATGCTTCATAAAAATAATAAAAATGGGAGCACTCGTTTAACTCATTGAACTCAATGAAAAAAAAATTATTAGATAAAAGATCTCAGAAATTCTTTTGGCTAGCAATTCTAGGAGTTTTGCTACTCTACCTGTTGACCCATTTATTGAAGTTAGCGAACTTCCCCGTCTTTGCTGACGAATCAATTTACATTCGTTGGGCACAGTTATGTATTGATGATTGGAAACAGTATTTCTTCTTTTCATTGAACGATGGCAAAACACCTTTGTTTATTTGGGCTGTTGCTGCGTTTCAGTTTTTGATTCCTGATCAGTTAGCTGCCGGGCGGTTTGTGAGCGTGCTCGCTGGAGTTGCTCAAATGGGGGTGATGGCCCTCGTACTGAAAGAACTCGGCGCGCGTAAGATCAGTCAAGTTCTGGGGATGTTGTTGGTTTGTGTGCTGCCTTTTTGGTTTATGTATCACTACTTTGCTTTGATGGATGGGTGGCTGACAGTTTGGTTATCGCTGTCTTTTTTGTGTGGGTTAAAGTCCGTGCGCGCTAAACGATATAGATGGGGGTGGACGATCGCTTCCGGAGTGAGTTTTGGCTTGGCACTATGGACCAAACTACCAGCTCTTTTTTACTTACCAATTTTTGCTATCATTCCGTTTTTTGCTGACCACGCTTCTGCCAAAAGTTTAAAAGGGAAGAAGCCCCCTGTTTTTGCTCAAGCCATTTATCACTGGACACCTCAGGCAGCTGCCGCTCTTGGTGGTCTTGCCATCTTTGCTATCTTGAAGATCAGTCCTGCTTTTGGCCAATTGTTTAGCCGGGGGAGAGACTTTACTTTTACCATTTCTGAAGTTTTAGCAGGGAAGTGGACTGAGTTTTTTCCTAACGCGTGGAGGTTCCTCCAATACTATATGCAGTACTTAACCTTGCCTGTTTTGTTGATCGCTGTCGCTGGCTTATTTTCCAACAAAGTCCGACCAAAAGTGGCACTTCTTCTCTGCTCTGCTTTGTTTTTTATTGCACCCTTCCTAATTTTTGGCAAAGTTGTCTACCCTCGTTACTTACTCCCAAGTATTTTCTTTATCACAGTTGCTGCAGTTCTCAGCTTTGAGTCATTGTGGATTCGCTGCCAACAAGAGTTGCAGAAAAACTTAGTGTGGGCAGCTCTGGCTGTGTTAATCGCAATTTTAGCTGGCCAAACTCTGACCTTCTCTACCTACTTTATGACTAACTTTTTATATAACCCTGATCAAACACCTTTTGTTTTTCTGGATCGCGTTCAATATTTAGAAGAGTGGTCATCAGGGCACGGAATTCGTCAAACTGTGGAGTACATTCAAGATCAAATGAAGAATCACTC
>CAZKNL010000034.1:0-9528 GCA_964554155.1 uncultured Pseudomonadales bacterium | reverse complement strand
AACCTAAACTCAATGAGTCCTGCCAAGAACTGGGAACGGTCTCCATAACAACCTACTCAACCAACTAGTTTTTAGTTGCTCATTATTAGTATTTTAGTATTAATGACTAACAACGAGCAACTATCTTGTGTGTGTAGCTCATAAGCCAGATTCTGTTTGTAACGATGATTTCTCTAATGCCTGTAGCTTCATCACCTCGGTTGGGTCACAACCTATGCGGAACATCTCGATTAAGGTGAAAATCGACAGTTGCAGCAGGGAGGATTGCCCCTCTTAAACCAGTTGGTTTAAGAGTACCCAGTCACTTGGTCGTTTCACGCGGCGTCACCCGCATCGTCACTGTTGCTCTAACTGTTCCTGCACCAAGTTGGTACAGGACTCTTCTTTGCAGAAGACACCTTATGTTCAGCTGTCTGGACTTTCCTCTCTGTACTGAAAGAGTACAGAGCCATCGTTCGGCCACACACTGATAGTATAAAACATACTCGATCAAAGTGATAGTCAAACCGGGCGGGAAAATCTGAAATGGTTTCTACTCTCGAGATGAATGATGTTCTTCGCGTTTCCAGTTTTCCTGGTACCACATCGAGTAAACACTGCGAATTACGATGTAAACAGGTACTGATAGTAAAGCACCAACTACACTGCCTAACTTCAATCCGATTAAGATCAAAGTAATTGTCGTTAATGGGTTGACATCTGCATTGTCTTTCATCACTTTAGGCACTATTAGATTATTTTCGAACTGTTGAACCAAAATGTAGAAAAGCAATACAAATACAGCCATCCCAGGTCCGAATGCTAAGTAGGCAATAATGACCGCAGGAACTGCTGCTACAGTCGGTCCTAAGTTTGGTAAAACCTCCAAGAATCCCGCTGCAAAAGCAAGTGGTAATGCATAAGGAATAGACAGCAAAATTAGACCCACATAGGTAGCCACCCCAATAATTAACATTAAAGAAAGTTGGCCAGTTACCCACCCACCGAGTTGAACTTCAACTCGATCAATCAATTCTTTTGCTAATCGCAAATGTCGTGGGCTCCGAGAAAACCATGATATTTTTAAGTACAACGTCTCACGTTCAAGTAAAAGATACGCTGCCATCACTAACATGGTGATGAAGGTAAAAATACTACTAAATGTTGAACTGACAATCCCATAAATTGTGCTAAAAGAAGTACCAAACCTGGTGACTAAAGAATTGATACCACTTAAAGTCATATCAAGTTCTTTGAGATCGTTTGGCAGTGGGGGAAGCGACAATGCTTGAATGAAGTTCGGCAGTTCTTTCACTAACGGTGGAACAATTAAAGTAATTGCTGTCCCAATTAAGAAAAGAATAGATATATAGATAATCAAAATAGCTACAATTCGGGGTAACTTTAACTTGTGCTGCATCCAACGAACTCCAGGATGGAGCGCTGACATGATGATCACTGACAGAAACAGTGTCAAAAGAATTTGTTGGATTCGAAAAAGAAAGTACACACCTAAAACAATCCCAATTGTCCAGACAATGGTAGAAAGACTAATCTTTACGTTGACATCTTGTTTTTCTTTGATGGCCATCATTTTAGTATATCCTACGATGGCGAATTTACCAATTTCATTTTGCCACCGAGTCACAGAGCATATCGTAAAGTTTTTTCATGGCTTGAGCATGATCGAGTTGACTCAGATTTACCCACTCTGTTTTTTTCTGGTGAAAACCCTCGGTAGTAGTTGCAGACGTATGAAACTTCCACCAAGTCAGTTGCCGTTTTGCATACTGGATTTCTCGACGGATCCATAGCTCTTTGAGTTGGTCAAGGTTATATTGCTCTTCAATATACGCGCGAATTTCTTTACATCCTGTTGAAGAAAATGCCGGCATTTTCCAGACAGCATCTGAGTATTTACTGATCATTTGTTCAACTTCTGTAACTGCCCCAATTTCTAATCGTTGATTAACCCTGGTGGAAATTTTTTGACGTAAATGGTCAATGACATCTGTTACTCCAAAGGTCGTGTGTTTGATTTCACTCAAAGAAAATGATTGGGAATTTTTTGTTGCTTGAGAGGAAAAAACACTGTTTTTAGCGGCAGTCGCTCGGTGTTTTTCTAAGACTCGAATTAAACGCCGAGGATTCTGCTGGTCATCATACTTCATCTTCTCCCACACATCAGCAGCCTCACCTTGGACTGTCTGCTGGAGCTCTGTTACAGTCATCAACGTAACTTCATCCCGTAACAAAGGATCTGGTGGAACCAGTAATCCCGGATCATTTGAGAAAAGATGTTCATGATATAAACCGGTCCCTCCTACAATCAGAACTAAAAAACCATCAGCAAAACTAGCAGTCATCAGTTCTCGTGTATACTCCCGGAAGTGGGCAACGGACCATTCTTCTACAGGTGAAATCAAAGATATGCCAAAAAGAAAGATCGGCAGACGAGGATGTTGGTATCCACTCTTGCCAAAGTACTCAGCCACTTGCCAAGTTGGCGGCAGATCTACACCCGTACAGATTTCCAAACCCCGATACACTTGTCGCGAGTCAGCCGAGACAATCACTACACCCGGCCAAATATGTTCCGTACAAATTTTCTCAGCTGCTGAAAAAGCAAGCGCTGTCTTACCAGTGGCTGTCGGGCCTACCAAGGCAACAACATCTTTAGACAATTTGTGGTCGGACATGGAGATTCTCTTTGTTGATAATTTTGTCGAGAACTTCCCAGCGTTGTTTTTTGACTGCATGAGGAATTTCGTCTGGATAAATCCGCCAACTGGCTGTTCCCGGACGGGGGGAGTACATTGCCACAAAACCAACTTTCCATTTGGCCTGCTTAGCCAAATCAACCGTCTCAGCAAATTCCTTCTCAGTCTCCCCAGGAAAACCAACAATAAGATCTGTGCCAAAAGTAATTTCTGGATCAACTGCTCTCAGTTTGCGAATTACTTCTAAGTATCTTTCGCGGGTATATCCCCGATTCATCCGATACAAAATAGCATTACTGCCTGATTGAACTGGCAGGTGAATAAAGCGATCAATCTTTTTATTCTTGCCAATTTCCGCAATCAGTTCGTCATGGAAGTCCCAAGGGTTACTGGTCAAAAAACGAATTTTTTTAATTTGGGGGAAGGCTGAGATTGCTTGAAGTAACTTCACAAAAGGGGGCATACTATCTGGTTGTAAGTATTGCGATTGATTCTCTGGTAAGTCCTCACGTTTAAAGTCAGGTCGTTCCATCAACAGTTTACGAAAACCAATCCCGACTTTCTCCAGCCCCCATGAGTTGACATTTTGGCCTAATAAGGTGACTTCAGAATATCCATCTCGCACCAATCTTTCTACCTCTTCCAAGATTGACTCTAACGGCCGTGACTGCTCCCGTCCACGTGAGTAGGGGACAATACAGTAGGTGCAAAATGAGTTACACCCAGCAGAAATGGGAATCCAGGCATGCTTTTTGCCTTCCTTAGTTAAATAGTCTTTACGGACAGCAGCTTGATTAAAACCAACCTCATTAATCGGTAGAATCTCATCAACCATGGGTAAGATTTCATATAACTTTTGTTGACCGTGATGAGTCATGCACCCAGTTAAGATAATTTTTGGCCGGCGTTGACCAAGTCCATTGAAGTGCACCACCACGTTATGGAGGAACCCCCTGGCACGATCTTCAGCACTTTGACGAATGGCACACGTATTCACGATCAGTTCGTCGCAGTTTCGCCAATCATCCGTAGGTGTATACCCACGGGCTTCATAATCCCCAGCAATTCGCTCGGAGTCACTCTTGTTGGACTGACAACCAAAAGTATGAATATAGTAAGTTCCAGTAGACATCACTGGCTATTATACCTAGGAAAAAAGTAGTTATTGGTGAAAAGCTCGAACTTGGAGGATTTGGTCGGGATAAAGATAGTTAGGATCTGTGAGGTCATTCCACTCCACTAATTGATCAACAGTGGTACCAAACCACAAACTAATCCGATAGAGAGTATCACCTGGTTGGACAATGTAGTACCCTCGTATTAGCTCTGGTGGGGAAGGAATTTTGATTTGTTGGCCTGGTTCAACAAAAGCGTAACTCCCATCAAAAGCTAGAGTGATATCGTTAAAGTCAGCAAGTCTTTGCAAATCAACACTATAATCCAAGGCAATTCTAAATAAGTTGTCCCCAGGCCGAACAACATAGACTACAGGAGTCACGACTTGAGTGGCTTCAGCTGTGGGAACCCTAGTTGGTTCCTCAGCTTCAACAACTTGGGTGTCAAACTCACCATCACCTCCACCAATCCCTTCATTTCCATTTTGACTTTCACTGTCATGGTGCCCAGCTGGATGACGAAGGTCAACCACAGATACAGTACGCATAGCATACGTTTTGACTAGAGCGAAAAACCCAATTCCAACCACGCTAAGTATAAAAATCGTTGTGTTTCTGCGGAACTCGTCGCTAAAAGAAACTTTAAGAAATTCCAGAAGTTTATTCAGAGAGTTTTCCTCTTGACTCCTGACGATTTCGGCATACTGTCTGAGGCGTCCAGCGTTCAACTCACGCATTAATTTCGTAGCGAGTGACTCATTCATATCTAGTTCATACTCAACTAATACGCAAAATTATATCATTCCGCAACAAAGCAGGTCGCTGCACGGAAAGACCGATATAAAGATCTCTCTAGTATGGAGTGTCTGGAGTGGGTGTTGGGGTGACCTCTTCTACAGCAGGTCTAGCCCATTGTTTAGTCGCCGGATCTTGAGCATTTTCAATCGTTTGCAAACTCGAAGGATAGTAGCTCAAGTTGATATTGACGAACGGATACTTAAGTTCATGCAACAAACGCCACTCTTGTTCATAAAGATCAAGTTGTTTGTCTCTCTGCAGATTGAGGATATCCGTAATCAAGGCATCAAGATCTTGATGGTATTGACTAGAACTAGCTTCCATTTGCTCGAAACCTTGATGCTCTGAGTCGTTCCAAGATTGCCACTCTCTCTTTGACTTGATCCAAGATGGCACTTTTTCTGGATATTTATTAGCATCCATTTGCTGAAGTTTTTCATATGGTAGATACTTCTCTTCAAGTTTATCTCGTTTCTCTCTCAGGGCAATTAATGCCAGCTTCATGTTTGCTAACTGTGCTTTCTCCACTGGTGAGAACTGATTTTTCCGGCGGAAGTCACTAATTAAGGACTTAGCAGCTTCCAAAGTTGTTGGCCAGCCTGAGACAGCATCCTCCGATAATGAGGCAAGATAAAAGTAGTCGCGGAAGTTATGGTGGCTGGGTGCAGCTTCGACAATCGTTTGATCAATATTACGAACATTCAAACCCACAAACACGGCTGTGGACAGCAGTAAAACTCCAGCAAAGAGTTTGGCTTCTGTCCATTTTTTCCAGAGAGAAAAGAGTAGCAAAAGTCCTAAGAAACCGGCTAACCAGACTAAGAACAACTCACCCACTAAACGGACGCGAGTGAGTCCATAGACATCCATGTACATGGCGTTTCGCTTCCACGCAGAGGCTAGTAAGCAGCCTAGTTCAAGAATTAAAACAAAGTTCAACCCCTGCAGTTGCAGAGCTTTACTTTTAGAGTCTTGTTGACGGCCCATCAGGGCAATACAGTAACTTAGCAACCCACCAAAAAAGGTAGCTGTGAGTAACTCAATAAACCCTTTGCGCACATACTGGGAGTAACTTAAACCAAAACTAGCCAAATCAACTCGTGAACCAAACAAGTACTTTGCTTGCACAAATAAAAATACTCCAAATACCGCTCCCACAGCTACTCCAGGCACTAACACATCTTGGAAAGACAACACCTTAAACTTCCCTTCATCATCACGCTTTGTCTTCAGACGAAGAGTTACGAGTACTGCGAAGATAATTGCCAGAATCACACTAGTTACTGCTCGTCCTAATGCCTCTTCCCAAATATCAGCAACTAACTTGGCAAAAATTGGATCAGCTTGAGACAGCAAACCGACAAAGAAAGCCAGAACTATAACTGTGATGACACAGGTCCGTAGTACAGTTGTAAAACTAAACTGAGACGGCGAACCATCAGTTTTCTTGGTCCGTTGGAATAACCGAATCGTATGGCCAAAACTAGCAAAGAAACCTTTAAACACATACTTGATTAACCAGACGCCAGTCCAGCGAACTCGATCAACAACCAGAGTCAAAAGCAGTAACAGAAAACTGGCCCAAAACACCGTCTCATTGACGGATTGGACAAAACCATTTGCTCGCCAGCCAATTGCCAAACTTCCACCAATACCTAAAAGAGTTAGAAAAACACTTAAAAGACTCCGTTTAGAGGCAGGCAAACAGGCGAAGACTGCCATGATGCTCACAGCTTGAAAAACTCCTAGACCAATTCCTGGATCTGCTCCGTAGAAAAAAATATTAAAGCCAACTAAAACAGTAGCTAAAATCCAAAAAAAGAAACTTGGGAACTCGATCTCATCTTGAAGCGTTGGAGTCTCTGGTTTTGCTCCAGGTTGCTTCGGTCGAGAAAATAACCAATAGATGACATACCCTATCAGTAAAAGAAAAAGAACTTCCATTATTTTCTCCCTTTTCTTGCAGGCTTCTTTGATGATTTTAAGCGTGTTTTTGCAGCCACTGGAACCACCACTGGGGTGGCGGTATGAGAAGCTTGGTGGAGCACAAACCCAGTCCAGAGTAAAAAGGCGAGAAGATACCACCAACCTTGCAAGCGCTGTCCCTGACCAGCTACTTCCAAGATCTTTTGCACAACAGTAATCAGCGTCATGCTATGGAAAGTAACTTGGACAGATTTACGATACGAAAGCAGCTGTCCAGCCATAATTGGTCCGGACAGGACCTTACCCATAATCCAGACAAACAGACCAAAGATTGCAGCCATTACTAAGCCGACTAACAGCATAATTGGAAAAACAATGACTAAGAAAAAGGCAGCCATCAATGGAACATACAGTTTATGTTTGACAAACACATTACTTGCAAAGGCTGAGAAAAATTGATCGACCTTTGCTTGGTTAAGCTCAAAGTTCTCTTTATTTGTGATCGGATAGACACGTAATCCACCATTACTGTTATCAAGAACATAAATGGTCGTTTCAGTCAAAACAATGAAAGAATCCTGAGCAAAAACATCTAAGGCACCAGTAATATTTTTGTCACTTTGAAATACCACAAAGTAGTGGATCGCAGGACTCGTTTCTTGATTTGTTACCATCTCTTTTGACCACTCTCCTGAGAGGGGAATCCTATACGGCAACGGTTGATTAATAGATAACCGTCCACTCTTTACTGAAACTACCAGACTCTTTGGATAAGAGTTCTTCGCTGAGTTCAAAAAGGACACAAGATCAAATCGACTGATGGGTACGATAATTAAGGTTGCAATCGCAAGAGCTGTCAAAAATTGAAGAAAAAGAAAGTACTTAAAAGAAAAACCAAAACGAGTTTTTAAAATATCTGCATAGTACTTTGGGGAAGTACAAGAGAGAAAGAGCGTACGAAAAAATGTTTTGATCTTTTGCATAGTCTTTTTCCATTATACACAATTTTTTGTACGGACCAATAACTCGAGTATATTCGACTGCTTTACAAATAAAAAGGGGAACTGTTATGCTGAAGGCCATGAAAAAGGCTTATCTCGTTGTTTTTCTAAGTATTGTTTTTGTTATGCTCTCGACTTTTGTAGTGTGGTTTTCACTGAGTGCCACGAGCAGCCAACAAGAAATCCGTGGTCAAGCATATGGAGAAGGTGGCACCACTTGTGACTCTCAAAAACCAATCAATACGCAGTTCCGCCCGTATGAAGCAAACACTGATAAACCTTGGACAAGTGGAACAGAGATCACCAAGCTGCATTACCAACCTGGTCAACACATTGATGTTAATTGTTTTGCCAAAAATGGAACTGCATTGTTGGTAAGTGGAGTGATTGATTTGACTGATCCTGATGGAAGAACCACACGTGTGAGTAACTCCCCAGCCTTGCGGAACTACGTCGTGGTACACACTGGGACGTATACATTCAAATGTAGCTCTACAACAATTGCCAGTTGTGGAAATACCGATAGCTTTGAGATTGGTCAAAAAACAAACCCACCGACACCCAGTCCGTCTCCAAACGTGCCTTTCTCTCCAGCAGATGTAAATAAAGATGGCAAAGTAACTATTGAAGACTATGCGCTCTTCCTTACTGACTATCGACAGCGAACTGGACTCTAAATATCATGTCTGCAACCCGTCCAACTTATCGTCGTAAGAAAACTCCAACCGTATCTTTTCTGGTGATGGCTATTACAGCAATGATTCTCTCCTTTACTTTATTGGCAGGAGTCAGATACCTGAACAACTCACAAGAACTGCGTCAACAAGCTAGTCAAGGACAAACCGTTAAGCTCAGCGTTCATGGAGAAACCACTCAACCAGGCGAACTACGTATCGACTTTTTGTTGAACAGTCAGGGATACAACATTGCTGGGACACAAGTTGCAGCTCTATTAACTGGGGCTTCCCCAAATGAGGTGAGTGTTGATTTAAATAACTCAGTCAACCTTCAAGGAATTGGCAGTCGATTGACTCCACGCAATGGAGGCAGTTACATTGAGTTCACTCAATTTGCATCGTTAGCATCTTCCAAACCAACGAATACCAACGGCCAAGAGAAAAAAGTCGCTTCAGTTTTTATTCATCGAAATCAAGGTGGAACATTTACATTATCTTTTGATCGTTCTGGAACAACTATTCCGATAGTAGGCAACTCTCTGATTGGACTGGACCTGATTGGTTCGCAGACATTTACATTAGCCGCAGTCCCAACATCTACTGTTGTACGTGTAGAAAATAATAATTCAACTGACAATAGAAAAACTTGCAATCAAAACTGTGCGACTGATCCTGAGTGCCGATCAGAGTATGTCTGCTACAAAGGTCAATGTCGTTTACCCGAAAATAAAGAGGATGCCAGCTGTCATGGAGTAGGTGATCAAGGAATTCACCGTGGGTGCAACGAATACTGTGCCGATAAAAATGAGTGTGGCTTCGGATACAGTTGTTACTTCAACCATTGTCGTAATCCTCGTAACTTAGGCAATACAACATGTGTTAATCCAGCATCACCAAGGCCGCAAACACAAGTCGTGATAATTCCAGCAGAAACACCCTCAGTCGAACCAACTGTCAGTCCCTCTCCATCAGTGAGTCCTTCTGCCAGTCCAAGTCCATCGCCATCAGGAAACGTCTATAACGAAACTCTATTTAGAGTCTCACCATCACCCACTCTTCGTAAACCAAGCCCAACACCTCTTGTACAAGCAAGTAGTCAATCAAGTATTACTGGACGGCTTGCCAGAGCAGGGTTAATTTTGTTATTTGCTTTAGTGATCGTAATTCCAGCTGGTGTGTACTTCTATCGAAGATCTCGCTAAAAATTTGAGTGACTCTGAGGTAAAATGAGGGACGTTGTGGCCCTGAAGAATGTATTGGCGCGGTACCAGAGCGGTCCAATGGCGAGGTCTGCAAAACCTTCGTTCGCGGG
>CAZKNL010000033.1:3409-10065 GCA_964554155.1 uncultured Pseudomonadales bacterium | reverse complement strand
GCAATTACGATCACATTATCATTTTGGGTAAAGCCATCCATCTCAACCAGAATTTGGTTGAGTGTTTGTTCTCTTTCGTCATGTCCACCCATGCTGCCAAAACCTCGAACACGACCAATGGCATCAATTTCATCAATGAAAATAATTGATGGAGCTAACTTCTTAGCAGTTTGGAATAAATCGCGCACACGGGAAGCTCCCACACCGACTAACATCTCCATAAACTCAGAACCAGCCATGGATAAAAATTGAACACTTGCCTCTCCAGCAACTGCTCGTGCCAGTAAAGTTTTTCCAGTTCCTGAAGGTCCGATCATCAAAACACCTTTCGGTGTACGTGCCCCAACTTTTTTGTATTTCTTGGGATTTTTCAAAAAATCGACTACTTCCTCTAGTTCTTTTTTTGCTTCATCCATACCACCTACATCAGCAAACTTAATATCTTGTTTACCTTTAATAAATAATTTGGCTTTACTCCGACCAATTCCCATAATTCCATCTTGAGCACCACGCGCTTGGCGGAAAAGAAAGAGAAACAAAACAGCCATGACTATAATTGGCAAAATATTGACAACAAGTTGAATAAATACTTCTTGTGGAGTTAAATTCTTGACTTGGATATCTGTTTTAGTGATGTCGATGTCTGCGGCTTTGAGAACACTCACCATCTGTTGACCATCTTCTTTGCGACTCTTTTTCACCGTGGAGTCTTTGTACACCACTTTGACATCTGACCCAGCAATTTCTAATCGTTCTACTTTTTGATCCCGGACATCAGCCACTAATTGCGAGAGACTAATTTTCTCGTTAGGATTTCCCATAAAAACTGAGTACACAAAGGGCAAAAAAAGCAATGCCACAAAGACAAACAAAAGACTCTTGTTCATCATTTGGTTTAAATTTAACTGCAACTCAACTCGACGTTCTTGTTCTTGAGGTTTCTTCGATGTTGATTTGGGTGTTTTTTCTGATGGTTCCATAACACTGTAGTGTAACACGCAGATTAGCGGATAATGGTTCCGGCTGTGATTTCACTTGAAAGTGGAATTGTGGTTGGTCGTGCAGTTCCTTGTTCATCCAGCGAGTCAATCATCAGCATCATCCCTTGACTTGTACCTTCACCCATTTTGCGTTCAGCCAAATTTACAATAAACGGATACCGTTTATTTACTAGCTCTTCTGGACTATACCAACTGCGAATGCCCGACAGAATTGTTCGAGTACCAACTTCAGGACCAAAGTCGACAGTGAGCTGGATGAGTTTGCGACTCCATTCTGGAGCTTCTGCTTTGACCACAACTCCAGCTCGGAGTTCAAGTTTTTCAAAATCAGTGTAATCAATAATGGATTTCATAGTTCAGTCTCTAGTTGTTAGTGATTAGTTTAAATTGTTGTGAATCCCAATTGTTTTGTATACCTCTGCGAGTGTTTTATTGGCAAACTGAGTTGCTTTACTGGCTCCTTCGGCCAGAATCTGCTTGACTAAATCTAGGTTATTTTCAAGCTCTTTTCGTCGTGCTCTTGCCCGTGAAAACACTCGTTTGTGGGCTGCGAACAGTTTTTCCTTGACTTCAACATCACCGACCTGGCCTTGGCGGTAGCGAACTTTCAAATCTTCAACTTCTGCCGCATTATCATTAATTAAATCGTGGTAGAGAAAAACTGGGTTACCTTCAACCTTGCCTGGATCAGTCGCTTTCTTTCGGTTAGGATCTGTGTAAGAACCCATGATTTGTTTCTTGATCACTTCTTCATCTTCAAAAATGTCGATCGTATTTCCGAGCGACTTGCCCATTTTTCGTTGTCCGTCTGTACCAATAATTTTACCAACTTCTTTGGAAATTAATGGTTCTGGTAATGGAAATACTTCCGTGTTGTAAGTTTTGTTGAAGTTTTCCGCAATATCTCTAGCCAGTTCAATATGTTGACGCTGATCTTCCCCAACTGGGACACCATACGGTTTATAGAGCAAAATATCGGCAGCCATCAAAATGGGGTAGTTAAAAAGACCCATGTTGATCGACTCTACTCCCATGTCCTTTTGCAATTTATCTTTGAAAGCGTGCATGCGTTGCATTTGGCCATATGAAATGTAGTTCCCCAAGACGACAGTCAGCTGGCTGTGAGCTGAAACATCAGACTGGCGGAAAAAGACACATTTTTCTGGATCAAGACCAAGAGCTAGGTAATCAAGCACCACTCCGGTAATATTTCTCCCAAGAGTATCGCGATCTTGGACTGTGGTTAACGCATGCAAATCAGCCACAAAGTAATACGTTTGGGCAGAATCCTGAAGTTCAATTTGCGGTTTGACGGCCCCGAAGTAGTTGCCGATATGGAGAGCACTCCCGCTTGGAGTAATTCCGGAAAGGATGCGCTTGGTTTTATTATTATTCATAGAAGGATTTTCTGTTTTGATTGTTAAAGTGAGTTATTTTGACGTTGTTTAATCCTACCAGATCTTGGGGCTTATCTTTAAAACAATGAACTGGTGCGCAATCTGCTGGTCTTCTAATTTCTGACGAATTTTTTGATAGAGATTTGACATAGTTGTTATCTTTCATTGTTTCAAATACTGTTAATTGTTCAATAAGCTGTTGAACCGATTCTATTCCGTTTGCTGCGATTTGCTCAATCACAGCACTTCCTACAACTGCAATTTCTGCTTGACCCACCAGTGCTCGAACATGTTCCGGTTGTGAAATACCAAAACCGACCGCCACTGGAATGTGAATCTGCTTTTTTACCTGGTGCAAGAAACTGACGACTGACGGATCAAGCTGTTTACTTACCCCAGTTGTGCCACAGCGGGTGGTGCAATACACAAAGCCATTTTGGTACTCAGCATTGAGCCGAATTCTTTCTGCAGTACTCGTCGGAGAGAGCAGACGAATATGATGAAGATGCTGTTCCTGACAAGATTTGATAAAGCCTTCATGGATCTCTTCATCCAGAGGGATGTCGGGAATAATCAGACCCTGACATCCGTTGCTGACTGCAGCTCTACAAAACTCTTTTAATCCAAATTGATAGATGCTGTTATAGTACCCCATCAATAGAAAAGGGATCTCGAAGTTAGCTGAAACTTGCTGTATAAACTGCAAGCAATCGGCAGTAGTCACGTGATTTCTCAATGCCAGATCATTTGCTCTCATGATCGTCGGTCCATCAGCTAAAGGATCAGAAAAAGGAATCTGCAACTCAATAATATCTGCTCCACCAGCTACCATTTGCTTGACCACCTGGTAGCTTGCCTCTAAGCTGGGATAGCCCACCACTACATGAGTCATTACACCAATTTTCTTTCTCCTTTTGATGTTCTGAAGCTGTTGCTCTAGTATTTTCATACAACCCTTTCTTGATTATTCGCTTCTTGTTGGAGAAACTGATGAAATGAGTGATCTTTCAAGGCCTTCGTCACAATAAATAGGTCCTTATCCCCTCTGCCTGAAATATTCACTACTACTACTTGGTCTTTTCTCATTTGAGGTACTTTCTTGACCATTTCGGCAACTGCATGGGCGGACTCCAAAGCAGGAAAGATTCCTTCTGTCTTGGCTAAAAGTTGAAACGCAGCTAATGCTTCCTGGTCATTTATAGAAGTGAACTGAACTCTCCCTTTATCGTGGAGAGAGGCTAATTCAGGTCCCACTCCAGCGTAATCTAATCCGGCTGAGATGCTATGCGTTTGAGCAATTTGGCCATCTGCGGTTTGCAGAAAGTAGGATTTATACCCTTCGGCAACTCCCACTTTTCCACCTTGGAATCGGCTGGCATGTTGCCCCAAGTCCGGCCCTCTTCCACCTGCCTCAACTCCGATCATTTGAACTGATTCTTCAGATAAAAATGGATAAAACAAACCCATTGCATTGCTTCCTCCTCCGACACATGCGATCAGAAGATCAGGCAGCTTTTCTTCTTGTTCACGAACTTGTTCTTTGACCTCCTTTCCAATAATACTTTGAAAGTCTCGATTCATTTCTGGATAAGGATCAGGACCGACGACCGAACCAATCACATAGTGGGTGTCCTCTGAATGCGCTAACCAATCTTTGATTGCTGCATTCACGGCATCCTTCAACGTCCGGCTTCCGAACTCAACCGGAACGACCTCAGCACCAAGCTGTTGCATATAAAAAACATTTGGTCGTTGGCGCCGAATGTCAACAGTCCCCATATAGATTGTGCAGCGGAGCCCGAATTTAGCTGCTACGGTGGCGACAGCTAAACCATGCTGGCCCGCTCCTGTTTCGGCAATAAGTCTAGTTTTGCCCATTCTTTTCGCTAACAACACTTGGCCGAGACAATGATTAATTTTGTGGGCACCCGTGTGGTTCAATCCTTCATTTTTAAGATATACTCGTGCTCCACCGAGTTGGTCAGTTACGTTTTGAGCAAAAACTAAAGGCGTTGGTCTGCCGCTGTAGTTGTGATACAGCTTGAGTAACTGCTCTTGAAACTGCGGGTCATGTTTAGCCTGATGGTAAGTTTCTTTCAGCTCTTCTAGTACTGGAATTAACATTTCTGGGACATACCTTCCGCCGTAGGGACCAAAGTGAGTGGTTTGAGGTAAGGGTTTGGTTTCTGCGAAGTGTTTTTTCATTTTTTCTCCTGTTTTTTAAAAATTGCCACAAAAAAAGCTCCTGTCGGGAGCCTTGTCGTTTTGTTTTCTGGTTTTCTACTTAAATAATCAATTCCGCACAACAATGTCTCCCATTTTAAATTTGGGAGTACCACCAACTGCAGGTTGTGCGTGTGTGTTGAGACATCGTGGTGATTATACGGTTTTCTAGGTAAAAACCAAGCACTTACTTCACAGCCTATTTACAACTCCTCAATTCTGACCGTTGGGTTCATGTCAGGATCGTCAATTAACTTGAGGTATTTTTCAGTAGTGGTAATCCGTTTGTGACCAACTAATTGAGAAACGTAGACCAGTGGTGTCCCAGCTTTGAGTTGCTCGATAATAAAGGTGTGGCGTAAGTCGTTGACCTTGCCATCTTTAATGCCAGCCAGGCGGAAGTAGCGATCGATTGCAGTTCTGATATTGCGTACCAAGAATGGTCGGCAAGTTTTGGTTAAAAACAAGGTTTTTTCTCGAGCTCGAGGGCGGACTTTTAAGTACTCTGTCACTGCGGTATTCGCAGCAGCGTTTAACGGCACTTTTCGGGCTTCTCGAGAGTTTTGGGGCTCAATGTGGATAACATTGCGATCTAAGTCAACTTCACTCATCTGAAGAGCTGCCAGTTCACTAATACGCATACCTGTCTGAAGTAAAACTTCCACAATGGCGTGAATGCGAATATCAGCTCGACAAGCATCACGAAGAGCTCTATATTCGAGCTTAGAAAGCACTCGAGGTGGAGTTTGGTCATACTTTGGATGAACGATCACGTCTGCAGGATTATCAGTCACCAAGCCTTCACTAATTGCAAAACGGAAGAAAGATTTAATCGAATTGATCTTGCGAGAGATAGACTTACCGGTATAGCGTTGTTTTTTCAGCAGTTCTTTAAACTCTTCAACATCCTCAACTGCGACACCAGTGACCGAGTACTTTCCTTTTTCAGCAAGAAATTGGATAATTTGCTCGACATCTTTACTATAGGCAATCACAGTCGCGTGGGCACGACCAGATGTGTGTAAGAAATTAGTAAACTTGCTATGCAAGTCAATTAAGCCAATGTTCATAGGTAGTAATCTACTTAGATCACTATAAATACAGTTAATACTATTTTGGGCAACTTTCGAAGACTTATAATATCATATTAGAGGTTTTTTCGCAAACATGCGTATTCTTTACTCACATCTGGCTGCTTTCATTTTTACAATAATTGCCGGAGTTATATGTGTGTCCTTATATATAAATGGTCGACGTATTCAGCAATCAGCCCAATCTGTCGATAAGTTGGAAACAGAGGTCTCTACTCTGGAAACGAAAGTCAATCAAACCGAGTTGTCTGCTCTTGCAGCTACCTCAAGTGCAGCCAAAGAAAAGATTTTCCGAAATGAGCTACTCCTACAAAAACCAGGCGAATACGTGGTTCAGCTGCCTGATTTACCTTTACCGACTCCTACTCCAGTGGCCCAACCCGTCATCCTGCGACCTTGGCAACAGTGGTGGAAGTTAGTTTTTAGTGAGTAGTGTCTAGTCACTAAGAACTCATAACTTACTTCTCTGGCTTGAACCTGGTACAATTCAGCTCTATTCGCGCGGGATAGTGTACGATGCACGTGGGGCTCATAATCCCACAGGTCGGGTTCGACTCCCGATCCCGCAACATAACGTCATTATGTCAGAAAGAATTCCGGGTAGATCACACTTGGAAAAAGTTATTGCATCAATAACTCTTTTCAAAGAAACAATTCATAATTTTTTGTTAGGGAAAAAACACCATCCAGAGGAAGATGTAACGACTGAATGGGAGTACAAGCCCATCGAGCAGGTAGTGCGAGAAGTCACAGAAATATTCGACGTGCTCCCCTTGATTTATAAACATTATATGACACACCAAGATGTGTTATTGGTTATGGCTGGCTTGAAGAATGCTAGTGACCTGAGTTTTGTGGGTGATACTTGGGACGAGAATGCGTTTGAACAGATGAAGACTGTATTTGAATTGTATGGGTTAAAGTTCTCTGAAATAAAGACTCAA
>CAZKNL010000033.1:0-3309 GCA_964554155.1 uncultured Pseudomonadales bacterium | reverse complement strand
CAGGAGCTGTCGGTATCAAAATTACCTGATAACTTAAAGTAAAAAGATTCTACCTTCGAAAAAAATTCAATATTATCACCCAAGCATCGTGAAATGGCATGCCATTGAGAAACGTATTTTCTGGTAGATCTTTAGTGGTGTGAATGTTTTTCAGATTCTTGGTATCGTTGGGAACTGTGCCAGGTAAACCTAGGTAATATATCTCAAACTCTGAATCAGTCCTCGCTTCTAATACAAGTTTGGGGGTGTATTGGACAAACCAGTGATACTCATTTTTTTGTGTATCGTAAATATAATATGTTTTCGTTCGCAGCTTTAATAGGTTGTATTGAAAATGATTAAAGGCTGCCAGTTCATCTTCTGTTTTAGGACAGGCATTAATACTACAAGTATTTTTCAAGTGGGCATTAAACTGACTGAATGCTGTCCAATTGAGTTCAATTGCTTGTTGAGCAACACCACCAACAATCATAAAAGTGGTCAAGTACAAAGTGAATGAGAGTGGAATGGCGATCAGTAATACTAGTGCTGTTTTTTGAAATGTTAAAGATAAACGAGGAAAGAATTGTTGCAGAACAATGGTGCTGGCTAATAGTGGCAAGAAAACAGTCATAAATAAGGTGATCACAATATACGGGACTAATAAGAACAGTCCGAAAGAATATGCCAAACTTAAAATGTAGGCTGAGCGAGTTAAGTACTCTACATACGAAGTCCCACCACCATAACCAAGCAGAACTTCTATAAAAACAAACATGCTGACTGTCCAAGCACTACACCCTACGGCGTACCACCAGATCGTTTGCTCATCAGTTTCAATTAAAGGGTCCCGTGCATCAATCAACTCAAACGCCCAGCGAAAGATGAAAGATAATCCAATGATCGCCAAGACAGGTAGCCAAAATGGGTAAAAGAGCAAGAACCAATGTAAGAGTGCTGACATAGAGAGTTTTATTTGTGTTCTAAGTATTATATCGGGTGACTTACTTGGTATAATTCCTGATATTCTCGTCAGGGTAGCTCAACTGGTTAGAGCACCACACTCATAACGTGGAGGTTGGGAGTTCGAGTCTCCCCCTTGACACAGATTTACTGTACTCTTTTAGATATGGCTGACCAGCCGCAGCGATCACAAATACTGCTCTTCTTACTTTTCCTAACCTCGTTTCTGGTACTGAGGTTGTGGAATCTGCCCCACTACCTTTACTTTATTTACGACCAAGGTCGTGACATGGCGAAGCTGGTGGATATCTTAGGTGGAGACTTAACTTTAATTGGTCCAACCACTGGCCTGCAGGGACTCTTTCTTGGCCCCTTGTGGTACTACATTGGTGTACCTGGATTCTTGTTAAGTGGGGGCAGTCCGATTGGTCAAAGTATCTGGTTCATTTGCCTGTCAGCTTTGGCTTTTCCAGGATTTTGGTGGATGAGCCAGAAGTTATTTGGTACTAAAGAAGGTGGCTCAGAAGTGGAAGTTGGCAGAGCGTTTGGTTGGTTGTGCTTAGTTCTGTTCATTGTTCTGCCAGGTAGTTTAACTAGTAGTATTATGATTTGGAATTGTTTAATCGGCGCACCCCTGATGGTGGGCGCGTTGTTCTGTTTCTGGAAACTGCGTCAAGGTTCTCATTCACTGTTGTGGTTGTCATTTGGGTTTTTTTTGATCGGATTAACTTTGCAAAGTGAGTTTGCCTACGCCATTTTCTTTTTACCAGTTTTTGGTGTGCTGATTCCCTGGATGATGAAACGCTGGAAGGTACTGGACTTTTTGGTTGCTGGATTATCAGTGGGAGTAACATTGACTCCGCAAATTCTTTTTGAGTTAAAACACCAATTCCTGATGACCACATCTCTCTCTCGAGTATTGAGAGATTCTTCGAAAGTTGTTTCATGGGCACAGCAGTTCAGTCATCGGCCTCTTCAACTATTGGATACTTCTGTCGATTTTTTCAACGGACCTGATCAAAATAGTTGGCTGATTCGAGGAATTATTTTGGCTGTCTGTGTGATTGGAGTTTGGAGTGTTAGTTGGGTAACGTATCTTCATTCTAAAAAGAAGAAAGTCGTTTCCGTTCAGTTGTACTTGCGCCAACTTATTGTTTTATTCGCGTTGGTACCGTATCCATTTTTCTTAGTTTGGCGGGGAAATAATGGTAACTTTTTCCAGTACTACTGGACTCCCCACTTTGTTTTTCTGACACCGTTGTTTGTGCTAGGTCTCGAGTACATTGCTCAACAACTTTGGAAAAGAGAGTTGTGGGGAAAGTTAACCACAGGAATCATTACGACCGGTGTATTACTTCCCTTAACACTTTCTACTGTCGAGCATTGGACAGTCTCCGTGTACAGTCCAGTTAATCAAGCTGGGTATGAAACCATGATTACTGCAGTTGAAACAACCTACAAGTTCCAAGCTTCGGAAAAATCATTCACCTTGGTTTTGACACCGAATATTTCCTCTATTCACTATGACTATCTATTCAATTGGTACGGTAAAAAACACCATCTCAAAACACCACGAACTGTCATACAAAATGGTGATACACAAATGATTTTAGTCATTGAACAATGGGGACCTGAGCTGTCTGATTATGTCAAAGATCGACGAAAGAAGTTGACTGAAGGGTGGACAAAGAAACGGGTGGTATTTAGTGGGATGATTACGGTTGAGGAGTGGATAAGGTCGTAGTTGTTCTTTATTCTTTGCTTGTAATCCAGGTGTACAAAAATCCTGATACAAAGGCTATATCTTTCAAGAAATTCCCCCAAGAAGTTTCATTCAAGGTATACGGAACAAAGTTAAAACACAGGACATTGTGTAAACCTTTTAAGGTGAAAAATATTTTTTTAAAGGGATTTCTGGCTATTACAGGTTGATACAGTTTTTGGTACTGGAATATTCCTTTTCCATAGTTAAACCATTGTTGATAAAAGTCTAGGAAATGAGTTCTTTGATTATGATAAACAAAAAAGTTTTTATCAAAGATCATCAAGGCACCCAAGGCTTCCAACTTACGAGAAAACACTGAGTCTTCTGAGGCAGATCCCTTCATTCTTTCATCGTAGCTAATGTGATGAGATTGAATGAATTTAGTTTTATAGACACTATTCCCGGTGGAAATAAAGGTTACTTGCCCGATATAGTTTTTTGCTCTCCGGTTCAAGGTATTCCACACGCGGTGCCAATAGTTGCTTAAGTTACTTGGAACTTTAGGGCCTGACAAAACAATTAGCAAGGGTCGTTGCGCAAAGTGTTGGATACAAGTGGAAACCCAATGTGGGGGAACCATTTCATCATCATCAAGAAAAGCA
>CAZKNL010000032.1:0-10103 GCA_964554155.1 uncultured Pseudomonadales bacterium | reverse complement strand
CAGAATGGCTACTTTAAACGGGCTGACATTGCTACCCAAGCTGGGGATCAATTCATGAGAATCAAAACTGTCTACAACGATACGTATCTGCGAGTCAGTGGTTCTTCCACTTTGCCCACTCAAGCATATGACATTCGATCAGCAGCTACGAGTCAACTTGGTACTGAAGCACGTACGGTCCAGGTGAAGCGGACACTGTCAGTCGCTCCATCGGTGATGGACTTTGCCCTGTTTAGTGGTTCTTCATTGACCAAGTAGTTGAGACTTTAGAGGACCTGCCTTATGCCAACATCAGTCAGTATTGACGTCGGTTCATACACGATTAAAGCAGTTCAAGTAAAGAAACTGAAACCGTTGATGATTGACCGGACAGTTGAGGTGTTCAATCCAGTTGGGACTGCTTTACCAACTGACGATCTGGCAGTCGAAAAACTTGCCAAAGTGATTGATACCATGTTCCAAGATCACAGTTTGAGCCGGACGGACGTCCGTCTGTCTCTCCCCGAACATGTGGTCTCAACCAAAATCATCTCCATCCCTATCTTAAATGATGCCGAGTTGGCTTCAGCGATTAACTGGCAGGCAGAACAACATATTCCAATTCCGCTTGATGAGTTGTCGTTGGAATACCAAGTCTTGTATCGGCCACAAGGCAAAGATAAGAACGCACAGATGCGCGTTTTGCTGGTTGGTGTTCGCAAATCAGTGATTGATAAATACCTGGATGTGTTTTTGCGGATTGGAATTGAACCGACTATTTTAGAGACGCATGTCTTATCAGTGTTCCGAGCGATGCAGATTAAGCCAGAATATGCTACCACCCTAGTTGTGCACATGGGTGCGTCAACTACTGATATGTTCGTAGTCCATGAAGGTGAGCTGCGTTTCGTCTATACGTATGGAAGTGGTGGTCAAGTTTTGAGCAGGACGGTTGAGCAAGCGATTCAGTTAGACTCCAAACAAGCTGAACAATATAAACGCACGTATGGGATCGATCCCAGCCAACTCGGCGGGAAAATTCGTGATGTTCTATTACCGATTTTACGTTTAACGACCTTAGAAATGCAGAAAACCATCCAATTCTTTGCAACGATTGCACCAGGAGAGTCAGTCAAACGAATTTTGCTTTCTGGTGGGGCTTCCCAACTTCCAGGGTATATCCAGTATGTGACAGAACAACTCGGTGTTGAAGTCTTGATGTCTTCCCCATTCGGGTCAGCCACGGGTGAAGTTCCCGCCACAAATCAGGCGGCTTTTTCTGTGTGTACTGGGTTATTAATGAGAGAGCTATGAGCCGGCAGATCAACTTTTTAGCAGAACGGCGAAAAAGCCTAACCAAAACTGAACGAGAGGATCAACGAATCATTCGACTCGTTTCAATCTTGTTTGGGACAGTTTTTGGGTTGTTCTTGATTGTGTTTGGAGTGCGGTTCTACTTTGATCGCCAGCTTTTCCAAGTCAAACAAGCCCAAAAAACTGCCCGCGGGCAAATTTTAAATAATGAAACTACTGAACGGTCATTTGTGATTTTTGTATATAAGTTAAATGCACTCGTCAGCTTGACTGAGAACAAACAGGAAAAAAACCAGGCACTGACTTTTTTTAGTAACCTATTTGGTCCAGATGTATTCATTACCCAAATGTCATTTTTAGAAAAGGAAAAAATTTTGTCGTTGAAGATTCAGTCAGATAGTGTTTTTAGTTTACGACAAGTTCTCGATTTATTGAGTTCTCCTGAAGTGAAAAAGGAGTTTGTATCTGTGAGCCCCAGTGACTTGTTGCGGACTGCTCGTGGTGATTATGAAATGGTTATTACCGCAGTCGTTAAAGACCAACCAGTTGCTGCGCCAGTCCCGGCGGCAACACCAATTCAAGAGGGGGTCCCCGTGACTACTCCTTAGTGACAAGCAAGTCACTAATCACGAAAAACTAATAAATATGGCAAAATCACTCTCAATTCCCTCATTCAACTTGAAAGACATCAACATCAGACGAATTATATTTGTTCGCCGTTTTTTGATACTTTCTGTGATTATGGGGGTTGCAGCAGTCTCGATGGTTCTATTTGCGATAGTACCTCAAGTTCAGCACGTTATAGAAACAGAAAGTACGATCAGTCGAGAGAACACTGTCTTACGAAATTTGCAACGAAAGATTCAAGGTCTGAATCAAGTGAGTGACTTAGAAGAGTATTCGCATAAAGACCGGGTAGACCAAGCCCTGCCTGTTCAGAAGCCGTTGTTGCCGGTATTAGAAACAGCTCGACGAGTTTCTTTTGAATCTGGGGCGAGAATTGTTAGCATTGAGACGAGTCCAGGAAAATTAGCGAGTGTGAGTGCCCAACCAACTCCTACGAACCAAACTGCTGGGAGTAGTACGGTGGAAACCCTAGCTTCTCCTCAGTCAGTAGATACAAAAAGTCAAGTGCGTGGTGTTGATAAGATGGATATTGCAGTTACCGTCCAAGGCACTTTGCCCCAGATTAGTGACTTTGTTTCACGGATAGAACGTTCGACTCCAATTATGAGTGTCACTGAGATCCAGTTAAATGACGAAAATCGATTTGCCGATCAAAGCCCACAGTTCACCGCCCAACTTCGTTTATCAGCCTATTACTTTACTCAAGCGATCCAGGTTGCCATTGATGCGCCCTTGCCAGAGACTGGTGTCAAAGAACGAGAGTTTTTGAGAGAGCTAGATAGCTATACCGTTTCAGATCCAGGAGTGCAAAGTACCGAGGTGAGTGGTGGTGGTCAAGAGGATTTGTTTGGGATTGTTCGATGAATTTTTGAGTTTACTCGGCTTGTTCTGCTAAGGTAATATATGCACGAATGTGCTCTTTAACGGCGCGGACTTTTGCTAAATTGCGAATTGATTGAATGACACGACCATTTTTGCCAATAACGCGACCCATATCTTCTGGATGCACATGAAGGATGTATGTCATCCCTTCTGGGGACTCCACCTCTTCAACCTGAACATCTTCAGGATGATCAACTAAGTGATTGAGGATGAATTCGAGGAGGTTTTTCATGTTCTACAGTTTAGATGTTAGGTGATTAGGCTGCAACTTCTTCTTTTACAATTGTTTCAGTCGTGACTTCAGCTGGACTCTCAATAGGAGTTGTCTGAGGTTTACTGGCAGCTTCGGCGGTAGCAGCAGCTTTTGCTTTGGATTTTTTTGAAGGTTCAGCTTTTTTCGGAGGGAAAGGATTCCCTGATTGGAATCGAGTTGCTAATGCTGCAACGGTTTCAGTGGGTTGGGCACCTTTTTTTTGCCAATCTGCATACTTGACCATATCAATGGTTAAAACTTTCGGAGTCATGGTTGGCGCGTAATGTCCAATGGCTTCAACGTATTGGCCATCACGTTTATCTCGAGCCTCATTCACTACAATACGGTAGTGAGGTTGTTTTCTCTTACCAAATCGGGCGAGTTTAATTTTTAGCATGGGGCGGATTATACTCTAAAATGCTCGTTCCCTCAAGTTCCGGCGATGTTAAGCTTCCTTGGCGGTGGAAATTAGTTGATTCAAGAGTGCTTCGTTTTGGAGCACAGCTTCTGCAGCAGCCTCTTCGGCGAGTTGTTTACTTTTGCCAACTCCAGTTGCTGCGTCTTTTCCATTAATGACTACTTTAACGGTAAAGTGGCGATCATGATCAGGTCCAGTTTTATCCACCACTGTGTATTCTGGAGTGGAAATACCTCCAGCCTGGAGCACTTCTTGCAATGAACTTTTAGCATGTTTATAGAGTCTTTTTTGTAAGATTTCTTCCATTTTGGGGAAAAGGAATTTTTCGAGCAGATGGCGAACCGCTTCAATGCCTTGATCAAGATAGACTGCACCAAGAAGGGCCTCAAAGGCGTTTGCTAGTAAACTGGTGTTTTTGCGGCCCCCTGAAGCCTCTTCACCTTTACTCATATATAAATGTTCACCTAACCCCAGTTGATTTGCGACGTCTGCAAGAGTAGTGGTTTTGACCAGTGCACTCCGAAAAACGGTCAACATCCCCTCTTGCTGATCAGGGAACTTATGGAAGAGAAAATCACTTGCTACCAGTTCTAGAACTGCGTCGCCAAGATACTCTAAGCGTTCGTTTGATTCGATTGAAGAGGAAATCCGTTCATTCAGAGCGCTGCGATGCGTCAGCGCAGTTGTAAGGAGATCTTGATTGCCAAATGTTGGAAGGGGAGCTGTCATACGAGGTACTGTTTTCAGCTGACTATTCGTCAGTGAGCTCTTTTTCTTCTTCAATCATGCTCGTCAGTTCAGCGACGGTCAAGCATCCCCTGAGTGTGTGCAGGTCAAGTTGAACATTTGCAAAGCGTTGTTGGATCTTCGCTAAAATACGCTCATGGGTTGGTGTCCCTAAAATATCCAAATCTTCTTCGTCAAAACTGGTGTCTAAAGTAATCTCTTCTGGTTCGTATGTGAGTATTTCTGCGATCACATCACGTACTACTGGAAAAACAAGGTCCTGCATAGATTTCCCTTCTAATTGAAAAGATGGGCTAAAACCCCATTCACAAACTTTGGTGAGCTCTCAGTACCGAACTCTTTGGCAAGCTCGACCGCTTCATCGATCAAAACTTTCTTCGGAGTTCGCCGTGTTTTCCATTCAAACACAATGCTACGAAGGATAGCAAGATCCACTTTGTTGATATCTGATAACGGTCGTTCAGCAGCAAAGACCTGAATTTCTTGATCGATCGTGGGAAGTTGCTCAATAAGTTGAACAAAATCGCTTTTTTCTTCAACCTCTTCTTCTGAAAATGTTTGTTCTTGGAAATTGTTTTGGTGAAAAGAGTACGCAAAAACCCCTTGCATCATTTTAATTCTACGAAGGTGGCGTGGATCAATAGGTTCAGACGATTGATAAAAATCGTCAGTATTATTCACAGCCCTATCGTAGCCCGTTATCGGGGTGATGCAAGGGGTATATCAGCCTTTACTTCTTTTTGGCTGTTTTTTTTGCTGCTTTTTTTTTCTTAGCAGGCATGGTTTCTCCTTTCGCGCCTTTCGACGCAGATGCTACTTTTTTCTTCACGGTTTTTTTGGGAGGTTTACTAATAGCACCGGCAACAGCTTTGACAAATCGACTAAAAATTCCTTTTTTGTAAAGCGGAGTGGCGGTACGTGCTTTATTTTTCAGTAGCTTTGGGGTGTTGCCACGACGGCGTTTTCCTCGCTCAGCGCGAGTGACTTTGTTTTTTGGGTGTGCAGCCATTGTTTTCGCACGAATCTATTTTGAAATTGATAAGCTGCCCACGGTGTTCTTCGTACTCAGTGGCATCTTAACATTTCAAAATAAATTCGGCTCCATTCTCTGTTATTACTGTTAATAGTTTATTGTAATTATTTTAAACAGAATACTATCAAAACACAATTGATTTCTATAAGCAATATCAATGTTCATTTTCTCAGTTGATGAGTCTCATTTTCTCTCTTTAAATTAATGAAGACTCAACACTTTAAAAATGGATACATTCTTCTGCGGTCGTTGTTAATTCGCTAAAGGGATAGTTTCAGAATTATTTTCTGGGTGAAAAAATTTCTGTAATGGTGAGTGCCAGTCAATTTTTTCTTTGACAAAGTGACCACTGATATATTTTGCATCTGTAATAAGTTGAAGATTTGTCCAGTTTGCAAACTGCAACTGATCTAATCCGTGTTGTTGTGTACCAAAGATATCCCCTGCTCCTCTTCGTTGCAGGTCTTGTTCGGCAAGTGTCAAACCGTTATGTGTTTCACTAAATTGAGTGAGGCGTTCTTTGACTGCTTCATTTTGAGTTGGACTCATCAGCAAACAATATGCCTGCTGACCAGCCCGCCCAACTCTGCCTCGTAGTTGATGAAGACTAGCCAAACCAAATCGTTCTGCTGCTTCAATCACGATAATATCAGCGGCTGGTAAATCTAATCCAACTTCAATGATCGGAGTAGTAACTAATACATCGATCTGTTGCGCAAATAATTGTTGGGTGATGACTTGTTGATCCTTTTTATTCATTCGGCCGTGTAGTAGAGCTATGGTGAGTGGTTTGACTCTTTGAGAGTGAGCAGAGTTTGACCTACTCGAATCGTTCAAAAGTTCGCGCAGTTCTTCATATAACTGTGTAGCAGCGGCCACGTTTTCAAGTGCTTGGGCATGCGAAGGATCAATGAATGGGCAAACGACCAACGCTTGGGAGAATTTCTGGGCTGATCGAAGCTGCTCAGCAATCCAGCGGTATCCATCAACTCTCTTGTGAGATGGAACGAACCAAGTTTTGACAGGTTTTCTTCCTGGTGGGAGTTTGTCAATGATGCTGACTGATAGATGAGAAAAAATAGTCAAGAGTAAAGTTCGTGGAATTGGTGTGGCAGTTAATGTCAAAATGTGTGGTTGTCGCGATAAGTTTTGTGCAATTGAGCGTTGTTTGACCCCAAATCGGTGTTGTTCATCATAAATAAGTAATACTGGTGAAATTTTTTCTATCACTGGCAGTAGCGCATGTGTGCCAATAAAAAGTGTCGGAGTGATGGGATTGAAGTCTATTTTGGAGGAAGTCTGTTGGGTGACAACAACAATCTGCAGTGTTGGAAAGAGTCTGTGGAAAGTTTGTGCGTGTTGCTCTGCCAGAATTTGGGTGGGAGTGATCAAACAGGCGTGAAGACCATCTGAGAGTACCTGCTGACAAGCTAACCCTGCCACCGCAGTTTTACCTGAACCCACATCACCAAGTAAAAGCCGATTCATTGGAGCTTCCTGTTGAAGATCTTCTAGAATTTCTGTCAGCGAACGCGTTTGAGCATGAGTGAGTTGGAACGGAAGATCTTCACCGAGTGGTTTTTTTGGTACAGAAATAGAAACAGCCCCTTTGATTTGCCGCCATTGCTCTTTGAGCGCATGAGAACGCAGAATTAACTCCAGCAGTTCTTCGATAGCTAATCGTTCACGAGCACGCGTAATGCAGTCAGCGTTATCAGGGAAGTGAAGCTGTTGCAGACTTTGGTGAAGTGATAAGAAAGGATTGTCATCGGTTTGTTTACTCGTTTCTTCATTTTTGAACCACTTTTCAGTGGTAGAAACTTCTTTGGGCAGTGAAACTTGGTCAACAACTTCTTTCAAAATTTTGCGCAAAGTTCCCGCAGCAATATTAGGGATAGTGGAATAGATTGGAACAAGTCGACCGGTGTGAATGCTTTCTTCTTTAAAAACTTCTACTGTCGGTTGAATAATTGTGCCTCGTTCACTTAATTTGCCACTCACCAAAAAAGTTGCTCCAATTCGGAAACGGTCTACGACGTGTGGGTTATTGAACCACATTAACTTGATCTTGCCTGTTTCATCCACAAAAGTGGCTGACTGAATAGAGCGTTTCCCTTTATAAAAATTTTTGGGCTGAATAACTTGACCAGTTAAAGTGACAACCTCGCCAACGACTAAGTCTTTGACAGTAACATGTTGAGAACGATCTTCATATCTGAGTGGTGCGTGGAGTAATAACTCTCCAACTGTATGGATCCCGTATTTTGCAAATGATGCTACCAACTGAGGGCCGACACCTTTGATACGACTAACAGCACTTTCCAGTGTATACATTACAGTCAGACTAGTCGTTTAGCCTATGAAGGTCAAGAGAGAAGCGTTAGTACACTTGCTAAACTAGAAAGAACCAGTCCAACAATAGACAACACTGCAAATACAACCAGAATACGATGACGGTTTTGGCTAGTCATACGATTACTTTGTTTTTGATCTAATCTTGTATACTTCTCTTTTTCCTATTTTAAGGTGAGAAATATCCTCGGTTTTATATACTTTTTCTAGTTCAGTGGTTTTTTCTTCAGTACCATCTTTCAAGAAAAGTGTGATGCCTCCTTGTTCAACCAATCCTTTCAATTCAGTGCGACTTCGTTGTGTCGGAGCTTTTTTCAGAAGATCAATGATGGTTGTATTTTTTTCTTCAACTGTAAATTCTTGGTAATCAGTTTCTTTACCTAACGTCCTCCCTTGGACTGTCTGTTCAAAATGAAGCTGCGCTTGATCCGCTGCTTCTTGAGAGTGATACATCTGCGTGATGGTGTGAGCCAACCTTTTTTTGAACGACATGGGATTTTCACCCTTCAATAAAGAGGCCTTAATCTGTTCAATCTCACTCAGTGGAAGATCAGTCAATAAAGTGAAGTACTCTAAAATCAGCTGATCAGTAATGGACATGACTTTGCCATACATTTGATTGGGTTCTTCAGTCAGAGCAATGAAGTTGCCAAAACTTTTACTCATCTTGCGACCATCAGTGCCGTTAATGATCGGAGTAGTGAGGACCCATTTCTGGTGATTGTTGTAGACCCGTTGGAGATGACGACCCATCATCATGTTGAAAGTCTGATCTGTTCCACCAATTTCTAGGTCAACATCCATTGCCACAGAATCATATCCTTGCAGCAGTGGATAGATAATTTCGTGACCGTGAATTGGTAAGTTTTTTTGCAAACGATCCTGAAACATGTCACGTTCAATGAGTTGTTGAACAGTGGTCTGGGCAAGCAGCTTGACGATATCGACATATGTCAATTTATCGAGCCAATCGCCGTTATACTTGATTGTGATGTTGTCGAAGTTGAGAATTTTGCTAGCCTGATTTTTCCAGTGTTTGAAGTTCTCTTGGATGTCTTCATCGGTGAGAACTGGCCGAGTGGTATCTCTTCCGGTGGGGTCGCCAATTCTAACTGTGCCATTACCAATCAGCAAAATCACTTCATGGCCAAGTTCAGCGAATTGTTGCAATTTGCGTAACACGACCGCATGACCTAAGGTAAGTAACGCCCCAGTGGGATCAATGCCAAGATAGACCCGAATGGGCCGTTGCTGCATGAGTTGAGCTAACGTATCTCTAGAAGGAAGTACCTCAGTCACCCCTCTGGTCAACACTTCCCAAAGTTTTAGATCAAGTGCCATAGCTCTGTATTCTACAGTAAAAAAGACTGTTAAAATAAACGGTATGGAAATTAACGTGACTGCCATTTGGGAAAAACTCACCAATCCGTTGGTGGCAGTCTGGTCAAGAATTACGCAGAAACCACGTTCTCGCAGACGTTTGTACTTTCATAGTATTGATCATGCATTTCGCGCCTCATCTTCTTTCAAACAAAGAAGAGTACTTACTACTGCGGAAAAACGTTTACGACTGATTAAAGTTGTGCGGTTCATCGCGATTCTGTTTTTGGTTGGGGTGATTGGTAGCTTCATCGCTTTTTTTGTGGCATTTGCCTGGGTGGCGAAAGATCTTCCCCAACCTGGAAAGGTGATTAAACGAGAGGGTTTTACCAGTAAAATTTTAGACCGGAATGGCAAGTTACTCTACGATCTGTATGCTGAAGAACGTCGCGAGCCAGTCAAGATTGATGAAGTACCCAATTACTTAAAAAAAGCTACAGTCGCCATTGAGGATAAGGGCTTCTATGAACACATTGGTGTTGATCCATTGACCCCCTTCCGGATTGTCTACAACTATCTCTTCCGTGGTGGGCGAATTGTCGGAGGGTCTACGCTCACTCAGCAACTGGTTAAAAATACGCTGTTAACAAATGAACGTTCTGTAAGTCGTAAGTTCCGCGAGTTTGTTTTAGCTCTACAGATTGAACGAAAGTTTACTAAAGATCAAATTTTGGAACTGTATCTGAACGAGGCGCCCTACGGTGGGAACTCAATCGGGGTAGGTGCAGCTGCGGACATTTATTTTGGGAAGCCAGTGAAACAGTTAAATCTGGTGGAGTCTGCTGTCTTAGCTGGGTTGCCGCAACGACCAACTGCCTACTCTCCACATGCTGGTAGAACTGATGCTAACGGTGTGCCGTTGTGGAAGTTACGAACACTGGGTGTTCTCCGTCGGATGCATGAAGATAACTATATTACTCAGGAACAATACGATCAGGCGATCAGAGATCTAGATACGATTCAGTTTGCGCAACCAAAAACGACGCTGATTGCTCCTCACTTTGTCTTTTACGTCCGGGATCAACTGGAAAAAGAATTTGGTGAGGGCCTAGTTGCTAAAGGTGGGTTGCAAGTGACGACCACGCTTGATCTTGATATGCAAAATCAAGCTCAAGAAA
>CAZKNL010000031.1:0-10361 GCA_964554155.1 uncultured Pseudomonadales bacterium | reverse complement strand
AATTATGGGCTTTGACAACCAAGTTTTCTTCTATAGACTACCCGTTATAGGCTATTAGGTGTGTTCAATTGCTGAGCATTTTTGGTAGCTTAAAAAGCGCACGTTAACATTTCCTGAGTTGAGACGTGTTTGCACCCGGAAGTGTGGATATAACTTGTAGTTGTATCTAGAGGTCCGGGATGTAAATCGAAAATTCAAAATTTTGAAAAGGAACCCAACCAGAGGAGGCTTAAGCATGAGCATTAAATCTGTAACCGGATGTATATCGCTCTTTATCATCGTAATGTTAATCGTCGCAGGGTTAGGAATGGTAGACCCTGTTTCGATTTTGGGCAGCCAACTGCCCACGTATTCCCCTGAAACAATGCCCCAAGTCTTTCCTGAAGATGGAGGGCAACTAAAAATTTCCCTGGGAACCTGGGGGGAAAGAGTCATCTTCCAGTGGGGGATGACCGGAAACAAGTGCCAATACGGGAAGGCAGATTTGTGGTTCCCATTTTGGTATTCTTTCTGGGGAGTCGAGCTTGAGTCGACAGTAGAGCCCAAGACGCTTCTTGAGCTTTGTAATGCTCAACACTTTGTTGAGCACCTACTGGAATCTGCCTACACCGTGAAAGACTTTCACTTGAAAATGGTAATCACGGGAGTAGGAACAAACCTCATCAACCAATATCAACTGCAAGAACCTCATTTCGTTCCATCAGGAAGTTAGGGTGTTTGGTGAAAAGCCCAGCTCACCGGAGAGCCAGGCCCATTTCACCACACCTCTGCACGTGCAGAAGGACTCCTCAAGGGGGGTCCTTTTTGCTATCTGTTCAAGCTTTACCCGTTTATTCCGTTTCATCTTTCTTCAACCATTTGACACCCAAATATGTCAACGGCGTTTCGATCACTGAAAAGCTGCACTTCAACACCCAGTAAGGCAACATTAAGGAAACCACAAACCAGAAATGGCCAGGAGCATAAAAAGCTAAAAACATAAACAGAGTCGTATCAAAGAGCTGGCTGATAAAGTTTGAGAGATTATTGCGTAACCACAACTTACTTCTACCAAGCTTCTGACGAATTTTCACAAAAAGAAAAACGTCCAAACGTTCACTTAACCAAAAGGCAACTAAACTAGCCACCACTATCCGCAGTGACTTGGCAAAAACCAGTGTATACGCTCCATTCGTCGCAGCAAAACGAGCAGACGGCGGCAACACTAACGCCAGAATATTAAACAGAAACAGAAATACCAGCACCACAAAACCACTTTTGACAAAACTGACTGCTCTTTCTTTGCCAAAAACTTCCGTGACAATATCATTAATGCTGAACGTCAGCGGAAAAGTAAAGATCGCGACTGACGCGTTAATCCCAAACAGAGTAAAGGTTTTACTGCCAAGCAGTTCCGAAACTACAATGCTAGCAATATAGAGTGAGAGTAAGAGATCAATTTTTTTCATTGGTAAAGTCCTTGTGAAACTAATAAGTAATAAATGTGGTAGGCACTCGCAGGTGCCAGAACACAACCTTTTGTTGAAAAAACCAAAAAGTGAACTGGGATCACTCAGCTCAGCAAGTGGACAAAGGGACGAGGAAGTGGAAGGTGGATTTAATCATTTGAGGAAGTGTCTTTCATAAAGTATGAATGTTTTTATAGTACATCAAAAATGATGATTATCACTATTGAATTTTTATATCCGAGATGCAAATATTGAACAAATGACTAATCAAAAGGGTTCTGCAATTATTATCGTACTGATAGGAGTTCTAGTCTTGATTGCAGTTAGCGGAATATTCTATTCCATCAGTAGCAAAAGATCCCCACAACTCTCTCAGCAGTCCAATACTCAAACTTCACCATCTCCATCTGCCGTAATAAAAAGTGAATGCAGTTCAGAAGAACAAAAACTCATCTTAATAGACAACAAACCTGTAACATACAAAACCTTTACGATAACAAAATCTCCCTGGGAAAAAGAAGAAGTTTACCTGAATTTTGATTCACCAGAAGAAAGTACTCAAACTTTCCCTAGAAATATGGTTATGATTCTTGGACAAGATCCACATGTAAATGAGGCGATGACCGTCAGATTAAGTGATATTGGAGAGCAATCCGCAGTACTTTGCATTTCTGAAACTAAAATTTCTTTTAAAAGCATAGTGACTGATAAAAATATTTGGGAATATTTACCCAAACCAAAACAATTTAACTGGATAAAGGAAACTGTTCAAAATTTAAAAACCTGGAAAACTTACACAGACCCTAGAGGCACTTACTCATTTAAATATCCATTAGATTTATATGATCATGGTAAAAATGGCGGCGTTCCCAACGGTCTTACTATTAGCGAATCAAAGGATAGCAGTTTAACCCCTGCTCAAACATTTGTAAAAGAAAATTGCTCGGATGAACTTAACCAACTAAGAGAACTCAAAACCTGTTATTACACAAATTTTAGTTACTCCATAAATGAGCGACCGAGTAATTTGAAAGGAATTGAATCTTTTATTGTAAACGATCTCCCAGGCGCTGGCTCACCAGGTCTGTCAATTTACTTTAGGAATAGGAAAGGGAAAGTTATTTTAATCAGTTCAGATGGAGTGGATGACACAGTGATGAGTAAGATATTTTCTACTTTATTGGTACACTAAAAAAACAATACCCACCATAATGAGCTAACGATTCAAAGGTAGATACTGTTGGAGTTACATACCTAACATATCTTAATCCCACAATATTTGTACAAGGACTGTCAACTTCGACTCCCACAATTTTTTCTTGATAAATGGAAAATGGTGTGAAAATATAGGCTAACAAAATAACGCTTGCACAAATAAGTAAAACTTTTCTCCAGTTTGAATTTCTTGTAGACTTTTTAGACATTGAGACTTTTCAGCATTTTCAAGTTGCCAACTTTACTGACTAATTGTTCCAGAACCTTATATCCCTCACCACTATTAAGAATTTGTTTTGCTTTTGCGACACCTTCCCTCAGGGTATCGACATCTCCCAAAGCATAGAGAGAGGCTCCAGCATTGACAGCCACTAAGTCTGCCTTTGGTCCGCGTTCTTTTCCTTTGAGAATAGTGATGAAGTCTTGTAGATTCTGGTCTTTTCCGCCGGTTTGAATTTGATCTTCAGTAGCTTCTGCAATTCCTAAGTCTGAAGGATACACTTCATATTTTTTTATGTTATTGCCATTCTGTTCAACGATAGTTGTTTTCCCAACATTTGAGATTTCCGGCATGCCGATTTCTGCATAAAAAGTTAGCGTTCTGGTGAATCCAAGTTTCATAAAGAGGTTGGCCAGCACTTCGAGATATTTGGGAGAGTAGCAGCCATAAGTTCGATGAGTAATTGGCAGAGGTGAAAAAATGTTAGTGGTTAAATGTGCGGGAGTTCGTACTTTTAATTGATTATTTATATATACCATTCTAAAAAGTTTGCCTCTATTTTCCAGCTTGGGACTGATAAAAGGAATGTAAAACGGGCAAATTTTTATTTCTTCCAAAGTCTTTTCGATGATTTCTTTGGAAAGTTTGGCGATATCAATTCCAAATTCCATAAAAAGATCAGCACTTCCTGTCGAACTAGTAATTCCGTAGTAGCAAGCTTTGGCCACTGTGTACCCCGAGGCGGCGATGACAAACGAAGCTGCTGTACTGACATTCAGCGTTTTAAATGTTCCAGCACCCGTCCCAGATAAATCGGTAATTTTATTAGGGGAGACATTGACACTTAATTTTTCAGCTAAATTCCTATTAACATCTATTAATCCTAAAAGCTCATCTGCAGTTTCTCCTTTAGCATGAATCGCAGACATCAATGCAGTGAAGTGAAAACCCGTAGTATCGTAAAGAAAAATCGTTGAGAAAAGCTTCTCGCTTTCTGCTGTGGTGAGGTCATGACCATCAACCAGTTTGGCAAGGAGGGGAGTGATGTGGTGGAGGGGATTGAGGTTGTCGTTCATAGATTCGATGTAGATTTCCTCAAATCTTCCACTACGAACTGGAACATATCACCTTTAATCACAGCGGCCCCATTTCCTGGAAGAACAATGTAGTCATTCAAAACCAGGATATCCCCGTTGTCATCATAAATATGCCCCCCAAATGCTTTGGCCGCAACTGCAGCTGGCAAGACATCCCACAAACCTGCCGCTTGCACTCTATGAAGAGTAATAGCTGCTTGATGCGGGTTGAGTATTGTATAGATCGACTTTAAACCAAAGGTTGCTTGGTTAATTGAAGTAACTTCAGGTAAAGAAAGAAGTTTATTAACAATAGGGTCATTTAAAAATCTTGGGTCAGAATAAATAGCAAACTTCTGGGTGTAATTTTTGAGATTATTTTCTCTAATTAAGTTGCGTTTATCCAACGCATCGACAAGTATTTTTTCTTTTGTCACATAGTTAAAACAAGCAGCAAATCTTGGTTGGGCATCTTCAACGATTCCTAGAAGTAAGGAAAAATCATGTTCCGGACCCAAGTTAGTTTTAAGAAAAGATGTGATATCCCCTAACTCTACAGCTTTGTTTACATAGTCAATGTACCCAAGAGTTCCATCAATCGGATCAATCGTGATGTAGTTCCCGCTTTTGACCATATCTTTAACATGTTCACCTTCTTCTGAAACTACTTGTAGTCCATGACTTTGAGCTATTTCGGTCAGTTTTTGATCGATAACTTTATCGCATTCAGTAACCAGACTTTTGTCAGCTTTTTTATCGATACTCAATGGAGAAGCGAGCGTAAACTTCACCAACTCTTCTTGAGCAGTTTTAATAAGTTCTTCGAATAGTGAAAAGGCAGTGTTTTTATTCATAATGAAACTTTACACATTAATCAGAACAAGAGCGAACTCAATTAAATTCTTCACAATTGTCAACAACCTCAATTCCTAACTTTTTTGCTTCTTCAATCAGATATTCTTGAACTATTCTTGCTGATTTGAACTCACGCCCTGCAAAATCAAATAGTCTTTCTGGATGAGATAAAAACTGTTTTTTGTGTTTTTGTGCATCTGTAGTAGTGAGTAAAATCACTCTACCAAATTGTGTAATGAGTCGGGGATCAAGAAATGCTCCTTCGATAATTACGTCATCACTTTTTCGAATCTCTGCGTCTACTGCCGCCGACAATGCCTGACGAACTGCCAGTAAACCTCTGATTGCATTTTCCTTATTTAAATCACCAAACTGTTTGTAGGCTAAACATGTTCCTAAATACAGAAAAGGGGACTCTTTCTTGGACGTATTTTTTTGCGCTGGTTTTCTCAGTTTATCCGCTTCGATGACAGACAAATGAAGTTCTTTGCCGAGGACTTTCGCGTAGTGAGTTTTACCTACTCCCGGGACTCCATAAATAAGTATTTTCAAGTGGTTACTTTCCCTTAATCAACTTTAAATCTTTTGCATTTTTGCCAGTAACAACTTTCTTGCCCGTTTTGGACTCGATTTCCTTTCGAGCATTCCCGGCAATTGTCCCACCTTCTTTGGCCACTTTTTTGCTTTGGTGAAATCCTTGTGGTTGTCGTTGTTGAGAAATTTCGGTAGTGGCTGTTTCGGCCAACATGTTCAGTACCAACTCTAAATTCGTCATGTTATCACGCAGGTTTTCTTTCTTTAAACCTTTGAGATTTTTGTATTGCTTGGTGGTCAATCCTGCCCAAGCTTGGGTAATTTCATCAGTTAAGAGTGCAAACTCTAGTCCCTCTTTCACTCCACGTTGTTCCCACTCATCCGTTAACTCTTTACGGATCTCAATACTTTTCAGCCGTTGGTTAATCCATTCTTTGCTGTAGCCTTTTTTGAAATATGTTTTGAGAGCACGATTAATAGCTATTTCTGGATCAGCAGTTTCTTCCAATCGCTCATATCCTACCCGAGCCAACCAAAGCTTAAAGGGTTCTGCGTTTGGTGAAGGAATACTTTGGATGATGCGCAACATGACTTCGGTGTCGGCGGTGTCAGTCAGGCGCATCTTCCCATCAGCTGCAACCATTTTCAAACCGTGACATTTTGTCACGGTTTCATTTCCACCCTCTTCTAACAATCTTTCCTTGAGTTTTCTCCAATAAGCCAGAGCATCAACACTGTTTGTCAAAACTCTTACCACATCCACCACCGAAAAATACCATTTCTCTTGATCTTCATCCCAATGTCGGCGAACTTGTTTTCCTTGGAAGAGGGCAATCTTGGGGTGGGGCATATGAGCTAAATTCTACATAAATAACCGTAAAAAACCAGAAGATCTTTTCGTTTATCCAACAATAAAAAAGGAGGCATTCCCTCGAGATTTCCTCCCTCCTTACTCAACCTGGATTTTATCTGGAAATAGCTTAAAGTTTTTATTATTTCCCGAACTCTAACAACAAGATTCTTGGTACTACAGTTGCTTCTTTGTTCTCACCAATTTCTCTGATGTCTGACAACCTCAACCCCGCTTCGATAAATGGTCTCACGTAATCTTCAATTGTTTTCGGATACCAAGTCAATTCAATTTTCTGACTGTCCGCGGTGTTTTTTGTTTTCGTTTGTGGTTCGCCAGAAAAATAGTCCTTGAGACCTTCAAAACCAGATCCCATTTTTCCAACTAAACTTTGGGCAAAGTAGAACTGTCTGTGAAATGGATGGTCAACTACTACTATAATCTTGCCATCGTCTTTCACCACCCGCATACTTTCTTGAGCAAAAGTTGAAATGTTTTCAACATACTGCAGAACCATTTTTGACAAAATAATATCAAAGCTTGAGTTAGCAAACTTTAGTTTTTCAGTAACATCACTAACCTCAAAACCTAAATTAATCTGATCAGCATATTTTTTCTGACACAGAGTGATAAATTCAGCAGAAAAATCGATCCCAACTACTTTTTTTGCTGTTTTCGCAAGTTCATCAGTCAGATAGCCATTTCCACATCCAACATCTAGCAAGGTCTTGTTTTTTAAGTTGCCAAGTACTTCCAACAAAGTTGGCCGAATAATTTTCCGATTTAACTCATCTCCTGTTTCACCCATGATCTGACTATACCAGTTAACTGCCTTTTGCCATTGAGAGTGAGTGGGGTTTTTTGACATGTTATGTAATTAATGATGTCCCTTGATGTTAGAATAAGATACTGAAAATTTCACCCATGAAAATTAAAATTCCTCATCTAAAAACTCTACTCACTCAACTAGGCAAAGTTATATTGTGTGTAGTTATTGCTTTGATTGGTTTTGAAGTCCGCGGTCTGATGCCTTTTGACCCCATTGTTCCTTATTCCTGGTCTGCAAAATTAACAGAATTTATTATCACCCACTCTTCATTTAACAATCCATTCTCACCTCCACAAAATTGCCCTGACTACAAAAATGTGGTGCGTATCATGAGTCAAAGTTGGCCAAATCATAGCTTTGGTCAAACGGAGTTTTATTCTTTCAATCCGGTAGATCCGACTGCTCCAATGGAACCCATCATTGACAGGGGTGTTGGATACAGCGAAACAGGGATCGTGAAATGGCGATATAAAAATAACGAGCCATACATTGCTTTTGAGCTGGCTGGTAACTGGACAAATTATTTTGAGAATAATAATGGGAAAGGCGTTAGCGTCCAACAGATCGCAAATAAAATCCCCGAGTTCCGCCAAAAGATGGAAAGTAATGGTTTTGTTTATTCAGAGCCAAATGATATTCCGTTGTACCAATATCCAGGGGGAGCTTTCGCCAGAAAAATAGGGTTTACAAAAGGGAAGTATTTATACCATTTCACAATTGTTGAAGATGATCCACCCTATGACCCTACTACGCCCAAAGAAAACTTACCTCCAAACTTTCAAAAACCAGTTCATATCGCCATGAACTGTGCGGAAAACTCACCCGAATTACGCGCAATGTACGAACAGTACTTGTCTATGCCTCATGATTTTACAAATGAAACGAGCATTGTATATGGTGGCAGAAAAGATCACCTTGTTCGTTTTACTCTGTATTATCCGGGTGGGGTTACTGATCAAACGCAAGATGAACTCTATGACACCCAACAAAACCCTGTTCAACTTGTAACAAAAACTAATAATTTCATTCTTTGCTCAACACTCGAAAAATTAAAAATCGGGAAAGAGTATCCGTGTTACCGACCTGAAAAAAGAGAGTTTAGTGTGGTGAGTTATTGAGCGGGATACGGGAATCGGACCCGCTTCTCATCCTTGGGAAGGATGCATTCTACCGGTGAACTAATCCCGCAAAGGTTTGTTCAAGGGTGATTATACTGGCAGTTTACCTTCTGACCAACACAATCCCAAAGGGAGTATTTCTGCCTGGTCCAGCTACATACTTGCCATTTGCCATCATGGCCGTTGAGCCACCGCTGTCTAAGTTGAGCGCGTTGTCTAGTCCCAACACCTTTAATACGCGAGCAACTTCTGCCACGGTCGCACTGCGAACAACACCGATATAGACCTTGTTGCCTTTACTGCCAATGAAGCTGCGTGAACCACGACTGCCTTTTTTGGGATCGCCATCACCACCAAAACGAATCTCGCCACCAGACAAGAGCAGCGGTTGGTTGGCGATTACGGAATCCACCCCTGTATCACGACCCCACTCAGAAGAGGCCCCCACAAATCTTGCACTGGTGGAAAAAATTGCCGCCGGCACATTGCTATAAACATTATTTCCAGAGTTGAAGTAGACCTTATTTTTATTCATTAATAAGGTGTCAAAAGAGTTCGTCTTGCCAGCACAAGCGGGATACTCAGCTGGGCAAAAGTACGGACCATTGATCCCCGCAAACCCACCTGCTCGGGAAACATATGTCGATAGAGAATCCACTGGACAGTTATCTGCACAGTCTCCGGTCGAGGCTGTCTCCACCACTACCCGTGTGCTACCCAAATCAGCAGCCACGATATCGACCACAAACTTGCCCACATCAATATCCACTGTTTGGCGTCGATATCCTGAATCCGGGGCAGCATTATTGGTTGGCACATTGGCAGGGACAACTCCTCCGGCAGCAGCCAACTCCGTGCGTTTTTTCTGGATACTTTGCTTTAAAAGAACAAGTTTGGCTGAGGCGGATGCATAGTTACGTTGAGAAAGAAAGGTGAGAGCACTAGCAAAATCAGCATCCATGGGTTGGGTCTGTGCTTGGGTGACATCTTCTTTCAAATCAAGTAGATCGTTATAGCCAGTGACTGCATTTTTGTAAGTGGTTTGGATGTTTTTGATTTCGGCCATTAATTCTTGATTAATTTTGCGCTGATCTTCAGCTTGGAGAGTGAGCAGCTCGGTAGTGGTAGTGCTCAATTTTTCTTCTAGTTCTTTGAGTTGGAGTTCGAGGGCTGTTTGTTGGTCTTGGCCAACTTGGAGGAGTTGCTTTTGTTGCTTGGTTTGTTTATAGAGGGTGCGGATATAGTAGGCGGAGATGCTTCCAGTGGTTGCTAAAAGGATGAGCAGGGTGAGTACGATGATTTTATTTGCGCGCAGTTTTGTGAAAACTTCCTTGAGAGAAACTGTATGCTCCGGAGGTGGGGAGGGATTAAGCGGATTTGTGGACATTTGTAGTAATTATGGTAATTGTATTAATAACTTAAATATCAGTCAAAAGCTCTAACATCTGCTGATGAACCAAGCCATTGGTCGCTAAGACAGAAGTAATCTCTCGAGCAACCTTTTGTCCACGAATATCACTCACCTTACCCCCAGCTTCTTCAATCAGCAACGCCCCAGGCAAGATATCCCACGGCTTTGTTTCCACGTTGAAGAAAACATCATATCTGCCTTCAGCGATGTAACACATTGACGCCAAACTACTGCCAAACATTCTAACGTGCGAAGTGTGAGTATAAATTCTTTCCAACGAAGCAAGCGTCCGCAGCCGAGGGAGTCGTTTTGAAGACAAATGCGTCATGAAAATCGAGTTATGCAGGTCGTCATTGACCGACACATGAATCGGCTTGTGGTTGAGCGTTGCTCCTTTGCCTTTGACCGCCACAAATAAATGATCACGGGTTGGACCATAGAGGACAGTCACGATCGGCTGACCCTCTTCCAACAAACACATCCCAATCCGAAATGGCGGATGCCCATGAATGTAGTTGATCGTGCCATCAATTGGATCGATGACCCACTCATACTTACTTTCACCGAGAATCTCCCCAGCTTCTTCAGAAAGAATCGCGTGGGAAGGAAAGTTTACTTGAATTGCCGCAATTAAAATTTTCTCCACTGCAAGGTCAACATTGGTGACAATGTCACGCCGATCACTTTTTAGGGTGATGGTTTTAATCTGATTGAGGTTTTCTTTAAGAACCTCACCTGCCTGGAGAACTGCTTGAATGGCGATGTCCTGAGCGTGGTCGATCAGCATAGGTAGGTTGATTATAGT